>JAZTZT010000107.1:0-32605 GCA_045637605.1 Pilosibacter sp.
AAAAAAACCGCACCGAAAATCGATGCGGTTAAAAATTACTTTTTATATTATTGTCATCAAAATATCTTTAGTTCTTTTTTACATCTTTGAACTTCTGAGCGATCTTGATAAGAAGTTCCACTGTCTTCTCCATGGACTGGAAGCAGATGAACTCATACTTGCCGTGGTAGTTGTGACCACCTGTGCAAAGGTTCGGACACGGAAGACCTCTGTAGGAAAGTCTTGCACCGTCTGTACCGCCACGTACCGGGCTGATGTACGGAGTATCAATACCAAGCTCTTTAAATGCTTCTGCTGCAATGTCGAGTAAGAACATGTGCGGACGGATCTTCTCAGCCATATTGTAGTAGGAGTCGTTCATATTGATCTCTACTGTACCTTCGCCGTATTTTGCATTTAAGAATGCAACAACCTGATTAACGAGAGCTTTTCTGTTCTCAAAAATCTCCATGGAATGATCACGAATGATGTAGTTCATTACTGTGTTCTCAACATTACCTTCCATGTTGTTTAAGTGGAAGAAACCTTCGTACATCTCTGTGTACTGCGGTCTGTCGAATGCCGGAAGCATGGAATCAAATTCCATAGCGATCTGTACGGAGTTTTTCATCTTTGCTTTTGCACTGCCCGGATGGATGTTCTGGCCATGTACAAATACTCTTAAGGACGCTGCATTGAATGTCTCATATTCCATGGAACCCCAAGCGCCGCCATCTACTGTGTAGGCGAAATCTGCGTTAAAACCTTCTACGTCAAAGTTATCAACGCCGTGACCAATCTCTTCGTCCGGTGTAAACGCAACTTTGATTGTACCATGCGGAATCTCCGGATGGTTGATCAGGTACTCAGCCATGCACATGATCTCAGCAATACCTGCTTTATCGTCTGCGCCAAGTAATGTGTGACCGTCAGCTGTGATCAGATCCTGGCCGATGTAATCTTTCATAAACGGGAACATAGACGGGCTTAATACGAACTCTGTATCGCCTAATTTGATATCGCCGCCATCGTAGTTCTTAATGATCTGCGGGTTTGTCGGATCATCCGGATAATCCGGAGATGTATCCATATGTGCAAGGAATCCGATTGTCGGGCAATCAGCCTCTACAGTAGCCGGGATTGTACCGTATACGTAGCAGCGATCACTCATGGAAACATCCTGTACACCGATCTCTTCTAACTGATTCTTAAGGTATTTTGCAAGCTCAAACTGTTTGTCTGTACTCGGGTTGATCTTAGTGTCACCTGCAGACTGTGTATCATAAGATGCATACTTTAAGAAATAATCAACAACTTTAGACATATCATTTCTCCTTTTCACGTGAAATACTTAAATGGTTTATATACCATAATTCCCCAACAAATATCATATCATATTTGTTGGGGAATGTCCATGCTAACCTAATTTCCCTGAAGAATTCTTGCGATTTCAGAATCTTCGTTGAGAATGATTGTTTTGTTAGATCCTTTCAGGCTTGCTTTTAAAGCATCAAGGCTGCGGAGATAGTTATAATATTCTGCTTTGCTCTCATCGTTATATGCCTCGGAAAGAATACGCATGTATTCTGCCTCGCCTTCTGCACGAATCTTCTCAGCTTTCGCTTTTGCTTCGGAAATCAAAACAGACACTTCGCGATCAGTGGAGTTCTTAATAACAGTAGATTCATATTGACCATCTGCGATATAACCGGCAGCGATGTTCTGACGTTCAGAGATCATACGCTGATATACAGCCTCTTTGTTGGAATCCGGAAGATCCAGCATCTTCGTCTCTACTTTTTTTACGGTAATTCCATAACTGTCAAGAGAATCGCCGATCTTCTCTGTGATCATCTCCGCAAGTTTACCATCACGGCCTGAAATAACATCTGCTTGATCGGTAGAGGAAATCACGTTTTTCACAGCATTGTAAACAACTACGGAAATACGGCTTTCCGCATTTGCTTTATTGGCTCCGAGTCTGGAAAGATATTCTAACGGATCAGTGATAGACCAAAGTGCAAAGGAGTCTGTTACCATCACCTTTTTGTCTCTGGTATTAACCTCACTCGGAACAAGGTCATAAACCATCTCATAGTTTGGAATAGACATGGTTGTCTGGATGAATGGAATCTTAAAGCTCAGTCCCGGTTCATCAATTACTTTTACAACCTTACCAAACTGCAGGATTAACTTATACTCATCATTGTAGGTGCTCACAAGGCTGGAACTTCCTACAACTAACACAAGGACGAGAACAATGATTGCAACAACAGATTTACTTAATTTCTTCATATAATTCTCCTCCTTTCTACTGACCGACCGCAGTTGTAAACGGCTCTAACGGAAGCATGGTCTGAGTACCACTTCCATTGTCGATAATTACTTTTAAATCCGGAAGAATTTCTTCCATTGTTTCGTAGAACATACGCTTTTTCGTGATCAGCGGATATTTCACATATTCAGCATAAGTATCTTCAAAACGTGCCACCTGACCGGTCGCCTCGTTAATACGCTCCTGCTTAAAGGCTTCTGCCTCCTGGATCAGCTTATCCGCTTCCGCTTTTGCCTTCGGAATATTCTCAGACTGATACTTCTTAGCTTCGTTGATCGCAGTCTCCATTCCCTGTTTTGCATCTTCTACAGCTTTGAACGCATCACCTACGTCTGCACGCGGCATATCGGAATCCTGAATGGAAACATTGTAAATACCGTAACCAATGTTTTCATCAACCAGTCTCTGAGTCAGCTGCTCTTTGATTCGCTCCTGAATCTGAGTTTTTCCTGTTGTAATAACTTCGTCGACATTGTACATACCAACGGTATCACGGATATAACTCTGAGCAAGGTTTTTAATGATCTCATTATACACGGTCTTATGACGAACAGCCTGTACCGGATCTGTGACCATGTATTCAATATAGAAATCAACATTAGTAAGGTTAAAGTCTTTTGTGATCATAAGACTTTCATTCTCGATCGTAACCGGAGTTTCCGGAGAAGCGCCGTAAGCACGTTCCGGATCCGTTGTATATCCAATCTGCATTCCCGTAATCTCTTTTGAAACTTTTGTTACTTTCTGAATATACGGAATTTTAAAATGAAGACCGGAAGACTCTACCACAGATGGGCTGCCAAATGTAGTTACAACGGCCATCTCCTGTTCACTGAGCGTATAATAACTGTTTAAACCAGTGATGCCTAAAAAGATCACAAGAAACGCAATACCGGCACCTTTACCAATAGAACCAGTGTTGATCTTCATATTTCTTCCTCCTCCGGACATCGGACGTTTTGTGCGTTTCGGAGTTCCGTTTTCGTCTTGCTCAAAAACCACATTGTCTTCTTCATTTTGTTTCTTTTTGGAAAAATCACTCATCATCTGATCCAGTGTACCATTCTTTTTCAGTGATGATAGACCGAATACTGCAAGCATGACGAGCCAAATTAGCATTTCAAACATTGCATTACCTCCTTATTGCTAATTTTCTACGGATTCCTTGCGGTCAAGATCCATTTGGAGCTGTTCCAGATAATGTACCAACATATCTCGGTGACTCCGAATCTTCCACGCTTTTGGAATCACTTCCTCGTAAGTAAAACTTTTCCGTCCTCCATTCTCCATACGTTTCCAAAATTCGAAAATCACATCAAATGGAATATAATAGACTTCATCTTCCGATGTGTAAGAAAGTATGATAAATGCCACTCCGCCCTGTGATTCAAATTCACTCATGAAAGCAATCTGATGTGGATGAATATTTTGAAGTGGAAATGTCTTTACTGCGCATTCCTTAGCATCGAAACAGATTGGAATTCCCTGTACTGCACCGATGTAGTCAACTGTACTTTTTGTATCAAAATATGCCAGTGTAATATGTCTGCTGGCTTTATCGATTTCAATCGGAGTGATCGGGGTCGGAACCTTCTGGATCAGTGCCAGTTTTTTTTCGCGATAGCTTTCATTTGTTCGATTGATTAAGTCTTCTAATGTGGAACCGCGAAGTCCTCTTGTTTTCCATGTACCCATAAAATGACTCCTTTTCAATCCATCAGGTATTATTTATCCAACTTCTCACCTGTGATAATTCGTTTAAAATCATTCGGCAGGGGAGCCTCAAAATATTTTCCGCTCAAATACTCAAATGGTTCCGGCAGCCTTGGAAACTCCAGCCTATATGAGTGAAGAAGCTGGGAACGAATCTGATAATGCTGCTCTATCGCTTTATTAAAGCCCGTACCATACTTTGCGTCACCTAAGATCGGATGCCCGATCGATGCCAGATGTGCGCGAATCTGGTGAGACCGACCTGTGATCAACGTTACCTTTAATAAAGTAAGTCTTCCATTTGTAGCAATCGGTTCGTATTTTGTACGGATCGGAAGTGCATCTTTCACTTCTGTTTTAAAAATCTGAACCTTATTTGCTGCCTCATCTTTCAAGAGCCAACCATCAATCGTACGACTGCCTTTCATCTCGCCCTTAACAATACATTGGTAATATTTGTGGATGCTGCGATCTCGAAACACCTCGGAGAGCATCTGAAGACCTGCCAAGGACTTTCCACAAGCCACAATACCACTGGTATTGCGATCAAGGCGATTGCAGATCGACGGGCGAAAACTTCTCATGGAGTCTTCAGTAATCGCTCCGGAATCCAACAGATAATCGATCAGATATTCCACAAGAGAAATATCACTTTTCTTTGCTTTTTGTGAAAGCATGCCAGATGGTTTGTTGATCAGAACAATCTCATCATCTTCATAAATAACATCCAATTTATGTTTGTTGGTTTTCTGGATTTTCTGAACTTTTACATCTGTGAATCCTGCAATGGTTTCATCAGACAAAAATAATTTTACAATATCACCTTCTGCCAGTTTTTCCGGACCTTCACATTTTTTGCCGTTAAGAGTGATATTCTTTTTACGCATCATTTTATAAAAGAAACTTTTAGGAGCCAGGTTCATATATTTCGCCAGAAACTTATCCAGACGCTGTCCGGCTTCATTTTTACCGATTGTAATTTCCTGCATAAAATCAAGTTCCTTTCTTATTTACATAGAAAGTCCAAGAATAACTTTTGTGATATACTCGGTACTTCCGTCATCATCCTCTTCTGTCAGGTCTCTTAAAGAAGCCAAACGATTCAGATAATTCTTTTTCTCAACCATGATCTTCGCATTTCCGTCCAGTTTCCATCCTACAAGAATCTCATTGATAAACTTCTCGCCTTTTTTTACATCCACATTCTTATTCGGGCAGAATAAGTATACACCAGTCGGATGGATCACGGCTGCGTCGATTGGCATGATCAGGTCTGTATTGGTAATGATCAGGTCATAAAATACTGTAAATTTTTCTTCATACGGTTTCACAGCATCATAAAAATCTTTTGGCGCAGTTTTAAATTTCCATGCAACTAGCATAGGAGATGCCAGATTGGCCATCGGAAGAACCAGAAGAATAGCTGTGATCATCATCAAATTCTTAATATCTTCCATCGGTACGAAAAATCTTCCGATCAGAACACTCGCAATGGCAACTGCAAATAATGATACATAAGTAATTCGTCTCTTTTTATTAGCATCACGGTAACCGTAATGTCCTTTTCTTATCTTATTATTTTTCAAATTCGAACCTCTTTTCGTGTGTAAGAACTAGCTATTTAATAAACCGCATGATCAGATCATGAGGAAGAAATTTACAAAGGAAGTAAAATCCTTTCATTACCGGTCCTGAAATCGACATCGATTTTCCCATTAAACTATCTGTAATCGCATGCTTAACGACCACTTCAGGCTTGGAAATAACCGCTTTTTTATAAGCAGGCAATTTTCTGCCATTTAATGCATAGTCAAAAAATTCAGTCTCTACAGATCCCGGACATACGGCTGTCACAGATATATTTCTGGATTTTAGTTCCTGAGCAAGTGCACGACTGTAGCTCAATACATAGGATTTGGTCGCAGCATACACAGCAAATCCAGGCTGTGGAACAAACGCAGCTGCAGAAGCAAATTGAATGATACGGCTATTGGCAGAGATATACGGAAGAACAAGTTCTGTTACTGCAGTTAAAGCTTCTGCATTTAAACGTATCATATTGGAGGACTCCTCCGGTGTCAATTCGCCAATGTTACCATATTTCCCACAACCAGCTGAATTTACGAGAATTTTCACATCAGGACGTACCACTTTCAGTTCATTTTTTAAGATATTTAGGGATTGAGTATCTGTAATATCGATTGCAAACTTGCGAATCTTTAACGGGAGCTTTCCATCAAATTCATCAAGACGTTCCATCCGTCTGGCAATCACCCAAATTTCTGAAAGACCTCCGAAACGGTCTGCCAACTGATAGACCATCTCTCTTCCCATTCCGGAAGATGCACCGGTCACGATTGCTATTTTCATAGAACTCATCAACCTTTCTTTTTGTGAACATTGCGGATGGTTTTCTTTTTCGCCGGAGCAGATTTCTTTTCTGATGCTCCTTTAGCCCACGGTTTTCCGCCTTTTGCAGGACCTGTTCCGGTTTTCGCATAACCGGCGCCCTGTCCGTTCGGACGTCCATAACCGATATTTCTTGGACGAATGAGACAATGTTTCTCAAAACCGATCAGATCTTCTCTTCCGGCTTTTTTCAGCGCTTCAAACACCAGGTCATAGTTTTTCGGATTGCGATACTGGATCAGAGCTCTCTGCATTGCCTTTTCATGCGGATTCTTCGGCACATAAACTTCTTCCATGGTTCTCGGGTCCAGACCTGTATAATACATGCATGTAGAGATTGTGGACGGAGTTGGATAGAAATCCTGTACCTGTTCCGGCATATATCCTAAATCTCTCAGATACTCAGCCAGTTCTATCGCCTCTTTCAGAGTAGAACCCGGGTGAGAGGACATCAGATACGGTACCAGATACTGCTCTTTTCCGATCTTCTGATTCATGGCTTTGTATTCTTTCACGAACTGATTGTATACGGACACTTCCGGTTTACCCATTCTCTGTAATACTGCGTCAGAAATATGTTCCGGAGCAACCTTTAACTGACCGCTGACATGATGCTCACAGAGCTCACGCAAGAATTCACGGCTCTTATCTGCAAGAAGATAGTCAAAACGAATACCGGAACGAACGAATACCTTTTTCACTTTCGGAATTTCGCGAAGCTTACGAAGCAGTTTAATATAATCTCTGTGGTCTGCGATCATATTCTGACATGGTTTCGGGAACAGACACTGCTTATTCGGACATGCACCCTTGTCCAACTGCTTATTACATGCCGGGAAACGGAAGTTCGCAGTCGGACCACCTACATCATGAATATAACCTTTGAAATCCGGTTCTTCCGTAAGCATTTTCGCTTCTTCAATAATCGATTCATGGCTGCGAACCTGAATGATGCGTCCCTGATGGAAGGTAAGAGCACAGAAACTACATCCGCCAAAACATCCGCGGTTGCTGATCAGACTGAACTTTACTTCACTGAAAGCCGGGATACCGCCAAGAGCATCGTAGCTCGGATGCCACTTCCTCATATAAGGAAGTGCATAAACATCATCCATTTCCTGCATCGTTAACGGTTTGGCCGGTGAGTTCTGTACAACAAATAATTTCTCTGTATACGGTTCGCACAAACGCTTTCCGGATAACGGTCCGGCATTCTGGTACTGAATAAAGAAGCTTTCTGCATATTTACGTTTATTATCACGGATATCGTAGAATTCCGGAAGCATGATCGCATCATAAACTTTTTCACGGCTGTCTGTTTTGTATACAGTACCTTCAATATAAGTAATATCTTTAATATTCAGACCGGAATTCAGCGCATCTGCAATCTCAATAATGGATTTTTCACCCATACCGTAGGAAATCAGGTCAGCCTGAGAATCCAGAAGAATGGAGCGCTTCACTTTATTGGACCAATAGTCATAATGAGCCAAACGTCTTAAGCTGGCTTCGATACCGCCCAAAATGATCGGAGAATCTTTATAGGCAGAACGGATCAAATTGCAGTATACGACAGCTGCGTAGTCCGGACGTTTTCCCATCTCTCCTCCAGGAGTATAAGAGTCTTTCTCTCTGCGATGTTTGGATACAGAATAATGGTTTACCATGGAGTCCATGTTGCCGGCACTTACAAGAAAACCCAGGCGCGGCTCACCAAGGATCATCACACTTTCCTTTTCTTTCCAGTCAGGCTGTGAAATAATACCGACCTTATAGCCATGTGCCTCTAACAGGCGGCTGATGATCGCAGGTCCAAATGACGGATGATCTACATACGCATCGCCGATCACATAAACAAAGTCACACTGCTCCCAGCCTCGCTTATCCATATCTTCTCTACAAATCGGAAGAAAATCATGTAACATACTATCCCTCACTTTTTACAATATATCAAAATATGTATCAATGAAACCGTCTGCTAACTTCATCTTTTCCGGTTTCATAAGTTTCGAAAAATCATCTTCAACTGCAATGACTTGCATTCCGGCTCTTTTTCCTGCGATAATCCCTGCAGGAATATCTTCAAAGACCAGGCACTCTGACGGATCCACACCAAGTCGTCTTGCTACCTCGAGATAAATATCCGGCTCCGGTTTTCCTGATTTTACTTCACAGGCAGTCGTGATTACATCCAGATATTCTCCAATCTGCAAAGACTCAATCACTGCATCCACCATCTCACGTCCGTTGCTGGTGGCAATTCCGGTGCGAATAGTATGTTCCTTACAATACTTTAAAAACTCCAGCGCACCGGATTTAAGCGGAACTTCATAACGGTATTTATCAATGGACATCTGAGTCCAACATGTTTTAATCTCATCTAATGATAACGGAATCTGGAAGCGTTCTTTAAAATACACTGCTGTCTCAGAAAAGCTCATACCCTCAATGGATTTTTGTAGATCATCCGGACAATCATATCCATATCGTCCAAGAAATTCGATGTCAATCTGCTTCCACATCCACATAGAATCTACCAATGTGCCATCCAGATCAAATAGAATTGCTTTCTTTCCATCTAACAAGTTTTTTATCATAAATCGTTTAACCACTCCAATTCTTCTTCAGTCAAAGAACGATATTCGCCCGGTTTTAACGATTCATCTAAAGTTAACGGTCCCATGGTCAGACGCTTTAAAAATACGACCGGACAACCTACTGCCTCCATCATGCGTTTCACCTGATGGAATTTACCTTCACGAATCGTCAGTTTTATTTCAGAAATCTGTTTCCCATCATCTTCTTTTCTTATTAAGATTTCTAGGGAAGCCGGAAGACATTTTAATCCATCCGGCAACAATATCCCTTCTGCAAATTCCTCTACTGCAGAATCTGGTACGGTACCCTCACAAACCGCATAGTAGATCTTATCTACATGCTTTTTCGGTGCCAACAAGCGATGAGCCAGCGGACCGTCGTTGGTTATCAGAAGAAGTCCTTCCGTATCAATATCCAGACGTCCTACCGGAAATAGATCTTTTCGGTTCTTTCCGTCGATCAGGTCAATTACTGTCTGATATTTGTTATCCTCTGTAGCAGAAACTACGCCTTGCGGTTTATTCAGCATATAGTATTCCATTGTCACGTAAGAAACAACAATCCCGTCAAATTCAATGGTATCCGTCTGCACATTCACTTTTGTGTCAGGTTTCTTTGTAATCACACCATTGATCTGAATCCGTCCTTTTCTGGCCGCTTCTTTTATCTGGCTCCTGGTTCCTTTTCCCATATCAGCCAGATACTTGTCCAGACGCATTTCTTTTCCCACAGGCAAAACTCCTCCATTTTTATACTATCTTCATTATCATACCAAAATTCGAAAAAAAGTACAACTGATTACAAAATTTTCATAAAGTTCATAATTCGGACATACATTAATACAACTCTAACATCAGGTTCCTTCCATGAAGTCATTTCCATTTCGTTCCATTCTTTTATTTTTAGTTTTAATTGTACTATTGTTATTTTCCTCTGAAGTTACGGAAGGAGCCCGGCAGGGACTCCTACTTTGGTACAATTCTGTCGTTCCTGCTCTATTTCCTTTTATGGTTTTGTCTGGACTGATTGTATCCGGCGGAGGATTGAATCAGATCATGCGTCCATTTCATTTAATCCTACATCCAACTATGGGACTTTCAAATGAAGGATGTTATGTTTTTATATCAGGATTACTGTGCGGATACCCAATGGGAGCAAAAACTTGTACAGATTTTGTGAATGACGGACGAATTTCCATCCGGGAGGCTAGATTTTTGATGGCTATATGCAATCATCCGAGTCCCATGTTTATATTGGGATACCTTTATCCTTTTTTTATGGATCAAATAAGTATTCCAATGTTATTCATATCCATTTACACCCCGATTCTTCTTTTAACAGTGATTGCAAAAAGAATATATTCCTTTCATACTGCTCCTAACCATACTCAGTTTGATCAAGAAGGTTCAGAACCAACAATTGATATAAATGAATCCATTCTTTCTTCAATAGAAATACTCTGTAAAATTGGTGGTTACCTTGTTTTGTTCTCCATAGCAGTCGTGTTTATTAATAATGCAACACTGATCCCATCTTATATAAAACTATGTCTTATCAGTATTTTAGAAATGACTGTAGGTATTCGCGAATGGGGAGCATTTTCCGATCATACAGTTGGCTATGTTGCAGCGGTCGCAACACTAACTTTTGGAGGAATCTCTGGTGTTTTTCAAACAAAAGGCATTATAGAAAATAATAAAAAAAGGACCGGACTTTTCATCCGGCCCTACATAATCTGGAAATTGGCCCATGCGCTGCTTGCATCCGGGCTTGCTTATCTCCTATGTAATCGTTAATTATGCTTCCTCTTCTGTTGTCTCTACAACAATGCTTCCGGACAGTTCCTGTCTATTAGAAGATACAATGTCGTAGCTGGACTTCATGGAGTTCATGAACGCATCAAAACGTCCCTGTGCACCTTCCATGGAATGTGTGATGATTGTCTGAAGACTCTTTAACATCTCGTCTGTGTACTGGATGGAACCCTGACGAATGTTGTTTGCATCATTTACAGCATTGTCAATGATTGCCTGTGCCTGTGCCTGTGCCTGTTCGATCACTTCGTTGGCATGGGCGTAAGCTCTCTGCATGATCTCGTGCTCGTTTACCATCTCACTTGTCTGTGCAGTAGCCTCATCTAACATAGCATCTGCTTTGGAACGTGCATCAGAAAGGATCGCTTCCTGATTACTGATGATTTTCTGGTACTGCTTGATCTCATCCGGGATACGAAGACGAAGCTCCACTAAAAGTTCGTCTAACTCCTCTTTGTTTACGATGATCTTTGTTGTAGATAACGGCTGGAACTTACAGCTGTCGATGTATTCTTCAATTTCAGTGATTAACTGTTCAATTCTGCTCATAGTTGATTATTCCTTTCCTTTGATCTTACCTTCAAATTTTTTCTTAACTTCTGCTTCCACAAGCGGAGTTACGAACTGGGAAATATCACCACCGTATGCCGCTACTTCTTTTACCGAACTGGAGCTGAGGTATGCATATTTTAAATCTGTTACCAAAAAAACTGTATCAATATCCGGATTGATCACGTGATTCAACTGTGCAATCTGGAGCTCATATTCAAAGTCTGTAACTGCACGAAGTCCACGCACCATCGCAGTTGCCTTGTGAGCTTTCGCAAAATCAACGGTTAGGCCACCAAAGCACTCTACTTCAACATTCGGAATGTGTTTTGTAACTTCTTGTAACATCTTAACACGTTCCTCTGTAGAAAACAATGGAGTTTTTGCACTGTTTCCAAGAACTGCGATGATCAGATGATCAAATAATTTGGATGCACGTTCGATAACATCGATGTGTCCTAATGTTACCGGGTCAAAACTTCCCGGATAAATTGCTTTCTTCATAATCCTATCTCCGGTTTCTTTAGTTTTCGTCAGACTCCAGAGCTTTCATCAAAAAGACATGTTTGTTTGTCTTATACTCTTTTGTACGGACGATTTCATAGCCCATCGGGCCTGCCCAGGAAAAACTGGTTCCCAGGGATGCCTCCACGATGAAAAGTGTATCTTCATCAGCAAGGCTGGAGTTGCAAAATGCCTCCATTACATGCTTTTCCAGTTCACGGTCATAAGGAGGATCCATAAATACAAGATCAAACTTCTTTCCGTTTCTTTCCAGCATCTTAAGACCGGAAACCACATCGCTGTTCATCACAAGCGCTTTTTCTTCCAGTCTTGTCGTTTTTAAGTTGTCACGGATACATGCAACCTGTCGACTTCCATTGTCAATGAAAACCGCTTCCTTCGCTCCGCGGCTTAAAGCCTCGATACCGATCGCTCCACTTCCTGCAAACAAGTCGAGAAATGTTGCTCCGTAAAGATCATTGTTGATCATATTAAATAATGTTTCTTTTATACGGTCTTGAGTTGGTCTGGTATCCATCCCCTCTACCGTTTTCAATTGCAGCCGTCTGGCGCTTCCTGCAATAACTCTCATAATTCACCTCATTATATTGTTCCATTATAATCGGAATGGTAAGGATATACAAGTGAATTTTTGTATAAAATCGAAACCAATAAAAATTAAAAATCCCCTCCATCAGACGTGCTGACGAAAGGGATCTTTTTTCATTTATTAATGGCTTATTTGCCGGCCATCTGCTTCTCCTGTGCTTCGATCATCTTCTTAACCATATAGCCGCCTACGCTGCCATTCTGTGCAGATGTGAGGTTACCATTATAACCATTAGAAAGCGGAACGCCAATCTCGTTGGCTACTTCCATTTTGAAGCGATTCATTGCCTCTTTTGCCTCAGGTACTACCACACGGTTGTTATTAGAAGAATTGTTATTAGACATAGTCAACGCCTCCTTTTTTGTAATGCCGCTGTTTTGCGGCTGTTTTTTGTTACACTCCTATTATGAGCGTGATAAAAAAATATACACTAGAAGGTTTTTCGAAAATTGTCATATTTATGAAGCACTGAAAATCCAAGTTTATTTATTTAAACATAAAAAAGCACATAAGTTTCCACGTTTATCCGCACATCTTCTATGAGAAAAGAGCAGATCCGGATTGCAATACGTGCAGATATCTGTTACAGAAATCTGTTCATTCGGAACGCCTGCCTCCCTAAGTACAATACGATTGGCTTCCCACAAATTCAGCTGATATTTTCCGTTTGGCTTCTCGTAGAATAGTTTTTCGTGATGGCATTCCGCAAATTCATTATGAAACTGATCGATCACTTCCGAACCAACCTCATAACAATCCTGACAAATGCTAGGTCCAATACATGCGATTACATCAGACGGATCCGTACCAAATGCTTCTCTCATACGATGAAGAGTTTCCTGTCCCATTCGATTGACCGTTCCTCTCCATCCGGAATGTGACAATCCGATCGCTCTGTTTTTTGTATCCAAAAAATAGAGTGGCACACAGTCTGCAAAAAATGTAACTAAAGTTACTCCCGGAATATCGGTGATCAAACCATCGACATCTCGATAATCTCGATCTAAGATCACTCCTTTTCCAAAGTCTTCTTCTGAAACTTTGCGGACATTTGTAGTATGCGTTTGCCATGTAACAACCATTTGCGCCATCTCGACCTCAAGAGCATTGGCCATGCGTCGATAATTTTCTTTTACTGCCTCTGGATCGTCTCCTCTGGTAAAAGAAAAGTTCATAGTTGCAAACGGTCCCTCACTCACTCCACCCATACGAGTAGAAAAGGCATGTTTTACCATACCGGTCGCTTCTAACGCAGGAAATGTTAACCATGTAACTCCCTGATGATTCTTTTCAATTAAATGAGGCTCTGTGTCTTTTCTATTCCAATGATACATAGAATGCCTCCTTTCAAAATGCATTTTTTATATATGTGATCGTAGTTCCGTTCACACCAGCTGCATCAAATCTACACGGTGTGGTATCAGAATAATGCTTCTGATATAAATAAATCTGTGCAACACGGCGCACTTGTGCAGCCTTTCTGGCATCAATGGCTTCCAGCGCATTTCCAGCCACATGAGAACCTCGATATTTGACTTCTATGAATACAAGATAAACTCCGTCTCGTGCGATAATATCAATTTCTCCGTTTCTGCACCGGAAATTCAATTCTAGAATTTCAAATCCTTGCTTTTGCAAAAAGGCAGCCACTTGTTGTTCATAATGGCTGCCGGTCTTTCTTTTATTGTTCGCTTTCAACACTTCCTATGTGATATTATTTCTGACCCAGAATATTTTTCAAAAAAGACATTCGATGGATCGGTGTCGGTCCGAATTCACGGATTGCTGCTGTATGAGCAGCTGTACCGTAACCTTTATGCTTTGCAAACCCATATTCCGGGTAAAGCTGATCGTATTCCACCATCATGTGATCCCTGGTCACTTTTGCAAGAACACTGGCAGCTGCAATAGAAACACTTTTTGCATCACCTTTAATGATCGGAACCTGTGTGATCTCGATTCCCGGGATTGTCACTGCATCATTTAATAATACGTCCGGAACTAGCTGCAAGCCTTTGATCGCTTCGCGCATTGCCTCATATGTCGCCTGAAGGATGTTAATCTCATCAATCCTCCCCGGACTTACAATTCCAACACTCCATGCGACCGCCTTTTCTTTCACCTCTAAGAATAACTCCTCACGGCGTTTTTCGGAAAGCTTTTTTGAATCGTTCAGATACAAGATCACCTGATCCTTTGGTAAGATAGCCGCACCAGCAACAACCGGACCCGCAAGCGGTCCTCTTCCGGCTTCATCAACACCACAGATCAGGGCACAACCTTCATACTGACGTTCAAATTCTTTCATCGTCTCCAGACGAAGCAACTCTTTTTCCAGACGGTCTCCCTTTAATGTACGTGCCATATTATTCTCCTGTGACAGTCACCGGAGGCATTTCCAACGTAATGCGTCCAAGTTTTCCGCCTCTGAAATCATCTAACAGTAACTTAGAAGCTCTGGCAAGATCAAAGCCGCCACCCTTTGTCAGACATGCTCTGGACTCAGCGATTGCTTCCAGTACTTCGTACTGTTTTTTTCCTTCTTCCTCAATCTTATAATGCTCGGAAAGAAGCCCCGGATGAAGTTTGGAAATAAATGTTACTAACTCTCCTGCCAGCTCTTCTTTATTTAATATATCCTCATTGATCGAACCTAAAAATGCAAGTTTCAAACCAACTTCCTGATCCTCGAATTTCGGCCATAAAATACCAGGAGTATCTAACAGCTCTACCTGCTTATTCAGGCGAATCCACTGATTTCCCTTTGTAACACCAGGCTTATTTCCAGTTTTAGCCGCAGCCTTTCCAGCAAAGCTATTGATAAAAGTAGACTTGCCTACGTTCGGAATGCCCACAACCATTGCTCTGACAGGACGATTTAGAATACCTCGTCTTCTGTCTCGCTCAATCTTTTCTTTACATGCTTCCTGAATAACTGCATTCATCTGTTTCAATGTTGCTTTGCTTCGTGCGTCGATCTTCATGACCTGAAATCCTTTTTCTTTAAAGAAATTACTCCAGGCAGCATTTGCACCCTCCGATGCAAGATCTGCTTTATTAAGCAGGATCATACGCGCTTTTCCTTTTCCAAGGACATCAATGTCCGGATTACGGCTGGAAAGCGGTGCACGTGCATCGACAAGTTCAATGATCAGATCAATCAGTTTAATATCTTCCTGCATAGCACGTTTGGCCTTGGTCATGTGACCAGGATACCATTGAATATTCATCACGTACCTCCTATTAGTGAATCAGACCGAACTCTTCGATCGGCTGAAATTTAAACCAGACTTTTCCTGTCAATTGCTCTCGCTTTATGATTCCGATCCCGGAAAAACGGCTGTCTTCACTTGATTCCCGATTGTCTCCCAGAAGAAAATATTCGTCCTCTCCCAGTTCGACCGGATATTCCGCAATGCCGGCAATCGTTGCTTGTCCCAATATATCATCTGCATCCAGTGGTTTTCCGTCTATATATACCAGATTATTTCTGATCTGTACGGTTTCCCCCGGAAGTCCAATGATCCGTTTCATATTATATGAGGAGTTTTCTTTTTCAAATACTGCGATATCATATCTGGCAGGCGTTCCCAGATCATATACGATGCGATTGATCAAAACCACATCACCGGAATTTAAAACAGGATTCATGGAACTTCCGCTAACTTCCACACGGCTTCCAACTGAATATACTAGATAACAGGCAAATGCGATCACTACAACAATATCAACAATCCAGTTTACAAGTGTTTGGATCGCACTCTCTTCCGGCTCCTGATAAAATTCCATACTCCTCACCTCCTCAAAGATGAAAAAAAGGGACAATTTTCATTGTCCCTTCAAATCCGCCAAATGAATTATCTTACTAACTCTTTAACCTTTGCAGCTTTACCTACGCGGTCTCTTAAGTAGTTAAGTTTTGCACGACGTACTTTACCTCTTCTAACTACTTCGATGTTCTCAACTGCCGGAGAGTGAAGCGGCCATGTCTTCTCAACGCCGATACCGTTGGAGTTCTTTCTTACTGTGAAAGTCTCACGAACGCCACCGTTCTGTCTCTTAATAACTGTACCCTCGAAAAGCTGAATTCTTTCGCGGTTACCCTCTTTGATCTTAGCATATACTCTTACAGTATCACCTACGTTGAAGCTCGGAATCTCTGCTTTTAACTGACCAGCTTCAATATTTCTAATAATCTCGTTCATCTTAGTGAACCTCCTAAATTTTATTCGATGTTCTTACGCACTAGGATTTCTATGCCAGCGGAACATCAACATTATGTCACAGTTTCGGATTATATCATATACTCCAAAATTATGCAAGTACTAATTTAACTTTTTTTGTGTGTTTTTGATATTTTATTCCAATCCATACGGAAGAAATGTACAGACATGAGAATCGAACAAAGCATCCAGCCCATCGGGAATGCAAATGCAATCATACGGAAATTACCCGGCAATACTCTGGAAATAAGAAACAGATATATCTGTCTTACCAGAACCTGAGAAAAGAGCAGGTAATACATCGGTGTCTTGGCATCTCCTGTTCCTCTGAGTGCTCCTGCAAGCACCTGATTGAAACAGCAGAACACCATAAAACAAAGATTCTGACGCAAAGTCATGACTCCATATCGAAGAACTTCAGATTCTTTATTAAATAATGCTACCATCTGCGGAGCAAAGATCCAAAGGGTTACACAACAAAGCACTGTAAATAAGATTGCCATAGCTAAGGCTTTGATACTTCCCTCTTTTGCACGCTTCATGTCCTTTGCACCGACATTTTGTCCCACAAACATGGTAGCTGCGCTTCCCATACTCTGCATAGGAAGAAAGATAAACTGATCGATCTTCGAGTAACAGCTCCATCCGGCCATACAAGCAGATCCAAACGCATTAATATAAGAATGAACAAATACGTTGGAAAAAGCTGTTAAAGACTGCTGGATGCCTGTAGGAAGGCCTACAACAAGGATTCGCTTCACGATATCCAAATCCAAACACAATCCTTTCACATCAAAACGATAGCTTTCCGTACATCTGCTTAAAAGTAAGAGCACTAAAAATGCAGAAACAAACTGAGAAATGATCGTAGCCAGTGCCACTCCCGCGATACCCATGTCAAACGCGAGTACTAAGACAAGATCCAGCACAATATTCATAATGCTGGAGAATACCAAAAACATCAAGGGACGTCTGGAGTCACCTACAGCTCTCAAGATACCACTTCCCATATTATATACAAGAAGTCCTGAAACTCCGACAAAATAAATCCTCAGATATTGAGACGACAAAGGAAGTACATCCTCCGGCGTCGCCATCAGACGAAGCATAAATGGTGTCATTGCATAGCCCAGGATTGTGAATATGATTCCGAACAGGAATGTCAAAGCCATCGTCGTCTGCACAGATTTATAAAGTTTCTCATCGTCATGTGCACCATAACTCTGGCTGATGATCACACTGGCGCCAATAGAGACACCATTAAAAAACTTTACGAGTGTATTGCAGATGCTGGTTGTGGAACCTACCGCCGCCAGAGCCTGTGTTCCTACAAAATTACCAACAACCAGGCTGTCAACCGTATTGTATAACTGTTGAAAAAGATTTCCAAGCAGCAACGGAATGGCATACAGGATCAGCAGCTTAATGATGGGACCATGCGTCATATCCGTATCTTTTGATTTTATCATTTTTGTCCCCATGGGACATCATCTCCTCTTTTGAATGAAAATACTACTCTACATTCTCAGAAGCGTTGGCTTTTTCTTCTGCTTCCGCAGCCTTTTCTGCCAACAGCTGATTTAAAAATTTCTTTTCTTTCTTAGACAGATTTGCATCTGCAAGAAGTTCCGGTCTGCGTTCCAATGTACGGATAATCGACTGTTCTCTTCTCCATTTCTCCACATTTGCATGGTGGCCGGAAAGCAGGATCGGCGGAACCTGTTTTCCCATAAAGACTTCCGGTCTTGTATACTGCGGATATTCCAGAAGGTTATCATGGAAAGATTCAAACTCTGCAGATACATGATTATTTAAAACACCAGGAACAAGACGGGAAATACAATCGATCATCATCATCGCAGGAAGCTCTCCTCCGGTCAGGACGTAATCGCCGGCTGAAAGATAGTCTGTAGCGATCATCTCAAGAACACGCTCATCAATTCCTTCATAATGTCCACAAAGGAATACCAGATCATCTTCTTTAGCAAGGTCTTCCGCGATTTTCTGATTAAATACCTGGCCCTGTGGAGTCATATATACCACACGTGGCTTGTGACCGATTTTTTCTACCAGAGCCTCATAGGCACGATAGATCGGCTCTGCCTGCATGACCATACCGGCCCCGCCTCCATACGGATAGTCATCCACTTTGCCATGACGTTCCAGTGTAAAATCACGAATATTAATAACATCAAAAGAAAGGAGGCCTTTATCTGTCGCACGTCCTAAAATACTGGTATTCAGACCATTGGAAACCATCTCAGGAAATAACGTTAATACATGAAAATTCATCGTTTCCTCCTACAGATCAAGCAGTCCATCCAGAACGTGCACTAACATCTCACCTTTTTCGAGATCCACCTTTAAAATACAGTCCTTGATCGCCGGAAGTAATACTTCTTTTCCGGAATCCGTTTTTACAATGTAAACATCATTGGCACCAGTCTGAAGAACATCCTGCATCACACCGAGTTTTTCACCACCATCTGTCATTACAGTAAGACCGATCAGGTCTACGATGAAATTCTCATCCGGACTCAATTTTACTGCCTGATCTCTTGTGATCAGAAGATCCTTCTGACGCCACATTTCTACATCATTGATATTGTCAAAGCCTTTGAACTTCAATATAACCATGTTCTTGAAGAATTTTACACTCTCTACATTCAAAGTCTTGTGTTCTTTTCCTGTATCTAAAATTACGGTCTTCAGTTTTTTGAAGCGATTCATGTCATCTGTCGTCGGGAATACTTTTACTTCACCGCGCACGCCATGTGTGGATGTAATAACTCCAACTCTTAATAAATTTTCCATTGAAACCTCCAACAAATTAAAAACAGGGCTGCAATCAAATCTCTCTGACCGCAGCCCTTTATAGCGTTACTGAATCTCTACGATTACCTTTTTATCCATCTTGGAAGAAGCTGCCTTCACTACAGAACGGATTGCTTTCGCAATGCGTCCCTGCTTACCGATTACTTTACCCATATCATTGGATGCAACCTTAAGCTCGATAATGATTTCATCTTCTTTCTCGGATTCTGTAACCACAACCTCGTTTGGATTATCAACCAGTGCTTTGGCGATAACTTCAACCAATTCCTTCATAGACAACCTCGTAATTATTCTGTGATACCAGCTACCTTTAAGAGCTTGCCAACTGTCTCTGTCGGCTGAGCACCTGTTGCTAACCATTTCTTAGCTGCTTCCTCATCGAATTTGATTGTGCTCGGGTTTGTGTTCGGATCATAGTAACCAACTTCCTCGATGAAGCGACCATCTCTCGGGCTTCTGGAATCTGCTACAACGATTCTATAAAACGGTGCTTTCTTCTGACCCATTCTTCTTAATCTCATCTTAACTGCCATGATAAAAATCCTCCTAAAAAATAAATAAGTATTTGTTTTTGTACTAAAAAATTTATCAGCTATGCTCTAACGCATTTGCTTTCTACAAAATTTCAAGTCTTAGAACGGCAATTTAAATTTGCCTCCCATCATGTTTCCAAGACCACCAAGTCCGCCAATTCCTTTGCGTTTGCCGGACATCATACCGGACATCTGCTTCATCATCTTTCTGGACTGTTCGAACTGTTTCACAAGTCTGTTTACCTCTGCAATATCCACGCCTGCACCTTTTGCAATACGTTTCTTTCTGGACGGGTTTAAGAGGTTCGGATTGGCACGTTCCTCTTTCGTCATGGAAAGGATGATCGCTTCGATACGGTTCATAGACTTTTCATCGATGTCAATGTCTTTCAACTGACCCATGCCAGGCATCATACTTAAGATGCTGCTCATACCACCCATCTTCTTGATCTGGTTGGTCTGCTCAAGGAAATCATTGAAATCAAATTCTGCTTTACGAAGCTTCTGGGTCATCTCCTTCGCCTTTGCTTCGTCTACCTCTAACTCTGCCTTCTCGATCAGGGAGAGGATATCGCCCATTCCGAGAATTCGGGAAGCCATTCGGTCCGGATAGAACTGTTCCAAATCGGAAAGTTTCTCACCCATACCGACATAGAGGATCGGTCTTCCTGTTACGGAGCGGATTGAAAGCGCCGCACCGCCTCTGGTGTCACCGTCTAACTTGGTAAGGATCACACCGTCCACACCGATCTTTTCATTGAAAGTACCGGCTACGTTTACAGCATCCTGACCTGTCATCGCATCAACCACGAGGATTGACTGATGTACATCAACGGCTGCTTTGATATTTACAAGTTCGTCCATCATAGATTCATCAATCTGGAGTCGACCTGCAGTATCTAAGAATACCAGGTTGCAGCCTTCTTTTTTTGCATGCTCGATGGCTGCTTTTGCAATATTTACCGGGGACTGATTGTCACCCATGGAGAAAACCGGTACTCCGACTTTCTCACCGTTTACCTGTAACTGCTTGATCGCAGCCGGTCGGTAAACGTCACAGGCCACGAGAAGCGGCTTTCTGCCTTTTGCCTTAAACTTACCTGCAAGCTTTGCAGTTGTTGTTGTCTTACCTGCACCCTGAAGACCGATCATCATTACGACTGTGATCTCATTCTGCGGTTTTAAGGCAATCTCTGTGGTCTCGGAACCCATAAGTTTTACAAGTTCCTCGTTTACAATTTTTATAACCATCTGTCCCGGAGTTAAGCTTGTAAGAACATCCTGTCCTACCGCGCGCTCCTGTACAGAGTTTACAAACTGCTTTACGACTTTGAAACTTACATCGGCTTCCAGAAGGGCCATCTTAACTTCTTTCAGTGCAGCTTTTACATCAGCTTCAGAAAGTCGGCCTTTGCCTTTTAAATTCTTAAAGACGTTCTGCAGTTTATCAGCTAAGCTTTCAAATGCCATGTAGCGTCTCCTTATTGGTTAGAGTCTTCCGATTTCCTCGGATAATGCCTCGATCTGATCGATCAGGCTCTTATCTCCGGTACGTTTGTAAGCTCCAGCCAGTTCTTTGATCTCTTCAACCATCTGTTTTGTCTGGTTGAATTTCTGAACAAGCTTCAGTTTTTCTTCATAGCCGGCCAGTGTTTTGTTACACCGTTTCACGAGATCATGAACACCCTGACGGCTAATCCCCTGTTCTTCGGCTATCTCGCTGAGAGACATATCGTTGAATACGACACCCTCATAAATATTTCTCTGATGCTCTGTCAGCAGTTCACCATAGAAATCGTACAGCAAACCCTGTTCCACAATTTTTTCCATATCATGTCACCTGTAGCATCATACTACAACAAAATCTATTTGTCAAGCATTTTTACTTTACGTCAAGCATTTTTTCTTGACACCTGAAACAGTATATAAAAAGACCGCAAAAGAGTCAATAGAAAAAATCTTTTACGGTCAAAATTATGCTCAATTGTTGCAATTCCACTCATTTACCTGTTTCAGGATCCACTTTGCGAGCTCTGGAATTCCCTCTCCTGTCTTGGCAGAAACAAAAAGAATCTCGATTTCCGGATTTCTCATCTTTGCATATTCGATGACTTTATCTTTATCAAAATCAAAATACTCAAGTACATCAATCTTATTGATCACAAGAAGCTGACATCTCTCATACATACGCGGATACTTTAATGGTTTGTCATCTCCTTCCGGTACAGATAAAATCGTCATGTTTTTGACTGCACCAGTGTCAAAAGATGCAGGACAAACCAGATTTCCGATGTTTTCAAGAAATACCAGATCCATATCTGCAGTCCCCAGTTCCATCAGTCCTTGACGTGCCATATCTGCATCCAGATGACACATACCGCCTGTATGGATCTGAATTGAGTGAACTCCCGCCTGAACCATCTTCTCAGTGTCTACTGCTGAATCAATATCCGCTTCCAAAACCGCCCAACGAACCTTTCCGTTTAGCTCTTTTGCAAGCTGTAATAACGTCGAAGTCTTACCTGCTCCCGGAGAAGACATAATATTGATCAAACATGTCTTTTCTTCCTTCAACTGGTCTCTTAAATTCTGGGCTTCTTGATCATTATCAGCAAATACACTGCGTTTCAATTCAAGAATTTTAATCTCATCCATATTATATCATACCTCCAACCAGCGAATATTAATGATTATCCCAAATCTTGATATCCAAATTATAATCTTTTTCAAAATAATCATGAAGATCCGCACGCATTGGCATCGTCTGTTTGATCTTGATCACATCAAGATTACATCTGCTCTTACAGATTCCGCATCCTACGCAGATTTCCTGATTGATCTCCACTTTACCCTCTGCATTGAAGCTGATCGCTTCCACCGGGCAACCATTCGGTCCGGATACGCACTGCTTACAGCCAACACACTTGGTCTGGTCCGGAACTGCTGTCCAGCCGGCCGGATGAAAACGGTGTCGCTCACGCTCTGTCGCATTTCTTGCCAGTCTCATGGCAATACAGCAACATGGACAGCAAAAACAGATTTCAAGGAATTTGTCCATCTCATCATTGCGAATTCCCCAGAGCATCTGCTCTACTTCAATCCACACTGCCTGTCCCATTAATCCGTGAGCAGCTGCCTGATCCACACGTTCACAAGCTTCTTCGTATGTAAACTGTCTTCCCAATTCATGTTTTACGACTGTTTTTCCGCCTTCTCCCAAGAACAAACAGGCAACATCATGCGGGTAGTCATCGCATCCGTTCGCATCTCGGCAAAGACAAGTATCCATACCGGCAATATAAGAAGCGTGTTTCAATGACTCCTTGATCATATCAAGCGGAACGACTACTTTCTCGCTCTTGTCTGTAATATCTACATTTAACGGCATTACGATGGTTGAAGTATGTGCCTCCATATCAGGAGCAAGCATAATTCCCTTTTTATAGATCCACGCTTTGATACCTCCCTTTTTCATCCATTTGGAAAAACGGATGAAAAAATGGTACAAACGTAATGCCCACGGCCACAGGCTCTTTCTCATATATAGGAAATGTTCTAATATAAAATTATAGATTCCCAAACCATTCGGTTTATTTTTATACGGAGGAAATCCCACTTCTTTTCTTGCAAGTCTCTCCTCATCTAAATATAGTACATTGCCCTCTATATCAATGTTACTTGCCTGTTTTTTCACTTCGTTCATAGTACTACGTTCCTTAACAAAAAGACTTATTAATATCCGATATCCTTGATCTGTAATCCTGTTCCAGGTACCATATTGATCTTAAGTTCTGAACCTTTGAGAAGTTCCATACGGTCAATCGCTACCGGATATAATTTCGTTAAAAATACCGGAACAAATGTTGAATCAATTCCAACATCCAGCGTAATATGCTTAATTTTATCTATGTGATTCTGATCGGCGATCCGACTGACTGTCCGGACCACCTGATTCAATACCCCTAATTCATGCATTGTTTAATTTTCCGTTTTCAGTTTGATTGTCTTCCACTTACCACTCTGATATCTTGCGAATACAAGAGCTGTACGTAGGATCTGGTCACAAGCAAGAGCAACCCAGGCGCCATAGAGCCAGAGGCTTGTTCTTACCAGAATCATGGCTACAAGCGGACGCACCAAGAGAACAGTAATAAATGTAATTCTCGCTGTTGTCTTTGTATCGCCTGCACCGCGAAGACCACCGGCAATGATAAACTGTGAACCCTGGAACGGCTGTAACAGAGCAACGAACAACATAATATGTCCACCGATACGGATAATCTCCGGATCACTGTTATAAAGTCCGACAATCTGTTTGCCAAACAGCGCGAAAATAGCGGCCAGACACATGGAAACGCAGAAACCGACTGTTCTGGTTCGGCTGGTATATGCCTGTGCCATATCAGTACGTCTCTTTCCGAGAGACTGGCCCATCAGGGACGTTGCTGATACCGCGAATGCCTGTCCGGACATAAAGGACAGTGCCTGAATATTCATACATACCTGGTGTGTGGCAAAGGCAGTTGTTCCAAGAGATGCCACTGTTTTTGCATAAAGGATCATACCTGCACGCATTACCAGCTGTTCTCCCATAGCCGGTACACCGATACCGAGCATATCAGTTAAGACCGGCTTATTTGGTCTGAATCCTCGCTTTAATTCCAGTTTCAGGAAACCATTTCCTTTCAGGATTACATATGCTGCGATCAAGAATGCAACAAACTGTCCAATTACGGTTGCCAAAGATGCACCTGCTACGCCCATCTCCGGGAATCCGAGATTTCCGTAAATAAGAAGCCAGTTGAAAACCACATTGACAAGATTGGCAGTCATATTATAGAACATACATGTCCTTGAATCGCCAACTGCACGCAGTGACGCAGTGATCGTAGTTGTCAATGCCATAGTGATAAATCCGGCCATCTGAATCTGCAGATAGATAGTAGCCATCTGGGCAACTGCTTCCTCTTCTGCTCCCATGAAAACAACCATCGGTCTTGCGAAAAGAACACCAAGAATGGACATAATAACCGTCGCACAGAATGTAAATAACAGACCCTGACGTACAACCAAGTTTGCCTTTTCAGTGTTTCCCTGACCTTTATATCGAGCGATCAACGCAGTAACACCAGTGTTCATTGCTACAAACGCAGTCATTAACAAAAACTTAGGTTGTGTTGTAAGGCCTACGGCTGCCAATGCTTGTGTACCAAGCTGCGGATTTGCAGTTCCGCCCATGGAGCCTACCATCATTAAATCGACCATGGAAACTAACTGTGTCAATAAAAGCTCAACAAAGCTAGGCCATGCGATTCGAATAATATCATTATATAGTTCTTTCGATTTTACTCCTTCCGGAAGTGTCTTACTAACTTTCAGATCACCGGTCAAAACTTCATCACCATATGGAAGGCGATCCAACGTCGTTTGTAATCGTTCTTTTGTTTTCATGTCCTAATACTTCCCCCTCTTTTGTACATGATCACTAAAGATAATTGTATCACACCTAAGATGAGTCTTCAAACATTTCGTGCATTTTTTTCTCTATTTACCACCCATTTTTACGATTTCTTTTTATGAATAAATGCATTATACTAAATATATAACATAATTGTATTTAAACACTACAAAAGGAGCTACACAAATGAAAACATTATGGAAACTTACAAAAGAAGCAACTCGTTACAAGGGGCTCTATATTCTATCCATTCTGGCGACGTTTGGTCTTACGATCATCAACCTCACGGCACCAAAAATATTATCTTCGATGACCGGTATTGTTGGAAACGGTGTTGACCAGGTTGCGTTATCACAAATTTCAAATCTGGCCGTTGCATTATTGTTGCTATATTTACTACGTATCCTCTTCCGTTTTATGAGCAGCTATCTTTCTCATAAAGCGGCATGGTACCTGGTAGGTGACCTGAGAAACAGACTATACGGCAAATTACAGAGTTTAGACCTTGGTTTTTTCCACAACAAACAAACCGGCGATCTGATGAGCCGTGTGATCAATGATACCAGAGATTTCGAATTGCTGTATGCTCATATCATTCCGGAAATGATCACAAACCTTGTAACCTTCTCCGGTGTTCTGATCATTTTATTGTCAATCAACTGGAAACTGGCACTGATCACCTGCTGTCCGATTCCTGTGATCCTATTCTCTGGTGTGATCTTTGCAAAAAAAGTGCGTCCTTACTTTAAAGCGAATCAGAAATCCGTTGGCGAACTAAATGCACAGCTTCAGGACAGCTTATCTGGTCTCCATGAGATCCAGTCTTTTGGTCAGGAAGCATACGAGAGTCGTAAAATGGATATAAAAATTACGGAACAGGTACATGCCATGCTCCGTGCCCTCCGTGCCAGCGCTGTATTCCATCCGTGTGTAGAATTCCTTTCTTCAGCCGGAACAATTTTAGTCGTATTTTTCGGAGGTTACCTTGCATACGCAGACCAGCTGTCTGTGGAAGATATTGTTGCTTTTGTTCTTTATCTCTCACTCTTTTATGCTCCTGTATCCGGCCTTGCTACTCTCCTTGAAAACCTACAGCAGTCACTTGCAGGTGCTGAGCGCGTGACACTGATCCTGGATACTCCTTCTGCAATTCAAAATGCAGACCATGCAATAGAGCTTAATCAGGTAGAAGGTGCTATCACATTCGAAAATGTAAGCTTCCATTATAGCAATGAAGTTCCTGTATTAAAAGATATTTCTTTCTCTTGTAAACCTGGAATGATGGTCGCACTCGTTGGACCTACCGGAGTTGGCAAGACGACAACTACACAGCTGATATCACGTTTCTATGATCCGATTCATGGACGGATTCTTATCGACGGACATGACATTAAAGATGTGACACTAGAAAGCCTCAGACAAAATATTTCTCCGGTTCTGCAGGATACATTCCTATTTAATGGAACGATCACGGAAAACATCGGTTATGCAAAACCGAATGCAACCACAGAAGAAATCATGGAGGCTGCAAAGGCCGCAAACATCCATGAAGATATCATGGCGATGCCAGAGCAATATGATACAAAAGTTGGAGAACGAGGTCTCCGCCTTTCCGGTGGACAGAAACAGCGCGTTGCAATCGCAAGAGCAATTCTTCGCCAGTCTCCGATTATCATATTGGATGAGGCAACTGCCTCCGTTGACGTACAGACTGAAAAACAGATCCAAAAAGCAATTCGTAATCTAGCCGGGAAACGCACCATTGTGGCAATTGCACATCGACTCTCAACGATCCGTGAAGCTGATCTGATCCTGGTAATCCGCGAAGGTGAGATCATAGAACGCGGAACCCACGAAGAGCTTTACCAACAGAAAGGACATTATTTCAATATGGTACAAGCTCAAGATACCGCAAATATTGGACTATATAGTTAAATACAATAAGACCGTCTGTAAATGTCACAGACGGTCTTTTCCATTAGTCGTTATGGTAATGATCATTCAGCCATTTCGCAACACTGTCATCATCATTGCTGCCGATCACTGCTGTTGCGATTGCTTTCAGCTCCGGAACTGCATTCTCTAAAGCATAGGCTTCATCAGCCATTTTAAACATTTCAATATCATTCATGCCATCACCAAAAGCAACGATACGGTCACACTGATAAAACTCTGCAACCTGTTTGATCGCATTGGCTTTGGAAGTTCCCTTTGGAAGGATTTCCAGCCACGGATCATTGGTATAAATATCCCTCTGCAAAATAGCCTGATAATGATCTTTATATTTCTGATAAAACGGTTCCAGCTTCTCAAAGCTGTCGATACAGGTGAAATCGAATACCTGACCGTCATGCAGATGAGCCGGAGAATCAACCGGACGCACGCGAGGGTCTACATCACGCATAGCAATAAATCGATACATTCCTTCGGAGCCGTTTTCTCTTACATAAGACATCTTCTCAACTCCATCGATCATCGTAAACACAATCGGATAAATGTCATTGGCGATCAGTTCATCCAAAAGAACGTGCGCAGCATCGTCTAAATAATTGCTGATCAGGATAGAGCCGTCCGCATTATCTACTACCATGGCTCCATTATATACAATTAGAGGTATCTTCGCATCCAGCCCCATTGTTACCGGTGTAGATGCCAGATATGAACGCGCAGTCGCATAGGAAAATAACATGCCCTCACGAACCAGACGATTAATGGTTTGATTTGTAAATTCAGATGTTTTCTGATCACTGCGAAGCAATGTTCCATCCAGATCAGATATATATAGTGTTTTCATGAAGCCTCCAAGATAAACATATTAAAAGAAGTATAACATGTTTATTCAGTGAGTTCAATTTACTTTCTTAATACTTTCCATCATTTCCGGGTTCACATTAATCACAACCTTAGTCACATATGTCATTTCATAACTGGAAATCGTATGGTTCTTTAATTCAGATAAGATCAAATCTTTACTTTCCATAAAATCTGCGAATTCATTTCGAAAATATTCCATACCTAGTCCAATACGCAAAGACTCATTCTTATTTTGCACAACGTCAGTAGATTCATTTGACCAAATATAAGGGCGAACTTTATTTGTATTATAGGTTACTTCATATTGTATCTCATTCTTAGGAATATCGGAATTTTCGATAAATTCCGTTACACGAGAAACATTATAATCAAAGCCTTCCAATATGACTGATTCTGAATAGTTTTCGTCTATTTCATATGTAAAAGTATTGGTAACTAAATAATCATCCCCAATGATCTTATGTCCGCCATAATTTAATGTTGAATACTCGACCAGAGCAATTCCTGTTCCGATTCCAGTTAGAAGAACACCACCGGCGAATAGACCAAAGAGAGTTTTTTGAACATTACGCATGCTGTCCCTCCTCCATTTCTGTTACTTCTACCATCACACTCTCTACTTTTCTCTCCATATTCTCATTTGCCTGTTTTATATGCCAGATCAATGTCCATATAAATGCAGTTGCTGCAAACAGACAAACCACCAATCCCAGACAACCGATCGTTAATCCTATGATCGGATAGCCCTGAAACAAAAGAACTCCCAGAACTCCAAATGCAAATAAACACATGAGTCCAAATCCTCCTGTAAACAAAGCAATACTTATGATACAGCAGTTCCAGCCTAAGCAAAGACAACAAATGATCTTCCGAACCAGCCAATCCCATAACTTTAACATAATTATTCCCAATCCTTTCATCTTATGTTTAATCCAATTCTTAAAATGATTAGGATGTTCTTTGGGTTCAATAGTTTCTTCACTTGTTCTATTGGATTGCATTTTTATTTTCATCCAAACAAAGGGACGTACAATCTGCTTTCCACACCATAAAAAACAATGAATAATCAGATTCCAGGCAGCTCGGATCCAAGCTATTATGGTTCGTACAAAACCTTTAAACTGTGTCTTTCCAGATACTAAGAAGGCCCTCTTCGATTTAATTTCCTCTTTGGGAAGATCAAATTCTGCTTTTACATGATAGCCTTCCAGAATCTCAGCCGCCAATTCTTTTACATGACCGAAATCAGCAATTGCCTGTTCGACCGTCTGGCCATTTTCTACTTTAAGGTCTATATGTTGTTCATACTCTCCGACGATATCATCGATCTCTTCATCCTTTAAAACACGAAGAGACTTTCTAAGTTCTTCTAAAAATACTTGCTTATCCATCAAGTCTCTCCTTTCCGATACGATTTCCTAATCCAATAGTCAGGATCTTGTGACTCCCTTCCGAATCCGATAACTCCAAACCTTTCCCATCGTTTAAAAACAGCCAAACACGGTCTGCAAGCTGAGTCCACTCTCTCTCAAGTTCATCACGATACAAAACTCCGGCGGCAGTTAAATGATAATACTTTCTTGGTGGTCCTTCTGTTGATTCTCTTAAATATGTTTCAAAATATTTTTCGTTTGTAAGTCGCTTTAATAGTGGGTATATGGTACCCTCATTTACATCTATCACTTTAGAGACCTCTTCCACCAGCTCATATCCATACATATCTTTTTTACGAACAGACTCTAAAACAATCAATTCCAGAACTCCTTTTTTTAACTGTGCGTTCATCTCTGGCCCCCTATCTTTCATTTATTCTTACAGTTATATATTATACCAGCTACTATGTATTGTCAAGTACTGTGGTATTTTTAATAGTTTGAATTAAATAAAGACCTATTCATAATAAGAACAGGTCTCTACATCAATTTTCATTAACTCAATAATTCCGCAATCGCCGGGAACGGTTCCACGCTACGTTTTAAAATACCATGTACATGTGCGATCAAAATACCATAGTTGGTCATTGCAATCTTCTGATCCTTCGCCCATGCCTGACGATATTTCATCTCTCGTTCGTTAAGCATGCATGCACCGCAATGGACGATCATCTTGTAAGGGGATAAATCCTCCGGAAATTCAGTTCCGGATGTGAAATGGAACTGAATTTCTTTCTGAGTATAATCTTTTATCCAGCCTGGAAGCTTCACTGTACCGATGTCATTGCACTGACGGTGGTGGGTGCATCCCTCAGAAATCAGGATTTTATCACCGTCTTCAAGATGATCCAACATACTCACACCTGCGATCACCTGCTCGAGGTCACCTTTATAACGAGCCATTAAGATAGAAAATGAGGTCAGCGGAATCTCACGCGGAACAATTTTCGATACTTTTCCAAATGCCTGACTGTCCGTGATCACAAGGTCCGGTTTTCTTCCCATTTTTTCAAGAGCATCTGCAAGCTCAGTATCGCGAACTACCATCGTCATACAACCATGATCCAATAATGCTCGGATTGTCATCTGCTGTGGAAGAATGAGACGTCCCTTCGGGGCAGCTTTATCGATCGGAGTCACTAAGATAACTATATCTCCAGATTTCACGAGTCCTTCTAACAGATCTCGCTCCACATCAGCTTTCCTCATGGTTCCGATCTTTTCTTTTAGTTCCTGAATACCTTCTCCTGTCAAGGCACTGACATAAACGGTATTCTCTTGATGTTCCTTATTCACATTAAGATCTGTCTTATTAATCACGATCAAATAGGGAATATTTTTCTTAATGAAAAGTTCCTGCATTTCCAGATCTTCTTTTTTCATTCCCTCTGTGCCATCTACAACCAGAATAGCAAGATCTGTTTTATTTAATACCTGACGACTCTTGGTTACTCGAAGTTTTCCGAGTTCACCCTCATCGTCAATACCAGGTGTATCAATAACCATGACCGGTCCCAACGGAAGAAGTTCCATCGTCTTATAAACCGGATCCGTCGTTGTACCTTTTACATCAGATACCACCGCCAGATTCTGTCCAGTCACTGCATTCATCACGCTGGACTTACCTGCATTTCTACGACCAAAAAATCCGATATGTATTCTCTCCGAAGCCGGAGTCTGATTTAATGCCATTCTCTTACCTCTCTTCCTGCCCGGTCACCGCGATCGAGCGAAATCTCATAACCGATCTTTTTCATCATTTCATCCAACATACGTAATCCTTCAGCCGCTTCTGAACCGGTACAAAGTTTGTTATCATATAGCAGATAATTCTCTCTGACACTTTCCGGAGAAAGATTTGGCATCACAACATTTGCTCCTGCCAATACACCTTTTTCTCTTCCAGTCGGATCTAAGGTTCCCAGTGCAGTCGTCGCCGGCAGCAGAACTTCCGGTAATAACAGCCTTGTGATCGCAAGCAAACGAATCGTCATATCAAGTGTACCTGCAGATTCATTGGCAAATGGTGTGGCATGATGTGGAAGAAACGGGCCAATTCCAACCATATCCGGCTGTAATTCTTTCATAAATTCCAAGTCCTCCAAGACATGCTCAATCGTCTGTCCCGGTGAACCAACCATAATACCCGCACCCACCTGATAACCAATCTCCTTTAGATCCCAAAGGCATCGTTTTCTGTTCTCACAGGACATCTCCTGAGGATGAAGGAAACGATAATGATCTGTATTAGCAGTTTCATGACGAAGCAAATAGCGGTCAGCACCTGCGTCAAAGTATGTCTGATATGATTCGCGACTTTTTTCTCCCACGGAAAGTGTAATAGCACAATCCGGGTAATGTGATTTGATCGTATGTACGATATCTGCCAGAAGCTCATCCGTATAGTACCCGTCTTCCCCTCCCTGAAGTACAAAAGTTCGAAATCCAAGCTTATATCCACTGTCACAACAAGACAGGATCTGCTCCTTTGTAAGGCGGTATCTGCAGGCATCGCGGTTACTTCTTCGAATTCCACAATAAAAACAATCATTCTTACAGTAGTTTGTGAACTCAATCAGACCTCTGGCAAAAATTTTATTACCATAATGCTCTTGCTGTACAGCCCTCGCTTTAGAATATAATTCTTCCAAAAGATTCGGATCATCTGTTGTCAGCAATTCTCTCCATACATTATTATCTTTGATATCTAACACATTCTCATCTCCTATGTTAAATCTTAAATATCAGTAATGATTCCTAGTTTTATTATAATAAGTTTGTTACAAACTGTCAAGTCC
>JAZTZT010000108.1:0-2885 GCA_045637605.1 Pilosibacter sp.
CATGATGTCCCGAAAGAAAGATACTGTGATCGATGAGGCTTTCATCGAAATGCGTGTCCGCAACGCCTGGGAATACCGTAAATCCACAGTTGATACAAGCAGCTGCCGTATTATCTTTGGCGAAGCAGATTTCCTTCCGGGTATTGTGATCGATAAATTCTCCGATGTCCTTGTGGTAGAATCCCTCGCTCTCGGTATCGATCGCTGGAAACTGACCATCATCGAGAAATTAAAACAGATTCTGGCAGAAGACGGGATTGCGATCCGTGGCGTTTATGAAAGAAGCGATGCGAAAGTACGTCTTCAGGAAGGTATGGAGCGTGTGAAGGGGTTCATTGGCGAGCCGTTTGACACCAAAGTTCAGATTGTGGAAAACGGTGTCAAATACATTGTTGACGTTCAGGACGGTCAGAAGACAGGCTTCTTCCTTGACCAGAAATACAATCGCCTTGCAATCCACAAAATCTGCAAAGGTAAACGTGTCCTCGATTGCTTCACTCACACAGGCTCTTTCGCACTGAATGCAGGTATCGCAGGTGCATCTGAAGTTCTCGGTGTCGATGCTTCCGAACTTGGCGTTGCACAGGCAACTGAAAATGCAGAACTGAACGGACTTTCTGACCGCGTAACATTCATTGCAGCCGATGTCTTTGATCTGCTTCCGGAACTGGAGAAAAAAGGCGAGAAATTCGATGTGGTTATCCTCGATCCGCCGGCCTTCACCAAATCCAGAAATTCCATCAAAAATGCAGTCAAAGGTTACCGTGAGATCAACCTCCGCGGTATGAAGCTCGTAAAAGATGGCGGCTATCTCTGCACATGTTCCTGCTCTCACTTTATGGATCCGGAACTGTTTACAAAGACTATCCGTGAGGCAGCCGGAAATGTTCACAAACGCCTCCGCCAGGTAGAATACCGCATGCAGTCCGCAGACCATCCGATCCTCTGGGGCAGCGGCGAATCTTCCTATTTGAAATTCATCATTTTCCAGGTTTGTGATGAAAAATAATCCGATATAAATAAACACCCTGAAAAGAGTCCTTTCGATTCTTTTCAGGGTGTTATTACTTTTTATAGATATGGCTTCATCTCTTCTCTAAACTTCTCTTCTATATTTATAAGATCCTTCGCCAATCCAATACTGGATTTCGATGCCCCGGCGTACTGATTGATAAACCCACAGATTGTACGGATTCCCATATCACATCCCTCCGTCATGATTTTCGCTGCCTGTTTATCATCATCCTTCATCATCATTTTCATTTCCGTGCTGACCCAGGACATGGCAGTAGCCATCATTTCCGGTTGTTTTCCTGCCAACCCAAACATATTTAACATCTGATCTGCCTCAGCCTCAATCCTCTGATGTTCCCCTCGATACGTTTCAATAATCCGCTTCAATTTCTGATCCGAAACATACTCACTCACCTGATTGATACTTTTGATACCCATTTTGCATCCCTGACTGCATTCCTGCAGGAGAGCAATTGTATGATCTTCCATCTTATATCCACCTTTCTATCAACTCATTTTCATATACAGTCAGTATGCACGAAACTACTTCACAATATCCCTCTGCAAATTTACAATAAATTGTGATAAAATCACTGTTTTTTCTTATTTATTACAGTATAATATAAATATAAAAGCACTTAAGATCGGAGGTACACACGATGACATTGGAAGCTTTTGCAGCAATCTTTCTGCCATTTGCAGGAACCGTGATCGGTTCCGGTTTTGTATATTTTATGAAAGGGGAAATGAATCGTACCCTTCAGCGCTCCCTGACCGGTTTCGCTGCCGGTGTCATGGTTGCGGCTTCTATCTGGAGCCTGATCATTCCGGCTATTAATCAGTCTGAGCATATGGGAAAACTTGCATTCCTTCCGGCTTTTATCGGAGTTTGGGTTGGTTTCCTCTTTTTATTCTTATTAGACCACTTTATTCCGCACCTTCACTTAAACAGTGAATGCCCGGAAGGTGTCAACTGCAATCTTGGAAAATCCACGATGTTAGTGATCGCAGTTGCACTTCACAATCTACCGGAAGGCATGGCTGTCGGTGTCGTTGTAGCCGGCTGGCTCACAGGTAATGAATCCATCTCCGTAGCAGCTGCCCTGGCGCTTTCCATCGGTATCGCTTTGCAAAACCTTCCTGAGGGTGCAATCATTTCCATGCCACTGAAGAGCAATGGTGTCAGCAGCCACAAGGCATTCGGTTACGGCGCGATGTCCGGAGCAATCGAACCGGTAGGAGCGATCGTTACAATCCTTCTGGCAAACTGGATCCTTCCTCTTCTCCCATACATGCTGGCATTCGCCGCAGGCGCAATGCTGTACGTAGTAGTTGAAGAATTAATCCCGGAAATGTCCGAAGGCGAGCACTCCAACGTCGGTACACTGTTCTTTGCAGTCGGATTCACACTGATGATGATGTTAGACGTAGCCCTTGGCTAAATATATTTATAAAATTTTCCACAAAAATAAGGCAGTTCATTGGCTTTCTCCTCCCAATGACTGCCTTATTTCTATTCTCTATAACATAAAAAGCTCAAAACCTTTTTCATTCAAGATTTTGAGCAAAAATAAAAAGCACGAGACGGGATTCGAACCCGCGGCCCTCGCCTTGGCAAGGCGATGCTCCACCACTGAGCCACTCGTGCATTTCCTTTTTAAGGACGTATTCTTTTTGAATCGTACCTTCAAAACCACATATTGAAATCCATCTTAACTACCGTTTCATCAAACCACTTCGACCTTCTGGATAAGCCCTCGACCGATTAGTAACAGTCAGCTCCGTACATTACTGCACTTCCACCTCTGCCCTATCTACCTCGTCGTCTTCAAGGGGTCTTACTTCTTTCGAATGGGATATCTCATCTTGAG
>JAZTZT010000109.1:0-6835 GCA_045637605.1 Pilosibacter sp.
ACTTGAAAATGCCGCTTATTTTATATGCTAAATTCGTTGTACAAGGTGAAAGGAAGTTTTAATAGTGTTTATACGGTAGTTTCCTTTTTTGGGGTAATGTGATACAATGATAATGTGGAAGCTGTAGATTTGATGTGTGTTAACCACATAACAATAGCATTATCATGGAGGTGTTAATATGTCAATTTGCAAATGTCCAAGTCTTTTTAGACCAGGAAAAATTGGTAACATGGAAGTTCGTAACCGTGCAGTAATGCCTGCCATGGGCCTCAGCAGTACGGAGGGTGGATATGTGAATGATCTTTGTATCCGTCATTATGTGGAGCGTGCAAAAGGTGGAATGGGTCTTATCATTACAGAGGTAACCTGCATTGATGCTCCATTAGGACTTAATACAGCCAATATGCTTTGTGCGCATAATGACTCTTATATCCCTGGCCTTAAAAAATTAGCAGCTGCGATCCATGCAGAAGGTGCAAAATGCGTTCTTCAGGTGAGTCATACAGGACGTGGTGCAAAACGCGAGATCACAGGTGGTCAGCCGGTTGGTCCGTCCCCGATCCCGATGCCAATGATGTATATTATTGGTGTAGAAAGAGAAACTCCGAGAGAACTGACAATTCCGGAAATTGAAGCAATTGAAGATAAATATGCAGAAGGCGCACTTCGTGCGAAAAAAGCCGGATTTGATGGTGTTGAGATTCATGCGACAGGTTACTATCTCGGTGTACAGTTCTTAAGTGCTCTCAGCAATCAGCGTACAGATAAATATGGCGGAAGTATGGAAAATCGTTTCCGTTTTATTGAGAATATTATCAACAAGATCCGTGTGCTTTGTGGTGAGGATTTTCCGATCCTTGTAAAACCGAGCTTATTACAGGGCGAAGGCATTACATTTATGGACGGTCAGTACATTGTAAAACGTCTGGTTGAGTTAGGCGTTGCTGCGATTGAAGTTATGGCTGGTGGTACTAAAGTGATGCCAACGGATGAAGATCTCCCGTTTACTGCTTCATATCCGACACCAATGATGCCGGTAGCGAAGATGATGCGTGACTATGCATACGGTATTATGGGCGAAAATATGAAGACCATGTTCATTGCAGGTGGTGATATCCGAACAGCTGAGCATATTGAAGCTGCATTATCCAGCGAGTCTTGTGATTTCGTATTTATTGGAAAGAGTTCCATCGCAGAGCCGCATTTTGTAAAACTTCTTGAAGAAGGAAGAGAGAAGGAAATTCATCCATGTATCGGTTGCTATATCTGTGCATCTGACCAGCTTGCAAGCGGTGCTCATGGCTGGTGTTCCGGTAATGGTGCAATGGCAAATGACAGTCGTTATGATTTACCGGTGACAGAGAATGCAAAGAAGGTTGTCGTTGTTGGTGGTGGTCCAGCCGGTATTGAGGTGGCGAAACTGCTGAAACGTCGTGGTCATGATGTGACAATCATCGAGAAGAGTGATAAACTTGGCGGACAGATTTATCATGCAATGGCTCCGAACAACAAGACTCATTTTAAACCGTTAATTCCGTATTACTATGCGACAGTAGACGCAAACAATATTCCGGTACTTTTTAATACTGAGGCAACAGCTGAATCTGTTCTTGCCATGGAGCCGGATGTTGTGATCTGTGCAACAGGTGTTAAACCGCGTAAACTTCCGATCCCGGGTCTGGATCTTCCGAACGTATTGACAGGAAAAGAGTATCTTGTTGGTGAACGTGAGGCAACAGGCAGCAAGGTTGTAGTTGTCGGCGGCGGTGATGTTGGTTGTGAAGTTGCAGAGAAACTGGCGTCGGAAGGTAAAGATGTTACGATCATTGAGATGCAGACAGTATTAGCTCCAGGTTATACTTTCGGTAACCGTTGCTGCTTAATGCATCAGCTCCACCGTTATAACGTAAAACAGTGGCTTGGAACAAAAATCTACTCTGCGCATGAGGACCATATCGTAGCAGAAGATTTAGTAGGTTTCCGTTTTGATATTACTTGTGACAATGTTGTAATGTGTACCGGTGACCAGGCTGATGATATTCTTTACAAAGAGCTTTGGGGAAAAGTTCCGGAGGTTTATAATCTCGGTGACAGTTCCGGACCGGCAAGTCTTGCAAAGGCACACGCAGATGCATTTGCATTGGCTAAAAAGATTTAGTATTAATAACGTTAACGCGACTTTTGAACAACTTCGCGATGAATCAGGAACTGCTTCGGCAGTTCCTTTTTCGTTAATTAGGTGCTATAATAGGGAAAGTAGATTAGGTTATTAAGTCATTCTCAAAAAAGAAATCATTGTAAGTTAGCACACAAGAAAATGAAAAATAGAGTTAGACATAGAATGGAGGAACAGGATATGAGTTTAAAGAGAAAATTAATCGAAGCAAGAGATAATTATGTGGTTAATCAGGTAAAAACAGTGCAGCTTCCGCAATTTAAATCAATGGAAATCAGACGTTACCGCATTACTTTTTATGGTCGTGTGCAGAATGTTGGATTTCGCTTGGAGGTTAGTGAAATGGCGAAAAAGCTGGGTTTAACTGGCTTTGCAGAAAATCAGAAAGACAAAAGCGTATTGGTAGAGGTTCAGGGACAGTTTGATAAGATCAAATTTTTAGTAGCATTTATGAAATCCTTAAAACGTATTGTAATTAAGAACGTAGACATTAAGCGTCTTCCATTGGACTTTACGGAAATCGGATTTCTGACAGATGATGAAGATTAGGGGATAAAAAGATGATCGTATTTTTAACAAGCAGTCCTAGTGGTCCGCTGGACGTGCCCAATTATGATAAATTACTGGATGAAAAAAATGGATTTGTGGAAAATCTGCGACAGTTTTGGAAAGAGGAGATGCGTGGTCTGATCATTGCGGCTGCTCCGGATTCCTTTGAAGGAAACGATGAGATGCGAGATTTCTTTGAACAGGCATTTCGCAATGGAAACATTCCGGTCACTGGATTTGATGTCTGGGATTATCGAAGTCATGATATCAGCGCAGAAGAGTTAAATCAGTATGATATGATTATGCTCGGTGGCGGTCACGTACCGACAGAAAATCAATTTTTTCATTTGATCCATTTACGCGAAAAATTACAGGATTATCAAGGAATCATTCTGGGAGTCAGTGCAGGAACCATGAACAGTGCAGATGTGGTTTATGCACAGCCGGAGCTTCCGGGAGAATCTGTGGATCCTAATTACGTTCGTTATCTGCAAGGACTGGGGTTGACTAAGATTAATATTCTTCCACATTATCAGATGGTCAAACATTTTACCTTGGATGGAAAACGATTGTTTGAAGATATTACTTACGGAGACAGCTACGGAAATGAGTTTATTGCCCTAGAGGACGGAAGCTACATCCGAATCATAAATGGTGAAACGAAACTGTACGGACGCGCACATCGAATCGCGGATGGAGTTCTGACAACGATTTGTGAAGAAAATCAAAGTATTGTATTATAAGCATAAGCGCCAAGTTGGTTTGATCCAATTGGCGCTTTTTCATGGTTTGAGTTTTATTTTTCAATGATAGAGTTGACACCTTCCACACCTGCACAGAGCAGAGCCATAAGATAAGTTTCCTGAACTCCTTTATATGCACCTTCAATCGGATACATTTCTTTCAGATTGTGGACAAAGTTCTGGACCGAAGTGCCTTCCGGGTAATAACCGCGGCCAATACAGATGGCTGGGATCCCCTTATCAATTGCCATGTTGCAGTTAGTGGAACCGCCCTGTAAGAAACGAGGTTTGATTCCAAGATGTTCAATGACAGAATAAACACTCTCTACGATCGGAATATGAGGATCCTGCGTTCCGGCAGGGACATCACAGTAAATCTTGCTGTCCCAAGTGATAGTATCTTTACCCCAGCGGGCAGTTTCTTCATCACAGGCTTCCTGAATCGCTTTGAAGATACGTTCGTCCAATTCATTTAATAATTCAGCGGAGTTGGAACGGAAGTTAAATTTGATAGTTGCTTTCGGAACGATCGCGTGAACACCGGCGTCATTTCCAGCGTGGAAGTTGGATACACAGAAGGTTGTCTTTGGATCATCACTTACCTGGAAATCTGCGATTTTAGCAACAGCTCTGGCAGCAGCATGGAGCGGGTTTGCCATCGTACCAAATGCACCATAAGCATGTCCTCCGATTCCATAGAAATTTACTTCATATGTTTTAAAACCGGTAGCTTCATACGTGATATCCGCAATATTTGCTCCATCAATACTGATGGAAGCATCAATATGGTCTGCATTATCATCTAAGAAATCCTTCATTCCACCGAGAGAGCCCATACCTTCCTCACGAGTAGTTCCGACAAAAACGATGTCTCCGGAGGTTTTCACATTTGCCTGTTTGATGCCTCGGATTACGGAGAGGATCATTGCAAGGGCACGAGTATCGTCTCCAATGCCCGGTGCATGAAGATAACCGTCTTTTGTAACAACCTCATGAACAGAGCCGAACGGAAAAACAGTATCCAGATGACCTTCTACGAGAACAGTCGGACCATTTCCACAACCTTTTAAAGTACCGACAACATTTCCGCCACGGTCAATATGAACATCAGAAAGACCTAGGTTCTCAAATTTATTCTTAAACAGGTTGGCTCTTGTTTCTTCGTGGAATGTCGGAGATTCCACCAGAGTCAGTTCAATCTGTTCTGCAATACAATTGTCCTGATCCCTTTCGATATAATCAAAACCGGCTGTGACCTCCGGAATGGCAAGAAGCTGCTGTAATGTTGCTTTTGTTTTTTCACTTACGATATAACTCATGAAAATACTCCTTTCTGACCTATAGATATGCATATTATAAATGCAGCAAGGTAGAGTTGTAAAGTACAATGGGATGAAAAACAATGGTCGTTATCACTTGCATTTCAGGCTTGAAAGAGCTATAATAATTAATCAGTTGTGACTATGAACTAGGAAATAGTTTCGGTTACAAAACGTAAAGAGATAGGAGATTCTACCAATGAATAACGAAGTTTTAGCAATTGTTGCAGGTAAAGAGATCACAAATGCAGATGTTGATGCATTCTTAGCAAACCTTCCGGCTGAGCAGAGACAGTACGCATCCAATCCGTACTTCCGCGAGCAGTATGTGGAGCAAGTGGTTACTCTTCATGTATTAGAGAAGATGGCTGATGATCTTCAGCTTGATATGACAGATGATTACAAAAAAATGTTAGACAACATCGTAAGAGACATCAAAGCTCGTATGGCTATGAATGAGATCATGAAAGATATCACAGTAACTGATATCGAGGCTGAGACTGTATACAATATCAACCCGGATAACTTCAGCAAACCGGAAACAGTAAGTGCAAAGCACATTCTTGTAGATTCTGAAGATGTTTGCAATGAGATCCTTGCTCAGATCCAGAATGGTGAAAAGACATTCGAAGATGCAGCAAAAGAGTCTTCCACATGTCCGTCCGGTCAGCAGGGTGGTGATCTTGGTGAGTTCGGTAAAGGCCAGATGGTAAAAGAGTTTGAGGAAGCAGCTTTCGCAGCAGAGGTTGGCGCGATCGTTGGTCCGGTTCAGACACAGTTTGGTTTCCATCTGATCAAAGTTGAGGCTAAGAGCGAGGCCGAGAAACTGGCTTTCGAGACAGTAAAAGAGCAGATCAAGAAGAACCTTCTTCAGCAGAAACAGCAGCAGGCTTACACAGCTAAGATCGCTGAACTGAAAGAGAAATACGTAGAGAAGCAGTAATATGTTATCACCGGATCTTGTAATCACGATGCTGGCTACAGCTAGAAACACAAATAGAGAAGTGAAGATTACTTCTTCTGTAAAAGGAACAAAAAAAGGTTTGATCCAGCGCTTATCCTTTGAGGGATTTATCGTTGCTGTCGAGGTCGACGGGGAAGTTTTTGTCATCGATCTGAATTGGTGCGAAGTGAAGAATCACTGGATCGATCCACGAATCTTTGTGGTTGAAAATGCCAATGAAACCTTTAAGTTACAGATGTATTAGTATGTTCTAATAATAAACGCGTAAAGAAGAGAGAACCTCAACTTTACGCGTTTGTTTTATTATTTGATCTGTTTTTTTGCAGCATCATCTACAATTGTGTGTTGGATAAAGCTGTTGTTAATTATTTTAGAGGATCAGAGGAAACTTGGAGCAATCGCATCGCCATTTTAGCCATTTCTTCAGGTGTCTCGATAAGACCGCGTTCAATCCAGTGAAGGAGCAAAAAGAACAAACCTCCTGAGATGAACGTTACTTCATAGGACTTCTGATTTGCCGCCAACATGTGAGTAGCAGTTTTATCGTATGCACTGGATACAAAAGAAGCAAACCGCTGGATAACTTCCTGCAGTAATCCTGCCTTGTATAAGTATTCCATCAGATGGGCTTCTTTTTTAAAGAAGGTGAAAAACAGGCAGAATACTTCATAAACGGTAGAATCCGGATTTGCTTTCAGGGTAAGAAGCATATTCTGGGATTGTTCTTCAAAATACTGAATCAGAATATCTTCTTTAGAATCATATGTCCGGTAATAAGTCATTCGTGAAACGCCTGCTTTCTGAGCAATCTCAGAAATCTTAATATCTTTAAAATCCTTTTGGTCCATTAATCTAATAAGCGCGGTAAACAGACATTCTTTTAATAAAGGATTCTCTGTCTTTTGCGGATGGGTATTCATAAATCGTTCCTTTCTATTTCTGCAAATGATAGTAAATAAATTAGTGTTACAAGTGTAACAGAAAAGGAAAGAAATTTCTATATTTCTCCAAATAATTAATAATAAGTTTATATTTTGAAAGTTATCCACAAATCTGGAAAATTGTGCTATACTATATGAAAAAA
>JAZTZT010000110.1:0-9314 GCA_045637605.1 Pilosibacter sp.
ATCCAGAAGGTCGAAAGTGGTTTGATGAAACGGTAGTTAAGATGGATTTCAATATGTGGTTTTGAAGGTATGTTTTCATACCTGAGGGCTGTTCCTAATAAGGAAACAGCTTTTTTATTTCTAAAATGCCCAGATAGCTCAGTTGGTAGAGCAATGGACTGAAAATCCATGTGTCGCTGGTTCGATTCCGGCTCTGGGCATGATAACTGAATAAGTTATATGGCGGAATAGCTCAGTTGGCTAGAGCATACGGTTCATACCCGTAGTGTCGAGAGTTCGAATCTCCCTTCCGCTATTTCAAAGCTCTTGAGAAATCAAGAGCTTTTTTGTTGTTTAATAGGTATGAAACCCTCCATTTTGTATACAATACATGGAAAGGCATGGACATGAAAAAGAATGGAGGAAATTATAATGAATGTATCAGAAAGGATTGAAAAAATAGGCATAATACCAATTGTAGTGATACATGATATTAAAGATGCAGAACCGTTGGCAAAGGCACTTGTGGAAGGGGGACTTCCATGTGCAGAAGTGACGTTCCGCACAGAAGCTGCAGAAGAGGCGATCCGTATTATGACATCTAAGTTCCCAGAAATGCTTGTAGGTGCCGGAACGATTCTCACATCGGACCAAGTTGATCGGGCAGTAAGTGCAGGTGCCAAATTTATTGTTAGTCCGGGTTTTGACTCTAAAATCGTTGACTATTGTATTGCCAAGGAAATTACAATATATCCAGGATGTATTACTCCATCGGATATTACTCAGGCTGTTCATAGAGGAATAAAGGTAATTAAATTTTTTCCTGCAGAATCGTTTGGCGGGGTTTTGACAATGAAAGCGTTGGCGGCTCCATTTACAGATATAAAATTTATGCCGACAGGCGGAGTAAGTGCAAAGAACCTTGAAAACTATCTTATTTTTGATAGAATTATAGCATGTGGTGGAAGTTGGATGGTAAAGGACGAGCTTATAAAATCTGGGAAATTTGAAGAAATCAAACAATTAGTGGAAGAAGCAGTGCAGCTTGTTGTAACCATTCGAAGAAGGGCGAGTGAGGGTTTAGCATGAAAAAATTTATGGATGAAGATTTTTTGCTTACAACAGAAACTGCAAAAAAACTGTATCACGAATATGTAGAACCAACGCCGATCATCGATTACCATTGTCATATTATTCCAAGAGAAATCTACGAAGATAGAAAGTTCGAAAATATCACACAGATTTGGTTGGGAGCCGATCATTACAAATGGCGCCTGATGCGTTCCAATGGTATAGAGGAGAAATACATTACCGGTAATGCTTCTGATCGTGATAAATTCCAGAAATGGGCAGAAACATTGGAAATTGCCATAGGAAATCCACTGTATCATTGGAGTCATATGGAGCTGAAACGGTATTTTGATTATGAAGGTTCTTTAAATGGAGAGACGGCAGAGGCAGTCTGGAATCTTTGTAATGAAAAACTTCGTAACAGTCTGAGTGCAAGAAAATTGATTGAACTGTCTAAGGTAAGGTTGATCTGTACAACGGATGATCCGATCGATACACTCGAATGGCATCAGAAGATGGCGACAGACGAAACTTTGGAATGTCAGGTTCTTCCGACGTGGAGACCTGAACGGGCAATGAACCTTTCAATAGAGGATTATCCGGAATATATTGCAAAATTGAGCAGAATAAGTGGTGTGCCAATAAGGGATTTTGAATCCTTGATCCATGCGTTAAAAGTAAGGATGGAATTCTTTGTGGAAAATGGCTGTATGATTTCTGATCACAGTCTGGATTATGTGATGTATGAACCGGCAACAAAAGAAGAGGTGAATACGATCTTTATCAATAGGCTTGCGGGAAAACTTCCGAATTATATAGAAAAGAAAAAATTCGAGACAGCTTTTATGTTAGAGATGGGAAGATCGTATTCGGAAAAGAATTGGGTCATGCAGCTTCATTTTGGTGTAAAACGTGATAATAACCAGAAAATAGCGCAGGAAATCGGTTCGGATGCAGGCGTTGACTGTATTAGAAATCACACACCGAGTGCGCAGATGGCAGACTTCTTAAATGCACTTGCGATTACCGGAGAACTTCCGAAGACCATTCTTTATTCTTTAAATCCGGTAGATAATGCCACTATTGGAACGATTATTGGTTGTTTCCAGGATTCTACCATGATTGGTAAGATCCAGCAAGGGTCTGCGTGGTGGTTCAATGACAATAAGATCGGTATGCAGGAGCAGATGGTATCTCTTGCCAATCAGGGGCTGCTAGGAAACTTTATTGGTATGCTCACAGATTCGAGAAGTTTTTTATCTTACACGAGACATGAATACTTTCGTCGTATCTTGTGTGAGTTGATTGGTGGCTGGGTGGAGAATGGGGAATATCCGGCGGACTACAAAATACTGGAGAAAATTGTGAAAGGTATTTCTTATAATAATGCGGTAAGATATTTCGAGTTTCTTCTATAGAAGATCATTACAAGATTATAGCAAATGAGAAAGCAGGAGGAAAATAGGATATGAATTTAAAGTTAAAATCGGCAAATGAGTGCACATATGATGCAGTTTCTTTGGGTGAAGTTATGCTTCGTCTTGACCCGGGCGAGGGAAGGATCCGTACCGCGCGCAGCTTCCGTGCCTGGGAAGGCGGCGGAGAGTACAATGTTGTTCGTGGTCTCAGAAGATGTTTTGGACTCAAAACAGCAGTTATTACAGCGTTTGCAGACAACGAAGTTGGTATGTTAATGGAAGATTTCATTCTCCAGGGAGGTGTTGATACATCTCTTATTAAATGGATGAAAACAGACGGTATTGGAAGAATCTGTCGTAACGGTTTGAATTTTACGGAGCGTGGATTTGGTATCCGCGGAGCGGTAGGGTGTTCTGATCGTGCAAATACAGCCATTTCCAAAGCAACTCCGGAGGACTTCGATTTTGAATATATTTTTGGTACACTCGGAGTACGTTGGTTACACACGGGAGGTATTTATGCAGCATTGTCTGAGCAATCTTGTGAGACGATTCTTGCTGCGATCAAAACTGCGAAGAAATACGGTACGATCGTATCATACGATTTAAACTATCGTCCATCCATGTGGAGTGGGATTGGCGGTCAGGCTAAGGCACAGGAAGTGAATAAGGAAATCGCAAAGTATGTAGATGTTATGATCGGAAACGAAGAAGATTTTACAGCATGTCTTGGTTTTGAGATCGAGGGTAATGATGAAAACTTAAAAGAACTGAATATTGACGGATACAAAAAGATGATCAATAAGGCAGTAGAGACATACCCAAATTTTAAAGCAGTTGCCACAACTCTTCGTGAAGTGAAAACAGCAACCGTAAATGACTGGAGTGCACTTTGCTGGGCTGGCGGTGAGATTTACAAAGCAAAAGACTATAAGAACCTTGAGATCATGGATCGCGTGGGAGGCGGTGATTCCTTTGCATCTGGACTTATTTATGGTCTTATGACAACCGGCGATGCAGAAATTGCGGTGAATTATGGTGCAGCTCACGGAGCGCTTGCGATGACAACGCCGGGCGATACAACCATGGCTTCTAAGAAAGAGGTGGAGGCGATCATGGGCGGTGCGGGTGCACGCGTACAACGATAATTCAAAATAATCAGGAGGTCACATTATGCCAATGCAGATGGGATGGCGCTGGTATGGAAAAGGAAATGATAAGATTTCTCTTTCCGACATTAAACAGATTCCGGGTGTTACAAGCATCGTTTGGGCGTTGCACGATAAAATGCCGGGTGAGATCTGGGAAGTGGAGGAAATTGCAGAGGTTCAGAAACAATTGGATGCGTATGGATTCAATATGGATGTGGTTGAATCCGTAAATGTGCACGATGATATTAAAATCGGTCTTCCGACTCGTGACAGGTATATTGAACATTATAAACAGACGATTAAAAATCTCTCCGAATTCGGAGTAAAAGTAATCTGCTATAATTTCATGCCGATCTTCGACTGGACACGTACCGATCTGTTTCATCCTGTGGGAGATGGATCTACAGCGCTCTACTATGAAAAGAGCCGTATTAAAGAAGATCCTAAAGAAATGGCAGAATATATTTTATCGAATCTGGGCGGTATGACATTTCCGGGCTGGGAGCCGGAACGTATGGCTAAATTAGATGAATTGTTTGCAGCTTATGCCCATGTGACGAAGGAACAATTATGGGAAAACTTAAAATACTTTCTTGATGCGATCATGCCAACGTGTCGTGAATGCAATATCAAGATGGCAATCCATATGGATGATCCGCCGTGGGATATTTTTGGTCTCCCGAGACTTTTGACAAATGCAGAGAATATTGATCGTTTTTTATCCATGGTAGATGACGAGTATAATTGCCTGACACTCTGTTCCGGAAGCTTAAATGCAGATGCCAATAACGATGTTGCTGCGATCATCCGCAAGCATTGTGACCGTATCGCATTTGCGCACATTCGTAATGTGAAACATTTTGAAAATGGTGATTTCCAGGAAGCAAGTCATCGTGACTGTGATGGAGATACTCGAATTTTGGATATTTTGAAGGCATACCACGACTGTGGATTTGAAGGCTACATCCGTCCGGATCATGGACGTCATCTTTGGGACGAGAAACCGGGCAATGTCCGTCCGGGATATGGTTTATATGACCGTGCTCTAGGTGTGATGTATATGCTGGGTGTATGGGATATGCTGGATAAATTAGAAAAATAATAGTTGCCATAAAAAGGGCCATCGGCCATGTTTCGATTTTGAGGATCGAAACATGACATGATGGCCTATTTTCTGTAAAATAATTATCTGATTAGTTCAGATCGTCTGTGATGATTCTCCAAACAACGTTGAATGCCTGTGCAAATACGTCCATATCGAGATATTCATCTGTAGTATGTACAGCGAACATACCGGTTGTAATATTTGTGCAGTTGAAGCCATGGCCGGAGAAGATGTTCGCATCGCCTGCACCGTTACTTACTTTGTATACCGGAGTGATGCCTTCTAACTCAAGAGCTTTGTGCATTGCCTTTGTAAGGTAGCCTTCCAGATCCGGTTTGTGCGGCGGGCAGAAATGATCAACTTCAACCTCAACTTTACCGCCGAACTGTTCTGCTGCATCGTAGCAAGCTTTGGAGATTAACTCGATCTGTTCTGTGATCTGGCTTGCAGAATGGGAACGAACTTCACATGTAAAGGATGCTTTATCACACACGATATTGTTTGCGATACCGCCCTCAATAATACCGAGGTTGGATGTTGTTTCCGGATCGATACGACCGAATTTTACACGGTCAATAGCGTTTGCTAACATAGCGATGGAGCTGATTCCTTTCTCCGGTTCGATACCGCCATGAGCCATCTTTCCGTAGAATGTTGCTTTCAGATCATCTTTACCTGCACCGGAAATAAGCATATCGCCAAGATATCCTGCCGCATCAAGAGCTAAGATGTTCTTAGCCGGAAGTTTCTCATAATCAAAGTTCTTGGAACCAAGAAGACCGTTTTCCTCAGCGATTGTGAAGAGGAACCAGAGGTCTCTGTGCGGAATACCTGTTTCTTTCAGAACATCGTGGATCTCCATCATCATTGCGATACCGGATTTGTCGTCAGCTGCAAGGATTGTGTTGCCTGCACTTCTTACTTTACCGTTTTCAAAGATCGGTTCGATGCCAATACCCGGCTCAACTGTATCCTGATGTGCATTTAAGCAGATTGCTTCACCTTCGATGGTTCCCGGAATGTGAAGTAAGAGGTTACCTGCGTGATCGCCGCCGATGGCTTTACCTGCTTCGTCACGGTATACTTCATATCCAAGGTCTTCAAAATATTTCTGAAGGAAATCTGTCATATTTCCTTCGCTCTTAGTAACACTGTCGATTTTGATCATCTTGAAGAGTCTTTCTAAAACTCGTTCCTGATTAAACTGCATAAAAACATTCCCCCTGAGTTTATGTATTTGAATTACTGACTATATTATACAAGACAATGTTTTTAAAAGCAATGAAAAGCACATACAGATTAGGGCTATTTTTTTGTAAAAAAATCGAGTATACTTGTAGGGAATGTGTATTTAAAATGAAAGTATTATAGAATAAAAGGGATGAATTATGGCAGTACGTGGTGAAATGAGTGAGAAAACCAGATCACGGATTCGCGAACCGAAACGTTATCAGGTGATCATGCATAATGATGATTATACGCCGATGGATTTTGTGGTGGACATTTTGATGAGTATATTCCATAAAAATGAGGCGGAAGCGAATATTTTGATGATGAAGGTACACAGAGAAGGAGAGGCAACAGTAGGAAGCTACTCTTATGATGTGGCGATATCGAAGCAGAGAACAGCTGCAGCTCTGGCTGCAGAAGAGGGACATCCGTTTCGACTGAGTGTTAGGGAGGCATAAACATGCGAGTGACGAAAGAGGTTGCAGATGTATTAAATGGAACTTTTGCGGCTGCTGCGAAGGAATGTTATGAATATATTACTCCGGAACTCCTCTTGTATATGATCGCAGGGTGTCGAACATTCCGGGAGGCCTTTGAAAATTGTGGTGGCGAGATTGAGCTGCTGCGAGACAATTTGAAAGGATATTTAAACGAGAATATTGAATTGATGGACGAAAAGGTCCAGCCTCTCATGACAGAAGGATTTGAAACAATCATGTTTCAGGCGCAGGAAACTGCAGAAAACAGTGGAAAAGGTGTGATTGAACTGACACACCTGGTAAATGGATTCTTTTTTCTGGAAGAGAGCTATGCAGTATACTATATGGAGGTTCAGGGAGTATGTAAGATCGAGCTGCTTCAGGAACTGACGATCATTTATCAGGAGATGGCAGCAGAGGCAAAAGCGAAAGTCCATAAAAAGCGAGAAGACAGAAAAACACGAATTGAGGAAGGGGTGTTTGATGAAGTTCCACAAGATTCAGAACACTCAGAAGACGGACCGCGTCAGGAACGTTGGAGAAATTATGTAACTTGCTTGAATGAGGCGTTAGACGGTGTCAATCCATTGATTGGACGTGAGGATGAATTGGAACGTACCATGCAGATCCTTTGTCGAAAAGAGAAAAACAACCCTCTTCATCTGGGAGAACCAGGCGTAGGAAAAACAGCGATCGTATATGGGCTTGCGAAGCTTTTAAATGAGGAGAAAGTTCCTGAGCCTTTGAAAGGTGCAAAGATATATTCTCTTGATATGGGAAGCCTGTTAGCAGGTACCCAGTATCGTGGTGATTTTGAAAAGCGTTTTCGGATGATCATGGATGGTATTAGTGCAGAAGAGAGACCGATCGTTTATATCGATGAGATTCACAATATTGTCGGCGCTGGTGCTGTAAGTGGTGGAAGCCTGGATGTTTCTAATATGTTGAAGCCGTATCTGGCAGAGGGCCGGATTCGTTTTATTGGTGCAACCACATACGAAGAATATAAAAAACATTTTGAGAAGAGTAAGAGTCTGGTGAGACGATTCCAGAATGTAGAGATCAAAGAACCGGGAGTAGATGAAACAGTTGAGATCTTAACAGGATTGAAGAAACACTATGAATCTTATCACGGTGTAAAGTATGGAAAAGGCGTTTTAGATTATGCAGTTCGGATGAGTGACCGCTATATTAACGAACGCTTCCTTCCGGACAAGGCTATTGATCTGATCGATGAGGCAGGTGCATACCGTCGCCTTCATCCACTAGATCAAAAGACACAGAGTGTGTCAAAAGAATTGATTGATGAGATTTTGGCGAAGACATGTCAGATTCCGAAACAGGTAGTGGAAAGTGATGAAGTAGAGAAACTTGCCGGTTTGGAAAAACGAATGGCCGGACGTATCTTTGGTCAAAAAGAAGCAATTGATCAGGTTGTGAATGCGATCAAGTTTTCAAGAGCCGGATTGTTAGAACAAGGAAAACCACTGGCCAGCTTACTGTTCGTAGGTCCTACCGGTGTGGGAAAAACGGAAATTGCGAGAACCCTTGCAGAAGAACTTGGGATTGAACTGATTCGTTTTGATATGAGTGAATATGAAGAGAAACATGCGGTGGCGAAATTGATCGGTGCACCGGCTGGTTATGTTGGCTACGAAGAAGGTGGATTATTGACCGAAAAGATCCGTAAACAGCCACATGCAGTTCTCCTATTAGATGAGATCGAAAAAGCACATCCTGATATTTATAATATTTTACTGCAAGTGATGGATTACGCCACACTGACAGATAATCAGGGCAGAAAAGCAGATTTTCGAAATGTTGTGATCATTATGACTTCCAATGCAGGTGCAAGCCGTGTGGGAAAATCTGGAATTGGTTTTGGCGATCGTGATGTGAAGGCGGATGTGATCATGGAGGAAGTGAAAAAGACCTTCCAGCCGGAGTTCCGGAATCGTCTGAATCGAATTGTAGTATTTAATCCGATGGACGACAAGATGGCAGAACGGATCGCAGAGAAAAAACTGAAGGAGCTTCGTGACATGCTGGCTCAGAAGAAGGTTCAGTTTGAGGTTCGTGAGGAAGCGAAACAGCTGCTTGCGAAAAAAGGAACAAGTACAGAGTATGGTGCACGAGAGATGGAGCGTATTATCGGTAGTGAGGTTAAGCCGCTTCTGGTGGACGAGTTGTTGTTTGGAAGCTTAAAGAAAGGCGGCATCTGCACACTTGGATGCAAAGACGATACTTTTGTTATAGAAAAGACAGCTTCAAAAAGATCTGGAAAATTAAAAAATAAAGATACAAAATAGAAAGGTGCAGGGAGATGGGGGTTTATCTTTTAAATAAAGAAGAGATCAGTTTTCCGAATCCTTTACTGGCAGAACCGGATGGACTTCTGGCAGTTGGCGGGGATTTATCTGTAGAGCGCTTACTGTTAGCTTACACACACGGTATTTTTCCCTGGTACAATCCGGATGAGGATATTTTATGGTGGTGTCCGAAGGAACGATTTGTGATATTTCCCAATGAGATCCATGTTTCCAAATCTATGCGAAAATATTTTAAGAAACACATGATCACCTTGGCGATCAATCGAGATTTTCAGGATACGGTACGCAGGTGCAGGGCCAAACGTGAGGATGCGGAAGGAACCTGGATCTCGGATGAGATTGAAGATGCTTATTATGAGCTGTATCGCAGAGGTTTTGCACTTAGTATCGAGGCGTTTGAAGATGGAGAACTGGCAGGCGGATTTTATGGTGTAGCAGTAGGTAAGTGTTTCTTTGGAGAAAGTATGTTTTCAGAAAAGACGAATGGTTCCAAAACGGCGTTGATCGCATTTTCTGAGTATATTAAAAACAGAGGGATTTTGTTTATTGAC
>JAZTZT010000111.1:0-19090 GCA_045637605.1 Pilosibacter sp.
CGCAAATCCGGATGTGGAGTTTTCGGAAACGTGTGTAAAGCGTCTGGCAGGAGTACTGTCTCGCCATGATGAACTGGCGGAGGCGACGGATCTGATGGAGGACCAGACTTACAGCGAGATGAAAAATGGCTGGAAGGTTCACGGATTCTGGGGAGAATTGTTTGCCATGGGTCCGATCAGCAGACGATTATTAAAGAAACGGCTGAATTATCCGGAAACACATTTCAGGGGAAAGAAAGCGGTCTATGTGGATGCGGTTCACGGCTCGATGTTGATGGTGGATGGAAAGAAATTCTTAGAAGTTGGCGGATACGATGAGGGAATCTTCTTGTACCAGGAGGAAACCGTACTGGCGAGTCGGTTGAAGACAAAAGGTTACAGATCGTTAGTGGTTCTGGATCAGAAGTATCGTCATGAACATTCTGTGTCCATCAGCAAATCGTTCAAAGGACAGATGGAACGTCAGAAATTGAGAAATACAAGTGTGCTGTATTATATGAAAAACTATCTGGGCATTGGTCCGGTAAGGGAAGCGGTCGCAAAGTTGTGGTTTACGGGGATTTTGCTGGAGATTATGGTGGCCGGGAAGTTAGGGATTTTATAAAAACATAGTATAAAAACAAAAATGGCAGGAGAGTCAAGATTGATCTCCTGCCATATGCATGTTACTGGATTCCATGTGCAGCCAGGATTGCCTGTCTGCTGGCTTCGATTCCTTCCGGAGTCAGGGAATCGTCTGTCGGATCCCATCTCTGCTCGAATGGAATTTCGTAAGCGATGGTCGGTCGGTTAAACGGTCCCGGGATCGGGCTTTCGTAAACTTCGATGGTTGTTCCTACCGGACAGTAGTCGTAGATCCATTTCGCATCTGCGGTAGTCAGTCGAATGCATCCTGCGGAACGGGCGATACCAAGATTGTTGTAGGTGCTTGCCCATACAGTGTATGGATCCGGAGCATCGTAGATGATGGAATGCATCAGGATTCGGAGTCCGGAACCGAGGCGGGTTGCGTACTGAGTCCAAAGATCATGGATCATCAGTCTCCAACGGTATTTTTCCGGTGTTTTGAAAGTACCGAGCGGAGTATCTTCGCCTGTGGAAACCAGGAAAGATTTCACCGGGATAATAAATCCGTTGGCACCATCCTGTGCATAAATGGTCAGACAGTTCATCTCTTTATTGATTCGGATCATAAATGGTCCTGCGGTGCCGATCAATGGTTCTACATCGGCCCACATCTTACCGTCTTCACCAAAATAATATTTGAATCCGTCAATATATTGCCATCCGGTTACCGGATAAGAGTCTCTGAAATAGTAGCGGTCATCGCCAACCCAGCCCCAGCCTGTGTAGTTGGAACCATCGGCACCGTGGATGTAGCGAAGCACACCGTCCACATACTGAACGCCGTCTGCATGTGCAGCGAATACAGGTCTGGACAGATCAAGCTGTGGGTCTGTACCTTTTTCTACGAACATAAGACGGAAACCGGTCATAGTGATCCCCTGGTTCATAGCACCGCAGGTCATACCGTTTTTCGCCCAGCTTGTGTAAGTCTTGTCGCTGAGGGAAGCAGTGTAGTAGATATCGTACTGGTCTGCGACCGGACCGGAGAAACGGAACTGGATCGCTTCAACCAATGGCCATCCATCGATCAATGCCGTCTGCTGACCGTTCATCGCCCAGTTGGACCAACCGGCAGCTGTGGAGTATGTACGGTATAAAAGATCTCCGTGAATACCTTCTAAATAAGTAGAGATGGAGGAGAAGGAACTGTCTTCTACAGTGATCGGCTGATCATTGACAAACGGGGAAGACCACTGTAAAGCATCTCTTAATAAAATCTGTGTCTGAAGACGCGGAACACGCTTCGGGACACTTAACGGACCTGTTTCATCCATCACCGGTTGTGTGCTTTCCTGTACGGTCTCTTCCGGAACGGAAGGAGCATCCGGAGCGATGATCACAGGCGGCTCGGAAGTTTCTGTAGATTCTACGGTGACATCCTGAGGTTCTGTTTCCGGAATCGGATTACCTGGAGAAACCACCGGTTCCGGCGGAAGGGCAAATTGTCCAGGTCCAAGGGATTCCTGGAATTCGACATTAGCTTCTGTGGAAGCTACAGAGGTTTCAATCGGTACCACTTCTGTAATGACAGGGGATGCGACCGTCTGATCAGCGAACGTATGCAGAACGCTGTTGCTTAATAGAATACTCGATATAAGCAGAGTCAGGCCGGCTTTTTTTAGTCTGCGCATAGGCTTTCCTCCTTATGTTTCTTTTTATTCCGTCTTTATAGTTTACCATGATACGGGGAAAAATACTATATAAGATTTACAATTTATGGCGGATAGTGTAAAATGACAGGTATAAAACAATGGTAAAAGAGGGATGAAATGACAAGAATGGTACAGTCTGACAGCCAAAATGTGTTAGTCAGCATCTGCTGCATCACATATAATCAGGAAGCATATATTCGCGATGCCTTGGAAGGTTTTGTAAACCAGAAGACAAAGTTCAAATATGAAGTCCTGATCCATGATGATGCATCGACAGACCGTACTGCGGATATTATTCGTGAATACGAAGAAAAATATCCGGATATGATCAAACCGATCTTGCAGACAGTGAACCAGTATTCCCTCGGTCTTACCAATGTTTCCGGAACATGGAATTTCCCACGCGCAGTAAAAAATGGCAGTAAATACATTGCCATGTGCGAGGGCGATGATTATTGGATTGATGAAAATAAACTCCAGCGTCAGGTGGATTATCTGGAGGCACATCCGGATTGCTCTTTGGCATTCCACAGTGCAAAGGTGGAAGTACAGGGCAGCGCAGTGACGGAGCATATGATGCGGCCTTATACAAAGGAACGGATCGTGACTTCGGAGGAGATCATCGACAAGACATCCGGATATGCGACTGCGTCGTTGATGTTCCGCACGGAGATGGTGAAGGAACTTCCGGATTTTTATAACAATGCACCGATCGCAGACATTCCGCTGCAGCTTTTGGCGGCGAATATGGGATACGGTTATTATATGGATGAACCGATGTGTGTATATCGCCTTGGCGGAGCAGCATCCTGGACCACCCTGATGAAGCAGGGCAATTACGAGAAAAAGCAGCAGGATTATGCACGGGCGATGAAAAAGATGTATCAGGGATACGATGAATTTTCCGAAAAGCGATTCCACGAAACAGTGGTACGCGCGTGGAGGAGACTGTATTTCCTGACTCAGGTCAATACCAAGCATTATGAGGTGGTACTGGATAAAAGGAATCGGAAGTTTTATAAAGAATTGAACTTCAGAACCAGATTTTTCATCAGGTTTGAAGCGACATTTCCGAGGCTTTATCAGTGGCTTCAGGATTCCTATCATCGATTCAGGAAATAGGAGAACTTAGTGACAGAAAAAGAAATGAAACATAAAGTGGCGAAAGGACTCTTCTGGAAGCTTCTGGAGAATGGCGGTGCGCAGGCGGTGCAGTTCGTGGTGGCGATCCTGTTGGCAAGACTCCTCACGCCGGCGGAATATGGCGTGGTGGGAATCATCATGATCTTCATCACTATCGCCAATGTGTTTGTCCAGAGCGGATTCAGTACAGCACTGGTACAGAAGAAACATGCGGACGCATCAGATTTTTCTTCTGTTTGTTATTTTGAACTGGTACTTTCGGTAGTGCTGTATGGTATTCTTTATCTGGCAGCTCCGCATATCGCAGCGTTCTATGAGATCGCAGAATTAAAAGAAATCGTACGTGTTCTGGCAATTGTGCTCTTTCCGGGCGCAGTGATCTCAGTCCAGACAGCGTATGTGTCCAGAAATCTGGAATTTAAAGGCTTGTTCCTTTCCACACTGGCGGCTTCTGTGATTTCAGGTGCAGTCAGTATTGGAATGGCCATGGCAGGCTTTGGAGTCTGGGCTATGGTGGGACAGCAGATCATTTATTATTTTTCATTGATGATCGTTCTTTTCTTTACAGTTTCCTGGAGACCGGAGAAGCTGTTCAGTTTTGAAAAGCTTCGCTCACTATTTGCATTTGGATGGAAGCTGTTATGTGCATCCCTTTTGGATACGGTTTTTAACAACTTATATGGTTTATTAATAGGAAAGATTTACAATGAGGAGCTGCTTGGAAGCTACAACCGTGGTGAGCAGTTTCCGAAACTGATCGCGACCAATCTCGGTGCAGCGATCCAGGCGGTCCTGCTTCCTGCATTTTCTGCAAAGCAGGACGATATGAAGGAAGTAAGGAGTATGGTACGAAAGGCGATCCAGCTGAGCTCCTTTGTCGTGCTTCCGATGTTATTGGGACTATTTGCAGTGGCGGATACGCTGGTTCTGGTTCTTCTGGGAGAGCAGTGGCTGGTTTGTGTTCCGTTCCTTCGGATCACTTGTATCACATACTGTTTCTGGCCGATCCACATTACGAACTTACAGGCGATCAATGCTGTGGGAAGAAGTGATATTTTCCTGAAGCTGGAAGTGGTGAAAAAGGCTCTGAGTGTGGTGGCGCTGTTGATCGGTATGCAGTTCAACGTGTATATTATGGTATCGATCAAGGCATTCCAGGATTTCCTGTGTACGTTCGTCAATGCAGCGCCCAATAAAAAATTACTGGATTACAGTATTTTTGATCAATGGAGGGATGTGATGCCTCCGGCACTGCTGTCTGTTGTGATGTGCGCGACTGTGATGTTGGCCGGAAAATGGCTGGTGTTCCTTCCGTTGCTTGTAAGGTTGATGGTTCAAATTCTGGTTGGCGTAGCGGTATATGCAGTGTTGGCCGGAGTATTTCGATTGGAGAGTTTCTGCTTTTGTCTCGAGGGCTTGCGTGCGATGACAGGTGGGAAACATGAGGAGGCGAGATAGTCGATGAGAAAGACGATTCTTGTAACTGCGATCGGATCTTTTTCAGCGGTGACTGTGATCGAGTCCCTGAAAGAGGACGGCTGCCGTGTGATTGGATGTGATATCTATCCGGCGGAATGGGTAGCCAATTCGCAGATTGTAGATGTGTTTTATCGAGCCCCGTATGCGACAGACAGACCTGCATACGAGGAATTTGTCAAGATGGTCTGTAAAGAAGAGGATGTGGCATATATTATGCCGCTGACGGATGTGGAAATTGATCTGTTCCGAGGATGGATGACTGCGGCGGAGGATACCGGTGCAGTTGTTTGTATGTCTGAACGTAAGATGCTGGACATCATTCGTGACAAAAAAGTGCTGGAAGAATATCTGGCGCCGATGCAGATCTGCGATACGATCCCAGGGAAATTGCTGTCAGAAGTGATTTCTATGGAAGCTGCAGAGCAGACATATCCGCTTGTGATCAAACCGATCGACGGTCGCAGCAGCCAGGGACTTCACATCGTAAAAACGGAACAAGAAATGAGAGCAGTTGCAGAGCAGTGCAGAGAAGATGCGGATCATTATCTGGTCCAGCCGAAGATTTCCGGACCGGTCATTACCGTAGATGTGGTGCGTAATCCGGAGACAGAGGAATGCATATGTATTCCAAGAAGAGAGCTGCTCCGTACACCGAATGGAGCAGGAACCTCCGTGTACGTATTTAAGAATGAGCATCTGGAGAAGCAGTGCAAGGCAATCGCAAAGGCGCTGAATATCTGTGGATGTGTGAATTTTGAGTTTGTAGAAGAGATAGAGCCTGCAGGGCAGAATGGTCCGGGCAAATGGAGATTTTTGGAGTGCAATCCGAGATTCTCCGGCGGATTGGCTTTCTCAGCCGTGGCAGGATATGATATGGTGCGAAATCATTTAAATTGTTTTAAGGGGATCGGATTGGAGCCGGAAGGCGAGATTCGTGATCAGTATGTTGCAAGACGATATACAGAGGTTGTGACGGGGTGATGGGAATGGAGATCAAAAAACATGAGAAACCGGTATTGGTGACGCGTTCATCGTTGCCGCCGCTTGACGAATATGTAGAGATGTTAAAGCCAATCTGGGAAAGCGCATGGCTGACCAACATGGGAAGTTACCATGAGGAGTTCAAAGCTCAGCTTGCAGATTATTTGAAGGCTGACAATCTTGAATTGTTCGTGAACGGACACATGGCATTGGAGCTTGGCATCCAGGCACTGAAGCTGGATGGTGAAGTGATCACGACCCCGTTCACATTTGCATCGACCACTCACGCGATTGTGCGAAACGGGCTGACTCCGGTTTTTTGCGATATTAATGATAAAGATTACACCATGGATGCGGATAAGATCGAAAGTCTGATCACAGAGAAGACGTGTGCGATCGCTCCGGTCCATGTATACGGAAATATTTGTGATGTGGAAAAGATCCAGGAAATTGCGGACCGTCATGGCTTAAAGGTGATCTATGACGCAGCGCATACCTTTGGAGAGACATTTGACGGCGTGGGTGTTGCGAATTTTGGCGACATTTCTATGTTTAGCCTTCATGCGACCAAAGTATTTCACAGTATCGAGGGTGGAATTATTTCCTTCCGTAATCCGGAATTAAAAGATCTGCTGTATCAGTTAAAGAACTTTGGTATTACCGGATATGAGAGCGTGGAATATGTCGGTTCCAATGGTAAGATGAATGAATTCCAGGCTGCCATGGGACTTTGCAATCTGCGTCATCTGGAAGGAGAAATCGCGAAGAGAAAGGTTCTGGTGGAGCGTTACCAGGAACGTCTGTCAGGAGTTCCGGGCATCCGACTCTGCGAGGATAATCCGCGTGTGAAATCCAACTACGCATATATGCCGGTGGTGTTTGATGGATATGCGGTGGACCGCGATACGATTTTTGCGGAACTTGCGAAATATAATATCCATGCGAGAAAGTATTTCTATCCGTGTGTGAATAGTTACGAGTGTTATAGCGGACAGTTCAGTGAGGAGGACACTCCTGTGGCGGCGAAGATTTCCCGTCAGGTGCTGACACTCCCGCTGTTTGCAGATCTGCCAGTTGAAACAGTAGATGAGATCTGTGATATCATATTAAGTTTTCAGAAGTAGAAAGGACGATCGAAATGAAGAAATATGATTATTTATTGGTAGGAAGCGGCCTGTTTGCAGGTGTATTTGCGTATTTTGCAAAAAAAGAGGGAAAGACTTGTCTGGTTCTTGAAAAGAGAGAACATATCGGCGGAAACATTGCCTGTGAAGAAGTAGAAGGCATCAACGTGCACAAATACGGCGCACATATTTTCCACACCAGCAACAAGCAGGTATGGAAGTTTGTAAATGATCTTGTGGAATTCAACCGTTATACAAACAGTCCGGTGGCAAACTACAAGGGCGAGATGTACAACATGCCCTTTAATATGAACACCTTCAGCAAGATGTGGAAGATTTCCACTCCGGAGGAAGCAAAGCAGATCATCAACGAGCAGAGAAAGATCATCAAAGGTGAGCCGAAGAATCTGGAGGAACAGGCGATCAGTCTGGTGGGAACTCATATTTACCAGAAACTGGTAAAGGGTTACACAGAGAAGCAGTGGGGAAGATCTTGCAAAGACCTTCCGGCGTTTATCATCAAGCGTCTTCCGGTTCGCTATACTTACGACAATAACTATTTCAACGATCTCTATCAGGGCATTCCGATCGGCGGATATAATAAGATCGTGGAGAAATTGTTCGAGGGTTGCGATGTTCGTCTGAACACAGATTATCTGGAAAATAAGGCAGAGTACGATGCGATGGCGGAGAAGGTTGTCTATACAGGTACCATCGACAGCTACTTTGACTATCAGTTTGGTAAACTTCAGTATCGTACCGTTCGTTTTGAAAATGAAGTGCTGGATACAGACAACTATCAGGGAAATGCAGTTATCAACTATACAGACCGTGAGACTCCGTACACTCGTATCATTGAGCACAAGCATTTTGAATTCGGTACCCAGCCGAAGACAGTTATCTCCAAGGAATATCCTTGTGAGTGGACTGAGGGCATGGAGCCGTATTATCCAGTCAACGATGAGAGAAACCAGGAACTGTACAGGAAATACGCAGAGCTGGCAGAGGCTGAAGCGCATGTGATCTTCGGCGGACGTCTGGCTGAGTACAAATATTACGATATGGATAAGGTAATTGAGTCCGCATTCCAGCGAGTGGAGAAAGAGTTCGGTCATCTGAGCTTATAATGATATATAGAAGAAACGGAGGACAGGGCATCGGGATATGAGTCAGGTGGCGCGTCTGATCATCGGAAGAGATGATGGAAATCTGGAAAAACAGAATATTGTCTGGAACATGATCGGAAGCTTTTTCTATGCATTTGCGTCCATGGTTCTGTCGATCGCAGTGGTGCAGATTTCAGGAGAGGATGCAGGCGGTATTTTCACGTTTGCATTTTCCACACTCGGTCAGCACATGTTTACCATTGCCTATTTTGGAATCCGCCCGTTTCACATTACGGATACGGGAAATCAGTATACCTTTGGTGAATATCTTGGTTTGCGCTGGTTTACCTGTGCAGCAGCGCTTTTTGTAGGAATGGGATTCGTAGCGATCAATGGCTATTCCTTTGAAAAAGCGATGTCTGTGATCTTTCTGGTTGCATACAAGGTGGTTGACGGACTGGCGGATGCGTATGAGGCAGAGTTCCAGAGAAATGGAAAGCTTTATCTGACCGGAAAGTCCAATGCGTTCCGTACGATCTTGTCAGTCGGTGTGTTTTTAACAGTATTGGGTGTGACAGATCAGTTGATGATCGCCAGCGGAGCAGCAGCAGTGGCACAGATTGCAGGATTTTTGATCTGCGATGTGTTGGTGATCCATGAACTTCCGACGGTAGACTGGACGATCCGTTCCGGAAAACGTGTGAAGCTTTTGAAAGACAATACACTGTTGTTTTTCTCCGTTGTCATCGATTTCTATATTTTCTCCGCGTCTAAATATGCCATTGAGGCGTGCATGACAGATGGAGATATGGCAGTGTTTGGTGCCATTTTTATGCCGACCAGTGTGATCAATCTGGTTGCAGGCTTTGTCATTCGGCCGTTCCTTACAAAGATGTCTCTTTCCTGGGAACTGAATGACATGAAACGATTTGTAAAATCCATTGGAATTCTGGCAGGTGTGATCTCTGCGCTGACGGTTCTGGCACTGGGATGTGCGTGGTTCCTCGGAATTCCGGTGTTAAGTTTGCTATATTCCAACATCAGCTATGCCCTGGCAGACTGTCGACCGGCATTTGTGATGATCATTTTAGGCGGAGCACTCAATGCATTTATGAGCCTGTTCTATTATGCGATGGTCATCATGAAAATGCAAAAATACATTTTTGGTGTATATGGCGTGGTTGGTGTGATGGCTGTCTTGATCTCCAATCCGTTTGTAAGATGGAACGGAATTTTTGGTGGGGCATTGGCGTATGTGATCCTGACAGCGGCTCTGATGGTATTTTTTGGAGCATTTGTCTGTTGGGGTGTGCTTCGCAAGATGCGCGAAGTGTAATGATAGAAGGAAAGTGAGGAGTGTTTATGAGCAGAATTCATGCATTTGTGATCTGTGCATATAAAGAGAGTCCGTATCTGGAGTTTTGCATGCGCTCCTTACGGAAGCAGACGGTAAAGTCGGATGTGTATCTGGTGACATCCACGCCGTCTGAATATATTGATAAACTGGCAGAAACCTACCGGATTCCTGTATTTGTGAGGGAGGGGGCCAGTAGTCTGAAAGAGGACTGGCTATTTGGCTGGCGTCTGGCAGGTGCAGATCACAGTCTTGTGACCATTGCACATCAGGACGATAAGTATCATCCACACTATACCGAAGAATTATTGAAAGCGTATGAACAGTACCCGGATATGACCATGTTCTGTTCCGATTATGTGGTGATGAAAACCGAGGAAGGCGTGCTTTCGGACGGTAAAGTTTATCCGGGAACAACAAGGACGGTTTGTTTTGATGTGGTGCGTCTGGTAAAGAAGGTTCTTCGCCTTCCTCTGAGACTTCGTGGTCTGGCAAATCAGATTTGGGTGAAGAAACTACCGCTTATGTTCGGTAACTCCATTTGTTGCCCAAGCTGTACGTACAACCATGATTTTATCGGTGACGACATGTTTAAGTCCGACATGCAGTTTGCACTGGACTGGGACAATCTTTATGAGTTGGCATTAAAGCCGGGACGATTTATTTGTTCCGAAAAGCCGTTGATCGCATATCGTGTGCATGACGGTGCGACAACGAAAGCCTGCATCGAAGATGATCGGCGAAGTGGCGATGAGATCGCCATGTTCCGGAAGATGTGGCCGGAATGGATCGTGAAGATCTTGATGCGCTATTATAAGAAGGCTTACGAGAATTACGATTGATTGGGAGTGGTGAAATGAAGGTAGATGTGATCATCCCTGTTTACCGTCCGGGAACGAGATTTCTGGAAATGCTGCGCCGACTGGCGAAGCAGACGAGACCGGTAAACCGTTTTATCATTATGAATACAGAAAAGGATCTTTGGGACGGCTGGTCTCAGACACTCGCGGATGGAAGTCTTCCGGAAAATATTACTGTCTTCCATGTGACCAAAGAAGAATTTGACCACGGAGCGACGAGACATGCGGGAATCATGGAGTCCGATGCAGATATCTGTGTTTGTATGACTCACGATGCGATGCCTGCGGACAAGCATCTGATCGAGAAGCTGGTTGATGCACTGGTGGCCGAAGATTTTATCGGAGCTGCATATGCGAGACAGCTTCCGGAAAAAGATTGTCATATCATTGAACGATATACAAGAAGCTTCAATTATCCGGAGACATCCAGAGTAAAAGCAGCTGCAGATCTCCCGGAGATGGGGATCAAAACGTATTTCTGTTCCAATGTGTGTGCAGCTTATAAACGTGACCGCTATGTGGAACTGGGCGGTTTTACAAAGAAAACGATTTTTAATGAAGATATGATTTATGCTGCGAAACTGATCCAAAACGGATATTCGGTGGCTTACGCGGCGGATGCCCGTGTGATCCATTCTCACAATTATACAGGAATGCAGCAGTTTACCAGAAACTTTGATCTGGCTGTTTCCCAAGCAGATCATCCGGAGGTATTCGAAGGAATTCGTTCGGAGGGAGAGGGTGTTAAGCTGGTAAAACGAACTGCGGAATATCTGGTGAAACATGGAAAGATCCATCTGGTTCCGCAGTTGGTATACCTGAGTGGCTGCAAGTATCTGGGATACCTTGCAGGCAAGCGATATAAAAAATTACCGCGTTTTGTGATCATGCGGTGTACCATGAATAAAAATTACTGGAAAGGATAGGCCGGATATGTCAGACGTTTTGATTATTATCCCTGCGTACAATGAAGAAGCGAATATTGAGCGTGTCGTAGACCATCTGGTGCAGAACTTTCCACAGTATGATTATGTGATCGTCAATGACGGTTCCAAGGACAGTACAGGCGAAATCTGCACAAGACGCGGATACAATTTCCTGGATCTTCCGGTCAATCTTGGACTTGCGGGTGCCTTTCAGGCGGGAATCCGTTACGCATACAAAAAGAACTATGAGTGTGCGATCCAGTTGGACGGAGACGGCCAGCACAGACCTGATTTCGTGGAAGACATGAAAAAGAAGATGGATGAAGGTTACGATATCGTGATTGGATCCAGATTTATCAATGAAAAGAAGCCGATGACCATGCGCATGCTGGGAAGCAATCTATTGGAATTGGCCATTCGTCTCACGACCGGTGTTGATATCAAAGATCCGACCTCCGGAATGCGAATGTTCAGCCGTAACATGATCCGTGAATTTGCCATGGGACTTAACTACGGTCCGGAACCGGATACGGTTTCCTATCTGGTAAAGCAGGGAGCGAAAGTGGCGGAAGTTCCGGTTATCATGGATGAGCGCATCAGCGGAACCAGTTACCTGACCCCGATCCGTGCAGCGAAATATATGACCCAGATGTTAGTGTCGATCTTGCTGATCCAGAATTTTAGAACACGCAGCGGTTCGTAGGAGGAAATGATATGTCCATGTTACTTCGCGGAGTGTTGATCGCAGCCTCTGTGCTGACAACACTTTTGATCATGCGGAAAATCCGAAAAGAGAAGATGATGATCGAGGAATCATTGTTCTGGATCGGCTTTTCCTTCATGCTGATCGTATTCAGCGTTTTTCCTCAGATTGTATTTAAAATGTCGGATCTGGTTGGAACCCAGAGTCCATCCAATTTCATTTTCCTGTTTATTATTTTTGTATTGATCGTGCGCATGTTCCAGATGTCCATGAAGATTTCTCAGTTGGAATCGAAATTAAAAGATCTGGTGGCACGGATCGCGATTGATGAAAATCTTCGCAAAGAAAAGAAGGAAGAAACATGATGCAGAAAATAAAGATTTCAGGGCCGGTGATTTCGGTTTTGCTGGTCGCTCTGTTGGGTGGCTGGCATTTTCTGGAGACCAGACGAGGTGCTGTGGCATCGGGAGATTTCTGGCTTTGTGATATGTATATAAGATTGTTTGCGGCTGTGGGTGTATTTCTTGCATTGTTTGGTGTGATGTTTTTGATACCGAGTATTCCGGGAAAGGTAAAAGGGACCATTCTAGGAGGGCGAAAGATACCGACGGAGATCTGCGCTGCCTTTGCAGTTCTGTTCCTAGGCGGTATGTATTTGTTTGTACTGCCTCCGCTTTCAGCTCCGGATGAGATCGCGCATTTTTCCAGTGCCTATGCGATCTCCAATCAGATGATGGGCATGGAGCGGACAGACGAATATGGTTTTGTCCTCATGAGAAAAGAGGATGAATTTTTACAAAATGTGGAATCTGTCAGTGGAAATGAGGCGAGAACTTCCCTCGGACGTATGCTGACAGAAGACACCTGGCAGAAGATCGTGGATCATGCAGCACCATTGTTTGTTTCCGATGAACAGAAGGTTATGGTTTCATCAGTCAACGGGCAGAATCATACGACCCCGGTTTCCTATCTGGCTCCGGCCATTGGAATTACTTTGGGACGACTGCTGGGAGTGAACTGCATGGTCCTGGCGTTCATGGGCCGCTTTATGAATCTGCTGTTTTACGCAGCGATGGTGTATGGAGCTGTGAAAGTACTTCCCTTTGGAAAAATGGTTCTCTTTGGCGTGTCGGTACTTCCGATGGCGCTCCATCTGGCAGCTTCGTATTCCTATGATACTTTTTTGATGGGCATGTGTTTCTTTTTTGGAAGCTATTGTCTGCATCTGGCGTTCGCGAAGCCGGAGGTATCTTGGAAAGATATTTTAATCTTAGCCGTGATGGCAGCAGCATTTGGACCATGCAAAATGGTTTATGCGGTGATGATGGGATTTGCCCTTTTGATCCCGGTGAAGAAGTTTGGGAATTGGAAAAAGTGGACGATTTCTGCGGCAGCTGTATTGGCAGCATTTGGAGCGGCAATGATCTTGGTGAATCGTGCGACGATCACCAATTATGCAGTTTCCACCGACACGTATGTAGAATGGGCAGCAGAACCGGCGTATAGCTTTAGCTGGGTGCTTCACAATCCCATCGGATTTGCCAGAGTGATGTACGATTCACTGGTACATTTGGGTGATGAATGGACATTACAGTTATTTGGAAGCATGTTGGGCAATCTGGATCCTGTACTTTCGGTTCCATTTGCAATTATTCTTGTCATGGCGGTCTGCCTGGTACTTCTCAGCCTTCGCAATGCAGGTGAGGAACTTTATATGAAAGACTGGCAAAAGGCCTGGATCTGTGTATTGGCAGTTGGCTGTCTTTTGGGTCTCATGGGTGCCATGTTGATCGCATGGACACCGCTCAGCTCTCCGGTCGTGGAAGGCGTGCAGGGAAGATACTTGCTTCCGGTGATCCCATTCGTGTTCATGTGCATGAAGAGTGATAAAGTTGTGAGGACTGTGGGCAGCGATGAGGCTCTGGTGTTTATGATGTGTGCCATGGACTGCTATGTAGTGCTGAGATTGTTTAGTATTGTAAGTTTGAGACTATAGTGGTATTATGATATATTAGTAATTTAAAAAGGAGAAAAAAGATTATGGGAAAAATTACAGTTACGACCTGTGAGGTAGAAGGAAAAGTGATCGAAGGTCTTTATGTAATTGAACCGACGGTGTTTAAAGATGCGCGTGGTTATTTTGTGGAGACATACAATCAGAATGATATGAAGGCAGCTGGCCTGGATATGGTATTTGTGCAGGACAACCAGTCCATGTCCGTGAAGGGTGTATTAAGAGGTCTTCATTTCCAGAAGCAGTATCCGCAGGGCAAGCTGGTTCGTGCGATCCGCGGTTCTGTATTTGACGTAGCTGTGGATCTTAGAACAAATTCTGAGACATACGGTAAGTGGTATGGTGTAGAGCTGACTGCTGAGAATAAAAAGCAGTTCTATATTCCGGAAGGATTTGCACATGGTTTCTTAGTGCTCTCCGATGAGGCTGAGTTTGCTTATAAGTGTACAGACTTCTACCATCCGGGCGATGAGGGCGGTCTTCTTTGGAACGATGAGACAATCGGTGTAAAATGGCCGATCACAGAGGATATGGAGGTGCTCCTTTCCGAGAAGGATACCAAGTGGGGCAAGTTTGACGAGATTTTCAAATTCGAGAAATAAGAGGGTTTATATAGCGTGAATTATGTGATTTCTCTTTTAAAAGACCTGGTGAAGAACCGTCGTCTGATGTGGGATCTGGCAAAAGCGGATTTCAGAAAACGGTTCGTTGGCTCTTATTTCGGTATTGTCTGGATGTTTGTCCAGCCGATTGTGACGGTGTTAATTTATTGGGTGATCTTTGGTCCTTATGGATTTAAGAGCGCACCGCCGGTGCCGAATGCGTCCTACGTACAGTGGCTGGTTCCGGGTATTGCTCCGTGGTTTTTCTTTGCGGAGGCGTTGAATTGTGGAACGGGTTGTCTGCAGGAATACAATTATCTGGTAAAAAAAGTGGTGTTCAAGGTGGAGATGCTTCCGATCATCAAGCTGATCTCCTGTCTGTTTGTCCATGCATTTTTCGTTCTGATCATGTTCCTTGTATTCCTGATCAGCGGAGAGATGCCAAACTTTGCGTGGCTGCAGGTGGTTTATTATGCGTTTGCAGCTTCCATGCTGGCACTTGCAATTTCTTATTTCACCAGTGCCATCCAGGTATTCTTTAAGGATATGGCTCAGATCGTCAGTATCTGCCTCCAGTTTGGTATGTGGCTGACACCAATCATGTACAGCGAGAATTTATTTGTGGAGCGTGGTCTGACCATGGCACCGATGATTCTGAAGCTCAATCCGTTTTATTATATCGCGGCCGGTTACCGCGACAGTATGTTGACCGGTGACGGTTTTTGGATGCGTCCGACTCTGGGACTCTATTTCTGGGGCGTGACCATCGTGATGATGCTGGTGGGCTTGAAAGTATTTAAGCGCCTGCGTCCGCACTTTTCAGATGTATTATAGTTGTAGGAGGGACGAATGTCCATAAATGCAATTGAAGTAAAAGATGTAACAAAAGTATATAGGCTTTACGAGAAACCGATCGATCGTTTAAAAGAGTCTCTGCATCCGAAGCATAAAAGCTACCACAAGGATTTCTATGCTCTCAATGGTCTCAGCTTCCATGTGGAAAAAGGACAGACTGTTGGCATTATCGGAACTAACGGTTCCGGTAAATCAACGATTTTAAAGATCATTACAGGCGTTCTCACGCCGACCACAGGCGAAGTGAACGTGGACGGAAAAATTTCCGCACTTCTGGAACTGGGGGCAGGTTTCAACATGGACTATACCGGAATTGAAAATATTTACATGAACGGTACTATGATGGGCTTTACGAAAAAGGAGATGGATGAAAAACTCCAGGACATTCTGGATTTTGCGGACATCGGAGATTTCGTATATCAGCCTGTAAAAACATACTCCAGTGGTATGTTTGTACGTCTGGCGTTTGCACTGGCGATTAACGTGGAGCCGGAGATCCTGATCGTTGATGAGGCGCTTTCTGTCGGTGACGTGTTCTTCCAGGCAAAATGTTACCGCCGCATGGAGGAAATCCGCCAGAATGGAACCACGATTTTGATGGTTACTCACGATATGGGAAGTATTATCAAATACTGTGACAAAGTAGTTCTGTTGAACAAAGGTGAGTTCATTGCCGAGGGAGAACCTGGCAGAATGGTGGATTTATATAAGAAGATTCTGGCGAACCAGATGGATTCTCTTCGCGAAGAGCTGGAGAGTGATTTCTCCGGAGGTATGGAGATCGAGGGTTCTGAAAAGAAAGTCATGTCCAGCAAAGAGGCGGCTGCTGCACATTCCGATATAAAAGCAGGTCTCATGAAGGAGAAGATTACGATCAACACTGACCGCACCGAGTACGGTGACGGACGTGCAGAGATTTTTGACCTTGGTCTGTTTGATGCCCGCGGAAATCTGACTAATCTTCTGATCAAAGGTGAGACATTCACGATCAAAGAGCGTATTCGTTTCAATGCACCGATCCAGAATCCGATCTTCACTTACACGATCCGCGATAAGAAGGGAACCGATCTGTCTGGTACCAATACGATGTATGAGGGTGCAGATGTGAAACCGGTGGAACCGGGCGATGTGTACGATGTTTCCTTTACCCAGAAGATGACTCTTCAGGGCGGAGAGTATCTCCTGTCTATGAGCTGTACCGGATTTGAGGGCGAGGAACATGTGGTGTACCACAGACTGTATAATGTGGCCAATATTACAGTGATTTCCAATAAAAATACCGTTGGCATTTATGATATGGAGTCAGAGGTTGAGACGACACTGACACGTGGATAAATGTGGGAGAATAATATGAACGATTTTAGTTACGATATTCTGGATTTACTGAAAAAGTATAATAATGATACAAACGCGGCACTTGCGGGCGAAATTAGTCCGCAGTGCCTTTATGCGTTTTCACCGCTGAGAGAAAATCTCTTTGAGTGGGTGGAATTTGAACCGGATGCGAGAATTCTGCAAATCGGTTCCGACTACGGTTCTTTCACAGGAATCCTTGCAGAGCGCGCAAAAGAAGTAGTGGTTTTGGATTCCAGAGATGAAAATCTGGAGGTAAACCGCATCCGCCATGGTGCACATGAGAATGTGACATTTGTGCGTGGCGATCTGCGCGACCAGGTGCAGTGGAAGAAAGCGGAAGCTGCGAAGTTAAAAGCAGAGTCCGAGGACAATGCTGCAATTGGTGTGGCAGGAAGAAATGCGGAATTGTTTAAGGTTTATAAGCCGAAGGACGGAGTAACAGCGGATGTGAAAAAAATCATGTTCCAGCCGTTCGACTATATTGTTTTCGGTGGTTTCCTTATGGAGTGCAAGAAGGAAGAAGCCACTGATCTTCTTCGTGAAGCAGCGGACTACTTAAAACCGGGTGGAGTGATCCTTGCAGCAGTGGAAAATGAGACCGGTGTCCGTTACTGGATGGGTGCTCCGAAACAGGAGAACTCCTATCTGGAGTCTGAATTCCGCAGCTTATTTGAAACGCTGACAGAAACATGGGGCGGCAATGTTACCATGTATTATCCGGTGCCAGATTACCGTTATCCGGTGGCTGTGTATTCGGATCACTATCTTCCGGATACCGGAGATGTGACCAACATTTCTGCGCGTTACGACGGACCAGGCTTCTGGTTTGGCAGTGAGGAAGAGGCCATGGCAAAGGCGTGTCAGAATGGCATGTTTACGAAATTTAACAACTCCTTCCTTGGAGTTTGGGAGAAAGGAACGAAATGAGACAGATTGAGTTTGTAAAATACAACCGAACAAGAGCGGAAAAGTTCCAGCTTAAGACGGCGATCGTTCGCGAGAACGGGACTCTGTCTGTTGAAAAGACAGCTCTGGCAGAAGCCGGAATTGCCCATATCCGTTCGTTCGAGGATAAATTTGAAAAGATCAAGGATCTGAATCCGTCTGTAAAATTCCTGAAACCGGAGTTTTTGAACGGAGGAAAGACTGTTAGATTCGAATACTTAAAAGGTGAGACTATCGGAGATGTGCTCGGCGAACAGATCCAGATGGGAGAAGTACCATATGCGGCACTGGAAGAGGCGATGGCTCTTGTATTCCCGGAGGATTTTGCAGCATCTGCTTGTCAGGCGTGTGCAGAAACTTTTGTTCCGTGTGCAGAGTTCAAAAAAGTTTTTGGCGATGTTCCGGAAATGTCCGACCGCATCGTAGCTGTATCCAACGTGGACGGTCTTTTTGAAAATCTGATGGTTTCTGATGGTACTGTTTTTGGTATCGATTATGAGTGGGTGTTCGATTTCCCGATTCCGGCAAAATTCCTGCATTTTAGAAATCTTCTCTATTTTTATAGAAGATATGAAAATGTGCTGAAATGCAGTCAGGAAGAGATTTTCGAACATTTTGGAATTGATACAGAGAGACAAGAAATCTTTATGCAGATGGAAACAGTATTCCAGTCTTACGTTCATGGAGAGGGAAATTTCCAGTACATGAAACAGTACGAGCAGGAGGCAAAGACCATCGAGTACTTGCTGGATCGTGAGAACGAGCTGAAGATTGTCAAAGAGTGGTGCGAGAACCTGAAAGCAGAGATTGCTGAGAAGGATGTGACCATCGTAAAACAGCAGGAAGTTCAGCGTCTGACCAATAACCATGTGGCGAACCTGGATGTGATCATTGCAGACCTGCGCCGTGAGAATGCAGAGATTGCCAAGACTCTTCATTATCTGGCAAAACACGAATCCATCATCTGGAAGGTACTTCGCAAGTGCCACAAGATCGTGAACAAGATCTTACCGAAGGGCACAAGAAAACGTAAAGTCCTTACTTATGTGAAAAATACAATCCTTCGTCCGGCGAAATATGGAAAGTTGTATTTCACTGCCGAGGGCCGTAACCTGATCCGTGGTGATTTTAAGATCGGTGAAGGCTACATGGAACACGGAAAACTGAAGTTCCCGTATTACGAGAATCCGACCGTTTCCATTGTCATTCCGGTTTACAACCAGATCCACTATACCTATGCATGTCTGGTTTCTATTTTACAGAACACACCGGATGTGACGTATGAGGTGATCATTGCAGACGATGTTTCTTCTGACGCAACGAAGGAACTGAATCTGTATGCGGAAAATCTGGTGATCTGCCG
>JAZTZT010000112.1:0-2928 GCA_045637605.1 Pilosibacter sp.
CTTGGATGATGAAGGCTGGCTAACATATTTAGTTCCGAGCGTAGTGGCTCAATACACAATTTCGTTAGCCTATCACCTTCATCATAAAACAAAAGAGCAAAGAGTTGTTACACTCTCTGCTCTATATATTACGAATACACACTTTAATAAGGCCTCTACATAACCCCCATCATCATTCCGATCATTCGAACCACCAATGCTGCTGCCCATGCGATCACACACTGCCATACAACAACACCGACTGCCCATTTGGAGCCCATCTCGCGTCTGATCGCTGCGATTGCCGCTACGCATGGTGTATACAAAAGACTGAATACCAGAAGAGAGGCTGCTGCCAACGGAGACATCGCTGTTGCAACACTTCCTCCAAACAGAACTTCTAATGTGGAAACCACACTCTCTTTTGCCATAAATCCACTGATCAACGCTACGCAGATCCTCCAGTCACCGAGTCCGATCGGTGCAAGAAGCGGAGCAAGTAATCCGGAAACCATCGCCAGGATACTGTCTTCGGAAGATGCCACCATGTTCATGTGTGTATCGAAACTCTGTAAGAACCAGATCACGATCGTTGCCAGTAAGATCACGGAGAATGCACGCTGTAAGAAGTCTTTTGCTTTCTCCCACAGAAGCTGTGTTACATTTTTCGCGCTTGGGAGACGATAGTTCGGAAGTTCCATCACGAATGGAACAGCCTCACCACGGAATAAAATTCCTTTGTATAAGAACGCAATAACAATTCCCACGATAATTCCAAGTACATAAAGACCGGACATGATCAATCCACCGTTTTCCGGGAAAAATGCATCTACGAAAAATGCATAGATTGGAAGCTTTGCAGTACAGCTCATGAACGGAGTTAAGAGAATCGTCATTTTACGGTCACGTTCACTTGGAAGTGTTCTTGTGGACATAACAGCCGGTACGGTACATCCGAAACCGATCAGCATCGGTACAATGCTTCGTCCGGAAAGACCGATCTTTCGAAGGAGTTTATCCATCACAAATGCAACTCGTGCAATATAACCACTATCCTCCAACATGGACAAGAAGAAGAACAACGTTACAATAATCGGAAGGAAACTGATAACACTTCCGACACCGGCGAAGATACCGTCTACGATTAAACTCTGTAGTGTTTCGTTGACACCTGCAGAAACCATAACACCGGCGATCAATTCGATGATCGCATTCACTCCGATCTCCATGATTTCCTGTAACCATGCGCCGATCACGTTGAATGTCAGATAGAACACACCAACCATGATCAAAATAAATGCAGGGATCGCTGTATACTTACCTGTCAGGAACTGATCGATCTTACGGCTGCGGATATGCTCTTTGCTTTCTTTCGCCTTTACCACCGTCTGACTGCATACCTTTTGGATAAAGGAGAATCGCATGTCAGCAATCGCTGCACTATGGTCTAATTTGCGTTCCTTTTCCATCTGGGCTACGATATGCTCCAATGTTTCGATTTCATTCTGCTCCAGATTCAATCCTTTCAATATCAGCTCATCGCCTTCCACCAGCTTACTGGATGCAAAGTTTACCGGGAGTCCGGAATCTTCCGCATGATCCTGAATTAAGTGTCGGATCGCGTGAAGACAACGATGAACAGCACCTTTATGGTCATTTTCGTCACAGTAATCCTGTCTCAGCGGTTTTTCCTGATAGTACGCGATATGTACCGCGTGTCTCACCAGCTCATCAATACCCTGATTTTTCGCTGCAGAAATCGGAATGACCGGAACTCCGAGAAGCTGCTCCATTCCGTTTACATCGATATATCCGCCATTTCCGCGAACTTCATCCATCATATTTAATGCAACTACCATCGGAATGTTCATTTCTAAGAGCTGCATAGTCAAGTAAAGGTTTCTCTCAATATTGGTCGCATCCACGATATTAATGATCGCTGTTGGTTTTTCCTGCAATACAAAGTTTCTGGATACGATCTCTTCGCTTGTGTACGGAGACATGGAGTAGATACCAGGAAGGTCCGTTACGATCGTATTGGGATATCCTTTGATCACACCGTCTTTTCTGTCTACTGTCACGCCAGGGAAGTTTCCCACGTGCTGGTTGGATCCGGTCAGCTGATTAAACAGCGTTGTCTTACCACAGTTCTGATTGCCGATCAAGGCAAATGTCAGCTTTGTTCCTTCCGGAAGCACTTCCTCATCCTTTGTACTATGGTATTTGCCGGTTTCACCAAGGCCCGGATGTTCCGTCTCTTTGATCACCGGTTTTACTGATTCCCTCTTCGTCTCCGGATCTACCGGAACCACATCGATCTTCTCTGCGTCTGCGATTCGGATGGTCAATTCATAACCATGAATACGCAATTCCATCGGATCGCCCATCGGTGCCAGTTTCACAGCTGTTACCTCTGCGCCCGGGATCATTCCCATGTCAAGGAAATGCTGACGCAGTGCACCCTCGCCGCCCACAGCGGAAATGACTGCGGACTTTCCGATTTCCAGATCCTTTAATGTCATAGAATTCTTATTTACTTTCATATGTATTTACCTTTATTGTTATTAGATGTTTCAATCATCTTAACTACAACAATGATTGTTTTCTTCGTTATTATCATATAATTATTTCTTCATTCGGTCAATACAAAAAATTAGTTTCAACTAACTTTTTTATCCGATAATGATCTGCCATCAGTTGGCTGCAATAGCGCAAAAAAATAACTGCCCACGCCTGGGCAGTTATTTTATGTTTAAGTGATAGTTGCTACCTTGTGAAGTCCTCCTCGATCACTTCCCACGCTGCATCCACGCTGAAGTAATCTCTGATAAACTTCTGTGTCTCCATAGACATCTCTTTGCAAGCATCCGGATCATTGTAAAGCTCCACAACTTTTTCTGCAAAATCGATCGGCTCGTCTGCAACACGCATCACACGTTCTGCCTGTGC
>JAZTZT010000113.1:0-5138 GCA_045637605.1 Pilosibacter sp.
CGTCCACGACGGGAGTTGATATCACCGATAACATCACCCATGTAGTCTTCAGGCATGGTTACTTCAACCTTCATGATAGGCTCAAGCAGTACTGCACCAGCTTTGTTCATAGCATCCTTGAATGCCAGGGAACCAGCAATGTGGAATGCCATTTCAGAGGAGTCAACTTCATGGTAAGATCCGGCATATACTACAGCGTTAACACCGAGTACAGGGAATCCACCAAGGATACCTGCGCGAGGTGCTTCTTCAATACCTTCCCCAACTGCAGGGATATATTCCTTAGGAATAGATCCACCAACAACTTCGGAGGAGAACTTGAAGGTTTCTTCACCATTGGGATCCATAGGAGTGAAACGTACTTTACAATGTCCGTACTGTCCACGTCCACCGGACTGCTTAGCATATTTGTATTCCTGATCAACAGGCTTTGTAAATGTTTCTTTGTATGCAACCTGAGGTGCACCTACGTTAGCCTCAACTTTGAACTCACGAAGGAGACGGTCAACGATGATCTCAAGGTGAAGCTCACCCATACCAGAGATGATTGTCTGGCCTGTTTCTTTGTCTGTGTGAACACGGAATGTCGGATCTTCCTCAGCAAGTTTAACAAGTGCATCGCCCATCTTGTCCTGACCAGCTTTTGTTTTCGGCTCGATAGCGATATCGATAACCGGCTCCGGGAATTCCATGGACTCAAGGATTACCGGATGACGCTCGTCACAGATTGTATCACCAGTTGTTGTCATCTTGAAGCCAACAGCTGCAGCGATATCACCGGAGTAAACTTTGTCAAGTTCCTGACGCTTGTTAGCATGCATCTGAAGGATACGGCCAACACGCTCTTTTTTGCCCTTTGTAGCATTCAGTACGTAGGAACCGGAGTTCAGAGTACCGGAATATACACGGAAGTAAGCAAGCTTACCTACGAACGGGTCTGTCATGATCTTGAATGCAAGAGCTGCGAACGGCTCTTCATCGGAAGATTCACGTGTGATTTCCTCACCATCCATATCAACGCCCTTGATAGCCGGAACGTCTACCGGAGACGGCATGAACTCGAGGATAGCATCCAGAAGTTTCTGAACACCTTTGTTTCTGTAGGATGTACCGCAGCATACCGGGATAGCCTGGCATTCGCAAACACCCTTACGAAGAGCTGCTTTTAATTCCTCTGTGGACGGAACTTCGCCCTCAAGGTACATCATCATCAGCTCGTCATCTAATTCGCAGATCTTTTCTACGAGCTCGTCGTGGTAAAGCTCTGCCTCGTCTGCCATATCCTCCGGGATATCGCAAACTGTGATGTCATCACCCTTATCATCGTTGTAGATGTAAGCTTTCATCTCGAAGAGGTCGATGACACCTTTGAACTCATCTTCCTTACCGATCGGAAGCTGTAAGCAGATAGCGTTCTTACCAAGTCTTGTACGAATCTGCTCTACAACGTTGTAGAAGTTAGCACCGATAATGTCCATCTTGTTTACATATGCCATTCTCGGTACGTTGTATGTGTCAGCCTGACGCCATACGTTTTCGGACTGCGGCTCAACGCCACCCTTTGCACAGAATACACCAACTGCGCCATCAAGTACACGAAGGGAACGCTCAACTTCTACTGTGAAGTCTACGTGGCCTGGTGTATCAATGATGTTGATACGGTGCTCGAGAGCGCCCGGTTTTACCTTTGTCTGCTCCTGTAATGTCCAGTGACATGTTGTAGCAGCGGAAGTGATTGTGATACCTCTTTCCTGCTCCTGAGCCATCCAGTCCATTGTAGCAGTACCTTCATGAGTATCACCGATCTTGTAGTTTACACCAGTATAATAGAGGATACGCTCTGTTGTTGTTGTCTTACCAGCATCAATGTGAGCCATAATACCAATATTTCTGGTTCTCTCTAACGGATATTCTCTACCAGCCAAGGATTCGTCCTCCTTCTATTAGAATCTGTAGTGAGCAAATGCCTTGTTAGCCTCAGCCATTCTATGCATTTCCTCTTTTCTCTTTACGGATGCGCCTGTGTTGTTAGCTGCGTCCATAATCTCGTTTGCAAGTCTGTCGATCTGTGTTTTCTCAGATCTCTTTCTGGAAAACATTGTGATCCAGCGAAGGCCTAAAGCCTGTCTTCTTTCCGGCTTAACCTCGATCGGTACCTGATATGTTGCACCGCCGATACGTTTTGCCTTAACTTCGAGAACCGGCATGATGTTGTTCATAGCCTCTTCGAATACTTCTACAGCGTCTTTACCTGTCTTAGCAGCTACCTGCTCAAATGCGCCGTAAACAATTTTCTGAGCAACGCCTCTTTTACCGTCTAACATGATGTTGTTGATTAACTTTGTAACAACTTTGTTGTTGTAGATCGGATCTGCTAATACTTCTCTTTTCTGAGTATGTCCTTTACGTGGCACGTTACTTCCCTCCTTAATCATTATTGGATTATAACTGTTCAAGTCCTTCAACCGGCCCTGACCAGTTACATCGGATTAATTCATCGGTACTCACATGTTTCCATAAAATGTGTTCGCGCTCGGATTTCTATCTATATCCTGCAACCTTACAGGTAAATATCACCGGCACTAAAATATGCGGTTCATTCCGCTTCCATTTTATTCCCGTTAGTGGTCCAATTAGTGTTTAATCGTTTTATCGATTATTTTTTAACTTTCGGTCTCTTAGCGCCGTATTTGGAACGAGCCTGTTTTCTGTTCGCTACGCCTGCTGTATCAAGAGTACCTCTGATGATGTGGTATCTTGTACCCGGAAGGTCTTTAACACGGCCACCACGGATAAGAACAACGGAGTGCTCCTGAAGGTTGTGACCCTCACCCGGAATGTAGCTTGTTACCTCGATACCATTGGAAAGACGAACTCTGGCGATTTTACGAAGAGCGGAGTTCGGCTTCTTCGGAGTTGCAGTCTTAACAGCTGTACAAACACCTCTCTTCTGCGGAGCAGATACGTTTGTAGCTTTCTTGTGAAGGGAGTTGTATCCTTTCTGAAGAGCCGGAGCTGTGGATTTCTTAACTGCTGTCTCTCTACCTTTTCTTACTAACTGGTTAAATGTTGGCATTCTTTTCACCTCCTGTGATATTGACTGTTCGGTTGCTGCTTATTCAGCCTTATGCGTTGTTCGGTTCCGCTCGATTTCTTTCAACAAAAAATGAGGCGTACCTGTCACACGCCTCATTATTATATACACGGTTTTTTCGGTTGTCAAGGAGAAAACCTCAAATTTTTCTTAAAAATACAAGGTTTTTTCGCTATGATACGCCCGATCCAGTTGTCTCATTTTTGTTTTTATATCTTTTGCCAGATTTCGCTTCATTTCGGACTTTTTCAGTTGTTCATTCTGCCAACTGTCCGCTTCATCTTAACAAACTAGAGCGTTCTTAATTTTCCAACATATTGACGATCATAAGATCCATATTCGGGAAGATGGAAATAACCGTCAGCATTCGGACAATCTGAAGCACAACCAGATTTGGACTGTTCACTCCGATATCCGCAGAGATTAAAGCCATGTCCGTTGCACCGGCCGGTGTAACCATCAGCATACTTTCACGTTTGCTGATCCCACAAACCTTGTGAATAATATTTCCGGTAATAAATGCGTTAATCATATAAACGCCAACGATGATCAGTGCCGGAATGATCAGATGCGGAAGCATGTACAGAGTATCGATACCAACAGAACAGCCTATGTAAGCACCGCTCAGTACCTGAGCAGCACGTTTGATCCATTTCGGATACACGATCGGAACTCCGGCTAACTTCATAACAAGGATCGTAATGATCGCAAATAAAAGAGCACCAGACGGAACACCAAGTTTTCTTCCGATCACACCAAATACTCCTGCCACCAGAAGGGAGCCGACTGTCATCGGTACAGAGCTGACCTGTTGTTTTTTCTTAGGCTCATCTGTTTTTACATTTTCTACAACTGTCTGTCCTTCATCTTTTGTCGCAAACATGATCAGACTCGGGAATACACCGATTCCGACCACCATGCGGACGAACTGCATGATCACAACCGGAGGCATCTCTGCACCGAGTTCAGATGCGATCAGCGGAGTATCACCCATTCCGCCCGGAACACAGCACATAAAAGAAGTCAGTCGATCCAACGGACCAAATTTGTATACCAATGTTCCTGCCACAAGATTGACTGCCACCAAAGATACAAACACGATCAAAAATGGTTTGTAGATCGTCTTCATCTTTTTCAGGTCTTCTCGATCAACAGAGCTTCCGATAAATGCACCTGCAATGATCTGTGCGATCAATCTTGCAGTAAAAGGCATCTCAGCCATTCCGGTAGTCATAGAGAGGATCGTGGTACCAATGATACCACCGACCAAAACGCCACCCGGAACTTTCAGTTTCATAAACAACATACCTACTGTCAGGCTGGCAATTAATGTCAATATAATATTTGTCATAAGTATTTCCCCCCTCGGGTCTTATCCTATAGGTTCATTACTTATTTAAGCAGAACATATTGGTTGTTGTTTCCAGAAGCAGTTTTCCATTTTCATCCGTCACAATACCACGTACAATGACAATGGAACGTCCACGTTTTACGATATCGCCTTTGGCAATGATCAGTCCTGCAGATACATTTCCGATAAAGTTCACATGAGCACTCTGTGTCACATACTTTCTTCCATCTGCACGAGCAGTTAATCCTGTTACTACATCAGCCAGAGAATAGAGAAGACCTCCATGAACCTGTCCCATGATATTTAAACCGTCCGGATGTACCTCCATGCGAATCTCACTGGTCTCAGTACCGATCTCAGTAATATACATATGGTTATGCTGCATAAACGGATTGTTTGCAAGGTATTCTTCCGGGCTCAGCACGTTAAATTTCTTATCTTCCATTTCAATTCCTCCATATTACATCGGGTCGATCATCGATGTTTATTCTTTGCTAATCATACCATAATTGTTCGAAATTCACAATATCGGAAGGATTTCCGTTTCACTTAATTAAGTGTGTATTTAATTGAGGAAATGTTTTTTTAAAAGAGCATTTCCTCTTTTTGTTCATTCCCATATGCAATATTCTGCAAACAAGCTGCGTTTCCGAATTTTGTACGTCCATCTATCATCAACCGCTCTCGACCAAC
>JAZTZT010000114.1:0-40484 GCA_045637605.1 Pilosibacter sp.
ATAAAATGATCTCGGATGGTCTCAATGTGTCGAGTGGTAAAATCATTTTTTTGTTCAGGAGTCATAATCTGACCTGTGGTTGCTTCCAAATCGACGATTCGGGTTGCAAATGTTTCTGTCAGAAAGTTATGCTCCGGATCGATCAGATAACTTTCGCAGGAATGAATGATTGCATCGATGGTTGCATCGGACGGGCCAAGTCCGGAAGCAACTTTTTGTCGTTCGAATTCGAGCAGTTCTCCGTAATATCGGTCCATCTGAGAGAGAAGGGAAAGATAGTTTTCGATATCCTGTAAGGAGTGAAAGGAATACTCGGCTAACAGGATCGGAAGCTGAGCCTGGATCCCGATGGTCGGAGCCAGCGGCTGGTCATAAAGTTCCAGACCTTCTGACATGAGGGTTGTATTGAGTGTTTCCAGCAGAGCGTCGTAAGTAAGTTGTTGATCAGATGTCAGTTTCTGGTAGTCAAAGGTGGTTAGCTGTGTCTTTATCTCATTTATGCGAGTTTGATTTTGTATCATATCTTCCAAGGAAATGGTCCCAAGGGTGACTTCATCCGGAACGATTCCGTAGGATTGTGGATGGCTCAGAGTGTAATGTAGATTCAGAGTGTCTGTTTCCGAGAGTTCGTTCTGAAACACGGTTGTGCAAAATTCTTCGAAGGTCATTTGTTCAATAGAAACGGAATCGTAAGATTCTCCGGTTTCGTCTAATACACCATTTTGAGCGATCCGCTGGTATCCGTGTCCGCAGCCGGTCATGAGAAATAAGGTGCTGAGAAGAATAATAAGAAATTTGTAGTATACGCTATGTAGAAGCAAACGATTTCCCCCTTATTTGCATGGAACTGTTGCAGTATATGCAGGGTATTTTTGTTTGATAACAGGTTGAAGTCCTAAAAAAACTATATTATAATAATAGAATCATCACAATCAGGGAGGTCACCATGGCATTTACATACAAAAGTATTCTTCCGACTCCAGAGCAGATCAAAGGCGAGTTTCCATTAGCATCAGAGTTTGTGAAGCTGAAGGCGGAGAGAGATAAGGAAATTGCAGATGTTTTTACCGGAAAAAGCGATAAGTTCTTAGTGATCATCGGACCATGTTCTGCAGACCGAGAAGATGCTGTTTGTGATTATATGGAGCATCTTGCGAAGGTAAATGAGCAGGTAAAGGACAAGCTGATCCTTATCCCGCGTATATATACAAACAAACCGAGAACGACCGGAGGTGGATACAAGGGTATGCTTCACCAGCCGGATCCGGAGAAGAAGCCGAATATGTACGAAGGCATTCTTGCGATCCGTAAACTGCATATGCGAGTGCTGAAGGATTATGGAATGTCCACAGCCGACGAGATGTTGTATCCGGAAAACTATAGTTATTTATCAGACCTTTTGTCCTATGTTGCAGTTGGTGCGCGTTCCGTGGAGAACCAGCAGCACCGTCTGGTTTCCAGTGGCGTGGATGTTCCGGTCGGAATGAAGAATCCGACCAGCGGCGCTTTAAGTGTTATGCTCAATGCGGTATATGCGGCGCAGCATGGACATGATTTTATCTATCGTACCTGGGAAGTGCAGACCCCGGGCAATCCACTGACACACACGATTCTTCGTGGTGCGGTCGGTAAGCATGGTCAGTGTCTTCCGAATTATCATTATGAGGATCTGGAGCTGCTTTATAAGCTTTATCAGGAGCAGGATATCATCAATCCGGCATGTATTGTTGACGCAAACCATTCCAACTCCAACAAGCGTTACAAAGAGCAGATCCGCATTACAAAAGAAGTTCTGCACAGTCGAAAGCATTCTGCAGAGATCCATGATTTTGTAAAAGGTATGATGATCGAGAGTTATCTGGAAGAGGGAAGTCAGAAGATTGGTGAGCACATTTATGGTAAATCGATCACGGATCCGTGCCTTGGATGGGAGGATTCCGAGCGGTTGATCTACGATATTGCAGAAATTGTTTAGTTGTTGTACGGTCGGTCAGGGCATCTGACCGGCCGTTTTCTATATTCAAAATTTACAAACACGGTCAAATATGATATACTAGTCCAAAGTCGTTTCATTCAGGCGTTTTTTTGCTGTGCCTATATTTGGGCATAGGAATAGGAGAGTATATGAAAGCAGAAAAAAGAAAGGTAAAAAGTCAGCTGCAGACATACTTGCAATGGCCGTTGATCTTGTCGATCCTGATCTTTGCGGCGAACGTTGCAGTTCTTGTTATGGAGCCGAATGCAGGAGGTGTGATGGTTCCGTTTACGCTTGCGTACATTGCGATCGCAGGCTGGCTCTTCTGGACCGGAAATAAGAGACTGCAGAATGGTCTGGTTTCTTATGCGGCAGATTATAGCTGGAGCCAGAAGCAGTTGCTGGCATCGATGGAACTGCCTTACGGTGTTGCGGATACAGATGGAAAGATCCTTTGGATGAACCGTGCGCTGAAAGCGGTTTTGAAAGATGAGAAATCCGGAAAGCGCAGTCTGACTGCTTTGTTCAAGGAGATTACTCCGGAGTCTCTGAAAAAATTGGAACATTCGATGGAAGTACAGAGTACTTATGGTGATGCGATCTATCGTGTCAGTGTGAAACGTGTGCATATTAGTGCAAACGAAGAATTGCTTGAAAATATGGAAGAAGGAAATAAAGAGGACCAGCTTCTGGCGGTTTATCTTTATGATGAGACAGAACTTCACGGTTATATTCAGGCATTCACAGACCAGAAGATGGTCGCAGGTCTGATCTATCTGGATAACTACGATGAAGCTTTGGAGAGTGTTGAGGAAGTTCGTCGTTCTCTTTTAGTGGCGCTCATCGACCGTAAGATCAATAAGTACATTTCCGGAATCAATGGTATTGTAAAGAAGATGGAGAAGGATAAGTACTTCTTCGCGATCAAGCAGCAGTACATGGCGCGTCTGGAGGAAGAGCGATTTGGTCTTCTGGAAGATGTTAAGACGGTCAATATCGGTAATGAGATGGCGGTTACGCTGAGTATCGGTATCGGTATGAATGGTGATACTTACGTTCAAAACTATGACTATGCACGTACAGCGATCGACATGGCTCTTGGCCGCGGCGGTGACCAGGCAGTTGTGAAGAATGGTTCAAAGATCCAGTACTTTGGTGGAAAGAGCCAGCAGCTGGAAAAGCAGACTCGAGTAAAAGCACGAGTAAAAGCACATGCGATGCGAGAGCTTCTGGAGACCAAGGATCGTCTGCTGATCATGGGACACAAGATCGGAGATACAGACTCCTTTGGTTCTGCGATCGGTATGTACCGAATTGCAATGGCGTTAAACAAGAAGGCGCATATTGTACTGAATGATATTACATCTTCTGTGCGTCCGATGTACGATCGCTTTGAGAAGAGTTCTGATTATCCGTCGGATATGTTTGTTACAAGCGATGAAGCGAAGGAGCTTGTGGACAATGGTACAGCTCTTGTGGTTGTGGATGTAAACCGTCCGAGTATCACAGAGGAACCGCAGCTGCTTAAGATGGTGAAGACCATTGTGGTAATTGACCATCATCGCCAGACCAATGAGAAGATCGCGAATGCGACACTTTCTTATGTCGAGCCGTATGCATCCTCTGCAAGAGAGTTAGTTGCGGAGATCCTGCAGTATGTTGGTGACAACGTAAAACTGAAATCTGTGGAAGCGGATGCCATGTATGCAGGTATGGTCATTGATACACAGAATTTTGTGGTTCAGACAGGTGTGCGTACCTTTGAGGCAGCAGCATTCTTAAGAAGAAACGGTGCGGATGTGACGAGAGTACGCAAGTTGTTCCGTGATACCATGGAAGATCATAAAGCACGTGCGGAAGCAGTACGAGAGGCAGAAATCTTTGAAGATGCATTTGCCATCAGTGTGTGTCCGGCGGAAGGCGTGGAGAGCCCGACGGTTATTGGTGCACAGGCTGCCAATGAACTTCTCAGTATTGTAGGAATCAAGGCGTCAGTTGTTCTGACTCCGTTTAATGGTAAAATATTTGTCAGTGCCCGTTCCATTGATGAAGTGAATGTTCAGGTTATGATGGAGCAGATCGGCGGCGGCGGTCACAGAACCGTAGCAGGGGCACAGATTGTAGATATGTCGATCGACGAGGCAAAGGAAAAGATCAAAGAAGTGATCCTTGCCATGAAGGAGAAGGGAGAAATCTAAATGGAAGTTATTTTATTAGAGGATGTAAAGGCTCTTGGTAAAAAGGGCCAGATCGTAAAAGTAAGTGATGGTTACGGAAGAAATATTATTGCGAAGAAGCTCGGTCTTGAGGCAACTGCAAAGAATTTAAATGACTTAAAGCTTCAGAAGCAGAATGCAGATAAAGTGGCTGCAAATCAGCTTGCAGAAGCAAAAGCACTGGCTGAGAAGTTAGCAGAGCTTTCCGTAACTGTTTCCATCAAAGCTGGTGAAGGCGGAAGAACATTCGGTTCTGTTTCTACAAAGGAGATCGCAAAAGCAGCAGCTGATCAGTTAAAGTTAGATATCGACAAGAAGAAAATGGTTCTTCCGGAGCCGATCAGAAGCCTTGGTGTGACTGAAGTTCCGATCAAGTTACACAAGGATGTAACTGGTGTGCTCCGCGTGAAGGTTGTTGAGGCGAAGTAAGATCCCGTTGGGAGGTCGTTGAGTTTTATGGAAGAAGCGTTAGTAAAGCGAGTGCTGCCACATAGTGTTGAGGCAGAGCAGTCAGTCATCGGTTCCATGTTGATGGACAGAGATGCGATCATCGCCGCGTCAGAAATCGTGATCGGTGAGGATTTTTACCAGCGCCAGTATGGGGTCATGTTTGAGACCATGGTGGAGCTGTTCAATGAGGGTAAGCCGGTGGATCTGGTAACGCTTCAGGACAGACTGAAGGAGAAAGATGTTCCGCCGGAGGTCTGCAGCCTGGATTTTGTAAGAGATATTCTGGCGACCGTTCCGACCTCTGCAAACGTACGCTCGTATGCGACGATCGTACATGAGAAGGCGGTTATGCGCCGTCTGATCAAAATTAATGAAGAGATTGCAAATTCCTGTTATGCAGGAAAGGATAGTTTAGAGACGATTCTGGCAGAAACAGAAAAGGACATTTTCGGTCTGTTACAGAGTCGTACATCCGGTGATTTTGTTCCGATCCGTCAGGTTGCGCTGAACGTTCTGGATAAGATCGAACAGGCGACAAGATCGAAGTCCACAGTAACCGGTATTCCGACAGGATTTATCGATCTGGACTATCGTTTGTCCGGTCTGCAACCGTCAGACTTGATCCTGATCGCAGCCCGCCCGTCCATGGGTAAGACGGCGTTTGTATTGAATATTGCGGACTATATCGGTGTTCGCAGACAGAAGACTACCATGATCTTTAGTCTGGAAATGTCCAAGGAGCAGCTTGTTAACCGTATGTTGGCCATGGAGTCCAACGTCGATTCTCAGAAGCTCCGAACAGGTACATTGACAGATGCGGACTGGGATGCAGTTGTGGAAGGTATCGGAACGATTGGTAATTCAAAACTCATTATCGATGATACCCCGGGTATTTCGATCATGGAACTTCGTTCCAAGTGTCGTAAGGTAAAGCTGGAGCATGGTTTGGATCTGGTTATGATCGACTATTTACAGTTGATGACCGGAAGTGGTAAGAGTGGTGAGAATCGTCAGCAGGAGATTTCCGAGATTTCCCGTTCTCTGAAAGCGCTGGCGCGTGAGATCAATGCACCGGTAATCGCACTGTCACAGCTCTCTCGTGCGTGTGAGACTCGTACGGATCATCGTCCGATGCTTTCGGACCTTCGTGAGTCTGGTGCGATCGAGCAGGATGCGGACGTGGTTATGTTCCTGTACCGTGACGATTATTATAATAAAGATACCGATACACCGAATGTGGCAGAAGTTATTATCGCAAAACAGCGTAATGGTCCAATCGGTACGGTTACCTTAGGCTGGAAGCCAGAATTGACACGATTTGTGAATATGGCGAAAGAGCAGTAGTATTGAGACCCTATGTGCAGACGAATTTGTCTGAGCATGGGGTTTTTTATTTGCCGAAAAGGGTTCAATAGGTACCGGACACCACAGACAATAGGAGTGAATTCAGATAAAATAATAGTAGGTCTTAGGACTAGAAGCATCAGATAAGTGGAAAATGGATGTGGTTGCTCGAATTCTCCAAGAATTTTCGGATAGTTGGGAATTAATCCGGTTGAAACGATAATGACTGGGGGAAGGAGAGATGCTTATGGAGAAGGATTTGTTTTTGACTATACTGGCGTTGATTATATGCGCTGTATTTAAGACAGATCTACTTTGGACGATTGCAATTGTGGATATTATGGATAGGCTATGGAGTCTGCTGTGGTATTCATACATAGCAGTTGAAAGAAGTCGAAAAGTAAAAAGCCCATCCAGCTCGGCCAAGCGGAATGGGCGGTTGCGGAAACGCAACTAAAACCAACCAATTTAAAGAGCAACCATATCGGTTTTAACCCGAAAGCTGATGCTTCTTTAATATAATTATATGTACAGAATATAGAAAAGTCAATGTACCAGACACACTATTTAAAGTCATATTTTCCCAATATCATACATATACTATAAATAAGAACATATGGAAAGGATGAGGACAACCATGTCAGAGGCATGTTATTTGATTTCGGATGCTGCGAGAAAGGTGGATGCGCCGTCGCATGTGCTTCGGTATTGGGAGGAGGAGTTGGAGATGGTAATTCCTCGGAATGAGATGGGGCACAGGTATTATACGGACGTACATATCCGGATTTTTCGCCAGGTGAAGGAATTGAAAGAAAAAGGGTACCAGTTGAAGGCGATCAAAACTGCGTTGGCAAAATCGCTTGAAACGGGAGAAGAGGTGGTTAGTCCTATCGATGTCTTGGAGGAGGATGTTGTGGCTGCGTTGAAAGAATGTGTGGAAAGAGAACAGATGGAGAATCTGGACAATAAAGAGATTACATCGTTGATCGCGAAGGATAAGGCGGAGCAGTTTCGTGCGCTGATGGTGCAAATGATCGGACAGGCTATCGAGGAAAATAATGAAAAGTTGAGTCAGGATATTAGTAAAATGGTCAATGATAAGGTTCTGAAGGAACTGGATTATCTAATGCGTGTGGCAGATGAGCGTGATGAGGAGCGGTTCCGCCAGCTGGACGAGACGATTCGATCCTATCAGCGTGAGAATAAAGGGAAGGCGGAAGCGGCTGCCGCGAAGATGAATTTTTTTTCATTAGGATTTGGAAGAAAGCGGAAATATGGAAAAACCGGCATCAAGTTTTAAAGCTTGAGACCGGTTTGATCAAGTTTATGAATGAATAATTGCTGTATTTCTGAAAGTTCTCCAAGTCCTGTCATATTACAATGAACTTGGAATCCTGCCTGTACCAATTTGGATTTCCAAGAATCCGCATGGTCACCTGCCATATCTTTGATGGCATGGCGGCCGGCTACGATCATGAATGGAGCCAAAGTGATTTTGTTGATCTGATGCTTGCAGGCGAAGGAAATGATCTCGTCAACAGAGGTTGCAGATTGCATGGTTTTTAGGAAAATATGAGGGTAACCGTTTGTTTTGAAGGCCTGATCAAGCTGATCGTATAAGAAGTCATCTCCATTGGTTGAGCCATGTCCCATAAACAGAAGCAGTTCATCGGATGCTGGCTGTTGGTAAGAGGAAGACTGTGTGATCGCCTGGATGATTGATGCAAAATCCTCTTCCTGTTCCATTAACGGAGAGCCGATGCGAAGGGTCTGAAATTGATGTTGGAAGGCAGAAGCTTCCTGGATCACCGTTTGATATTCGCCCCCGCAGGTAACAAACGTTGGCTGGATATAAACTTCACGGATTCCATTTAGGGATAGTTGTGTAAGGGATTCCTGAACACTTTGGATGATTAATCCTTCTGTTTCCAGAACTTTTTTTCGGAGAAGTCTGCTTGTCCATGCTCGTTCGTGAAGAAGATCCGGGTAAGCAGTTTGGATGCGATGTTCGATTGCTTCGAGTGTTTTAGTACGAGTCTCATTGACTGAAGTGCCAAAGCTGACAACTAAAATAGCACGGTAAAATGAATTGCTCATGGTAGGAGGTTCCTTGTCATTGTAAAAAAGGGTAACAAAAAAGCTGTCGTTAAAAACGGCAGCCATTTTGTTGTATGTAGGTTTTAATTAAGCCTCTTCGATAGCGCCAACCGGGCAAGCGCCTGCACATGTACCGCAGGATACGCAGGAATCAGCGTCGATAACATACTTGCCATCGCCTTCAGCGATAGCGCCAACCGGACATGCACCAGCACATGTACCGCAGGATACGCAAGAATCTGTGATAATAAATGCCATGATTAGTTCCTCCTTTAAATTTTGTATAATAATTCTAACTCAGACGGATAAAATATTCAAGAGTTATTTTACAGAAAAGGGTTAAACGAAAGAATGGAAAGAAAAAAGTACCTTGCAAACCAGAAAGAAAAGTATTATACTCAATCTATATGTGATTACGAAAGTAATGGAAAGATAAATAAGGAGGAATGAAACATGCAGGTAACAAAAGACATGTTAATGGGCGATCTGCTTCGTAAAGATATCAACGTTGCTTACATCCTTATGGCAGCAGGAATGCACTGTGTAGGATGCCCGTCTTCTCAGATGGAGTCTCTCGAAGAGGCAGCTGCTGTACACGGAATCGATTGCGATAAGCTTGTAGCAGCGATCAACGAGTTCTTTGCAAATAAAGAGGCTTCTGCAAACGCTTAATTTTGCGATTATCAAGTTGAAACAAAAAACAGTCGTTGGCCATATTTGGCTGACGACTGTTTTTTATTCTGTTAAGGGTTAGAGATTTGCAAGTGCTTTGAGTGCATCTTTCTTTATAAAGAGTTCGTAATGCTCAGAATAATATGCTTCCGTTGCCGGATCATGCTTCTGGCGTGTGGCATATTCGGAAAGTGCATTGCAGGTTTTACTGAATGTCAGCTCGTCACAATCAGCCTTTCTTAAGATCAGGTAAAACTTGCCATTTACAGGGTTCTTGTAAAGCACACTTTCTCCAGTGAATATGCTGCCGATGTGTTTCGCGGCAGCGCAGACCAGATCTAGTGTATCGAACTGGTAGATTCGCATATTCTGTGGAGCCGGTTTTGCAATATCTTCTGTCGGAGCAACCTCGGTTTTTCTGTGATCTGCAGCCTGGTTATTAGTCACAGGGAGATTCTTCAGATCTTCCCAAACGTCCGGATTGCCAAGGAGATTTAAGATTTCATCCGCACCCTCCAGTAACTCATTGGCCAGATTTGGCATGGAATTGGATTCCTCGTGCTCCTGGGTAAAGCGAGAGAAACGTGTATCCAGTTCATCCGGATCTTCCACTTTCGTGATGATCAGCATAATGCTGTCGTTAGACATCGGGATCGCTTCCACCATGATCGGAGTATCTTCGGCCTCAAAACCGACTTCGTTGTGTGCGCGCTGCATCATCTCGCGGAACAGATTTCTCGCATTTTCACTTCCATATGTTAATTCGCTCATCTTGATGTTTCGGACACTTAAGTCGAAATTGGTCAAGGTGCAGCGGATGGTATTTTCACTGATTCGTTCTATTCTCATCAAATCACTTCCTGTCTATACAAAATAAGTCCATTTTTACGCCTATAATATACTATATCCTATTCTGTTTTTGCAATCCTATGACAGAAAGATTTATGAAAATGTAATATTTTGACGCCTTCTAAATGTCAAATGGGCGCTATAGTGTACTACAATTGGTGTCAGAGATTATATTGCGCTTGAAAGGAGGTGTGAGGATCACAGAGGAGCACGTTCTTATTTCAACGCTATTGCCAAATTATTATATTTGTAAAAAATTGGGAGAAGGCCGATCCGGTACAGTATTCCTGGCGTATCACAGGGGATTAGAAGAATATCGGGCAATCAAGGTCGTTCCAAGTACGATGACGGATTATGAGACGTTTCGAAAAGAAGCCTTATTTTTGAAGCATCTGCGTCATCCGGGCATTCCACTGGTTTATGATGTGGTGGATGGCTCATCCATTTCTGAAAATTACTTCATATTGGTTGAAGAATATCTAGAAGGCGAATCTATATTTGATTCCGTAAAGAAGCGGGGCAAATATTCAGTAAAAACGACAGTAGAACTGGGAATGCAGATCTGTCGTATCATTCAGTTCATGAATACAGCAGAAAATCCCATTTTGTATTTAGATCTGCAGCCGAAGAATCTTTTGGTGTGCGATAAAATGGTGAAATTGATCGATTTTGACCACGCGCAGTATGCGTCGGAGGTTGAAGAGTTTGGCGAGCGTTACGGAACTGTTGGCTTTGCGGCACCGGAACAGTTCAAGGGGGAACCGTTGGATTGTCGGACGGATGTGTATGCAATTGGAGCTCTTTTATATTTTATGTGCCGGGGGCGGACTCCGGGCAGAATACCGGAATTTGGTGAAGATGCGAAATTCCGAGAATTAGACCGCATTATACGAGGATGTATGGCGGAACAGAAGGATGATCGGTATGCCGTAGCTCAGGATGTGGAGTTGGAGCTGGAGGAATATTTAGATCATCTTTCAAAAGAACATGCAATAGAATCTCTGACTGTGATTTTTATGGGTGCGAAGGCTGGGATCGGAACGACTCATGCTGCACTCGGTTTTACAAACTTCTTGACCCGAAACGGGTATCTGACGCTATATCAAGAATTATACGATACGGATACGGTCCGGACTTTTGCACGAATTCTGGGAGCGAAAGCGGACGAGACCGGCGTATTTCATTTTGGATGTTTAAACATCTGTCCATACTATGGTAAATCTGTAAAGTTACCGTATCATTATTATCCAATTATCATTCGTGACCTGGGAGTCAGTTGGAAAGATGAGCCCGAATTGCCGGAGGCAGATCTTTATGTATTAGTCAGCGGAGCCAAATGGTGGGAGATCGACCTTGCGGTGCAGGCAGTCAACAAACTGAAGTCTAGTGGTAAACAAATGGTTCTATTATGGAATCACATGTCAGGAGGTTTTTGTGTAAAGCTTCCGTGGGATTTGCGTGGGATTTCATGTCTAAATCTGCCCTTCTTTACAAATCCATTGAAAAAAAACAAAACTGTAGATGCCTGTTTCACAAGATTATTAGCATTTCGGACAGGAGGCACTACAGGATGGAAAAGAAAAAGATTCAGAGAACTCTTTCGAAGGAGAAATCCCGATTGATTGGGATTGGAGGAATCGGACACAGCGTTGGCTGCACCCATTTTGCAATCATGATGGCCAATTATCTGGCCGGATACCGGCGGAGAAATACCGTATTGCTGGAATGGAACCGGTCGGGAGACTTCGAGCGGCTGGAAAAGGTCTGTACAGGTATTAATCGGGAAGAGAAACGATTTCGTGTATTGGATGTACAGTACTGGAAAAAGGCCGGAATTCAGGAGTTGACGGAAGTGTTAGGGAATGACGTTGACGAAATTCTGATTGATTTTGGTGTTGTGGATCAAGAACTGCCGCCGGAGTTGCTGAGGTGCGAAAAACAGTTTCTGGTCGGTTCGTTCAGTGAATGGCAGGAGTTGTGTTTTCGGGAGTTCGTGCGTGAAAATGAAAACGGAAAAAGGAGCTGGAATTATCTTGCTGCCTTTGGCAGTGAAGAAACCAGAAGAGAATTTCGAAGACGTCCCGGGATTTCTGTCGGACGGATCCCGTTTTCAGCGGATGCATTTTCTGTCACAAAAGAAAGTTGTTCATTTTTTCAACAGTTGATCGATATGTAGGTCAATCGGAGGGGGATCGCCCGGCGGATTGAAACAAAGGATTCATATGTCACAGTACCTTCTTGTGGCAATCAGCCGGGCAAGTGTAAAAAGAAGGAAAAGAACATGACAAATGAAATGTTAACCAATATGGACTTGTATTATGTAGATTGTGAGAAGGAAGAGCGTGAACAGCGAGAACTGGAAATGGAAGCGCGCCGAAAATTTGTTGAGGGTATGATGCGGTATCCGGAGATGGGAATTGCAGTTTACATTGATGACAAGATTCCAGTGGAACAGAGTGATTGGGATAAACTTACGGTGATCCGTGAGGATAATCGGTTTTACATGGCAGATTTTGTGGAAGATCAGGAAGGGGGATTAAAAGAGATACGTTTCGATAAAGTATATCATGGGGAACTTGAATCGGAATATGATGACAAGCGGAAACGTAGACGCAGACGTAAATAAAAGTTAGGGACGGGATGATCGGTTTAGGAGATGTTGTTCTGCCTGGAAGAAATTTCCGGAAACGATCGTGGTGGGATTTACAAAAAATTTACAAACGGACAGAATGGGATATGGTATAATAAAACGGTAAACTTGATTCAGAAGAAAAGAGCGTGAAAGTATGAAAAAAGCGATACCGATTATTATAGCCATCGGATTGATTTTTCTGATTGTGCTTGGTGTATTTGGTTACCAGGCAGTTCAGAAATATATGCCGACGAAAGAAGCTGCAGATTTATGTGAGGTTTATGAGATTGAGGGCGACGATGTAGCCCTGTTTTATAATTATGGCCGTCAGGAGATTCAGGGTATTTATGAGAACGGACAGACATACCTTCCGCTTTCATGGATCCTAGGTCATATCAATAAGCGATTTTACTGGGACAGCACAGAGAACCTTTTGGTATATACCCTTCCGGATCAGATCGTGTATGCAGATGCAGAGACAAAGGGATCCAATGGAGCGCCGCTTTTGCTGGTAAAGGACGAAGACATCTATCTGACATTGGGATTGATCGCCAATTATTCGGATGTGGAGATTCAGGCGTTTGATTCCGGTGAAGCAAAGCGTGTATTTATCAATGAGTGGAACAATCGAGGTGTAAGTGTTCTGAATAAAAAGAGAGCCGTTCGAGTGAAGGGCGGGATCAAGAGTCCGATCCTGACAAATCTGGAACAGGATACACAGGTAACGGTTCTTGAGACGATGGAAACCTGGTCGAAGGTTGTGACTCCGGATGGTCATATCGGCTATGTGGAAAATAAAGTTCTGGGAGAGATTCAGAATGAAGCCTTTTTCAGCGGGCGTGAGCCAGTTGTTTATGAGAGTAATCTTTTGGATGAGAAGATTGTTCTTGGCTGGCATCAGGTGACCAATTCGGAAGCGAATAAAGCGTTGGAGAGTATTTTGGAAGATTGTGAAAATATCAATGTTATTTCTCCGACCTGGTTTGCACTGACCGACAACTCTGGAAGTTTCAAGTCCCTGGCAAATCAGGAGTATGTAGACTTGGCTCATGAGTATGGAGTTCAGGTATGGGCATTGCTGGACAACTTTAGTTCCGACGTACAGACAGAAGTTCTGTTGGCATCCACAACGACAAGACGAAAACTGATCAATAGTCTGATAGCAGAAGTGGAAAAATATGGAATTGATGGATTGAACATGGACTTTGAAAGTTTGAAGCCAGAAGCAGGAATTCATTATATTCAGTTCTTAAGGGAGCTTTCAATCCCGTGTCGCGAGAAGGGGATCATTCTTTCTGTAGATAATTATGTTCCGACTTCTTATAATACATTCTACGACCGTGAAGAGCAGGGTGTTGTGGCAGATTATGTGATCATCATGGGATATGATGAACATTATGCAGGCGGAGAACCGGGTTCTGTTGCGTCACTGGGCTTTGTGGAAAAAGGTATTTCTGATACGCTGGCATTGGTACCGAGAGAAAAAGTGATCAATGCAGTCCCATTCTATACAAGACTTTGGACAGAAAAGAATGGTGAGATTTCTTCTAAGGCGCTTGGTATCGGGGCGGCAAAAAACTGGATTGAGAAGAATAACGTTGAGTTGTACTGGCAGGAAGAACTGGGACAGTATTATGGTGAGTTTTTGACTCCGTCCGAATTGAGTTATTTATGGTTGGAAGAAGAGAACTCGCTGGAACTCAAAATGAATTTAATCAGAGATTATAATCTGGCAGGCGTGGCGTGCTGGAAACTTGGTCTCGAGGACGAAGCAGCCTGGGATGTGATTGGCTGGGAATAAACGATATGCAAAAGAACCTTTTCGGAAACCTTAGGTAGACGAAAGGGTTCTTTTTCTATTGTACGACGGATATATTTTACAAATATTTGTCGGGAGATTGGGTGTGAGACGATTAATCTGGGAGGAGGTTGTCGGCCTTCTTTTGATTTTTATGGTATTTTTGGCTGCAAAATATGGCACGGTGCAGGTGGTCAGTGCGGAGGTTGCGGAACGGAATGGAAAGCCCGTCGTAGTAATTGACAGTGGACACGGGGGCAATGACCCGGGAAAGGTTGGCGTAGACGGAAGCTTAGAGAAGGAGATCAATCTGAAAATTGCCACACGCCTGAAGAAGTATCTGGAGTTGGAAGATATTGAGGTTATCATGACGCGGGAGTCTGATATAGGTCTTTATCAGGAAGAGGACACAAGTAAGAAAATGGCAGATATGCGAAATCGGTGCCGGCTCATCAATGATGCGAAACCGGACTTAGTGGTCAGCATCCATCAGAATAGTTACCATGAAGAATATGTATCGGGCGGACAGGTGTTTTATTATCAGGATTCAGCGAAAGGAAAAGAACTGGCAGAGATTTTGCAGGAACGGTTTACGTATGTGTTAGGTTCTGAAAATCGGAGGCTCGCAAAAGCGAATGGAGATTATTATCTGCTTTTGCATGTAAAAAGTCCGATCGTGATCGTGGAGTGTGGGTTTCTCAGCAATTGGAAAGAGGCTGCGATGCTGCAGCAGGAGGAGTATCAGGATCGGCTGGCATGGACGATCCACATGGGGATCATGGAGTATCTGAATCGAAAATAGGCATTGACTGTAGTGTGATAAAGAACTATACTTAATTATGTATAGAAACCTAATAAATGTTCTACGGGGCGGGGTGGAACTCCCCACCGGCGGTGACAGTCCGCGACCTGCGTTTGCAGCTGATCCGGTGCAATTCCGGAACCGACAGTATAGTCTGGATGAGAGTAGAAATTGTGCGATGCCGGTGCAAACCGGCAGTAAGAAGGTTACGTGAGATCTGGCCCCGGATTATATCCGGGGTCTTTCTGCTTTTCAAAGAAATCACGGAGCCCGTACGATTCCTCTATTGTTGAACATCAGGTACATAACTTACATTTAGGAGGAAGAAACTATGAAACAAAAGTGGCTGACAACGAAGAATCTGGTACTGATGGGCATGTTTGGTGCGCTGGCAGGTGTGCTGATGATGTTTGAGTTCCCGCTTGCTTTTATTGCGCCGACATTCTATGGTCTGGACCTCTCCGAGGTTCCGGTTCTGGTAGGAGCATTTTCCATGGGGCCGGTGGCGGGCGTGATCATTGAGTTCGTCAAGATCCTGGTTAAATTGATGATGAAACCGACCACAACGGGTTTTGTTGGTGAGATGGCGAACTTTGTTATCGGATGTTCCCTTGTACTTCCGGCTGCGATGATTTATCACACAAAGAAGTCGAAAAAAAGTGCGATGTATGGTATGATTATTGGTACCATCGTTATGGCACTGAGCGGAATCGTGATCAATGCGGTTGTGATGCTTCCGTTTTATTCTAAGGTAATGCCACTGGAGAGTATTTTGGCTCTTGGAGCAGCGATCAATCCGGCGGTCAGCAATATCTGGAGCTTTGCGATCATCTGTGTTGGCCCGTTCAACCTGATCAAAGGTGTTGTAGTGTCTATCGTGACAATGTTGGTATATAAGAGAATCAGCAATCTGATTCACAGTGTAGGAAGAAAATAGCATGAATACAAAGATTATTCAGATTAACAGAGAAAATTTTACAGATGCAGAATTGACAGAGGCGGCGGAGATTCTGAGAAACGGCGGTCTGGTGGCGATCCCGACGGAAACCGTTTATGGTCTTGGAGCCAATGCTCTGGACGAATCTGCCTCTAAGAAGATCTATGAGGCGAAGGGACGCCCGTCCGACAATCCGCTGATCGCGCATATTTCCTGTATGGAAGAGCTTTCAGCGCTGGTAAGTGAAATTCCGGAGGCGGGAAGAAAACTGGCAGAGAAATATTGGCCGGGTCCGCTGACGATGGTATTTCCGAAAAAGGATATTGTCCCGTACGGAACAACCGGTGGTCTGGAGACGGTGGCGATCCGTATGCCTTCCGATCCGGTTGCGAATCGTCTGATCAAACTGGCAGGGGTTCCGGTAGCGGCTCCGAGTGCCAATACATCCGGTCGTCCGAGTCCGACAAAAGCGGAGCATGTGGTAGAAGACATGAACGGTAAGATTGAGATGATCATTGACAGCGGCGAAGTGGGAATCGGAGTAGAGTCTACGATCGTGGATGTTTCCGGAGAGGTACCGATGCTTTTGAGACCTGGTGCGATCACCATGGAAATGCTTCGCGAGACGCTGGGTGAGGTGGAGATCGATCCGGCGATCTTAGGTCCGCTGAGTGCGGATGTGAAGCCGAAGGCTCCGGGCATGAAATATCGTCATTATGCACCGCAGGCAGAGATGACTCTGGTTGAAGGTGAGACAGAGCATGTGGTGGCATTTATTAACCAGGAAGCAAAGCTTGCTTTGGAAGCCGGACTGAAGGTTGGTATCATTTGTACCGAAGAAAGCCGTGAGAGCTATGAGTGCGGTATTTTGAAGGTAATCGGAAGCAGGGAAAATGAAGAGTCTGTAGCACACAACTTGTTTGCGGTGCTGAGAGAATTCGATGATCAGAAAGTGGATTGTATATTCTCAGAGAGCTTTTCCAAGGACAGACTGGGTCAGGCGATCATGAATCGTCTGTGCAAGGCGGCCGGTTATCATATTGTAAAGGTTTAATGTTTGTACGAGGGGGATATTATGTCAGACAAAAGAATTGGTTATATTACATGGGACGAGTATTTTATGGGCGTAGCGAAATTGTCCGCGATGCGTTCCAAAGATCCGAACACTCAGGTCGGATGTTGTATCGTGAGCGAGGATAATAAGATTTTGTCCATGGGTTACAATGGTTTCCCGAAAGGCTGCTCTGATGATGAGTTCCCGTGGAGCCGTGATGACGGCGATCCGTACAATGAAAAGTATTTTTATGTGACACACAGTGAACTGAACGCGATCTTAAACTATCGTGGAGGCAGTCTGGAAGGCAGCAAGCTGTATGTGACACTGTTCCCGTGCAATGAGTGTGCGAAGGCTATCATTCAGGCGGGGATCAAGACTCTGGTGTATGAGAGCGATAAATACGCAGATACACCGAGCACAAAGGCGTCCAAGCGTATGTTAAATGCGGCAGGCGTTCGCTACTACCAGTACAATGCGACTGGTCGTAAGATCGAATATCACGTGTAACCCGGAGGTTCAATGAAGTTTTTACTGGCGGCGATCAATGCCAAATACATTCACTCCAATCCGGCGGTGTACAGTCTGAAAACGTTTGCAAAGGAGCAGCGTCCGAAGGCGGACATTGAGATTGGAGAATATACCATCAACCATCAGATGGACCACGTTTTAGAAGATATTTTCAGGAGAAAGCCGGATTTTATCGGCTTTTCCTGTTATATATGGAACATTTCCCAAGTGTTGGAAATTACAAGAGATCTGCATAAAATCCTGCCGAGATGTGAAATCTGGCTGGGCGGACCGGAAGTGTCCTACAATGCAGAAGAGATTTTATTAAAAGAACCGCAGATCCGCGGTATTATGCGCGGAGAAGGCGAGCTGACATTTACAGAGCTGGTAAGCGCTTATATGAGTGCGGACTATACGAGGATCAATCAGATTCAGGGAATCACCTGCCGCGGATTCAGCGGAAAGTTTTATACTAATGGACCGCAGCGTTTATTATCCATGGACGAGATCCCGTTCTACTATGCGGATATGACGGAATTTGAGAACCGGATCGTTTATTACGAGAGCAGCCGTGGCTGTCCGTTCTCTTGCAGTTATTGTCTGTCGTCCATCGATAAATCGGTGCGTTTCCGCAGTCTGGATCTGGTGAAGAAAGAGTTGGACTTCTTCCTGGAGCACAAGGTTCCGCAGGTAAAATTTATTGATCGTACATTTAACTGTAAGAGAGAGCATACACTCGGAATCTGGAAGCATATTTTAGAGAATGACAATGGTGTGACCAACTTCCATTTTGAGGTTTCTGCTGATCTGTTTGACGAGGAAGAGCTGGCACTGATCGCAAAGATGCGACCGGGGCTGATCCAGTTGGAGATCGGAGTACAGTCGACCAATCTGGATACGATTACTGAGATCCACAGAAGAATGAATCTGGAACGATTAAAGAAGCGTGTGGATCGCATCCACAGCTATCGCAATACCCATCAGCACCTGGATCTGATCGCAGGACTTCCGTACGAAAATATGGGCTCGTTCCTGATGTCTTTCGACGATGTGTATGATATGAGACCGGACCAGCTGCAGTTGGGATTCTTGAAGGTGTTAAAGGGATCCTATATGGCTGCCCATGTGCAGGAGTATGAGCTGAAATATCGTTCCGTTCCGCCTTACGAGGTGCTTTCTACGAAATGGTTATCTTACCAGGATGTGATCCGTCTGAAAGAAATGGAAGAGATGGTGGAAGTTCATTATAATAGCGGACAGTTCTCTTATACATTGAGACTGTTGGAGAAGGAGTTTTCCCACCCGTCCTCCATGTTCCTTGCGCTGGCGGATTATTATGAAAAGAATGGCTTGTTTGGATTCAGCCATAATCGTCTGGCGAGATATGAGATTCTGTATAACTTCTTAAAGGAGAAGTTTGTGGAAGAGGAACTTCCAAAGTTCCGAGATGCACTGATGTTTGATTTGTATCTGAGAGAAAATCTGAAGAGCCGTCCATCCTTTGCCAGTGACCAGAGTGATGTGAAATACGAGGTGCGCGAATTTTTCACTGCGGAGGCGGAGAAACCAGAGTGGCTCCTTGGATATGAGGGATATGACAGCCGTCAGCTGATCAAGATGGCTCATATGGAGCATATGGAAGATGGTAGTTTTATCTTGTTTGACTACAAAAATCGTGACCCGTTGAACAAGAATGCGAAGGCGGTACGATTTATATATGAAGAAAGAGGCACCAATGGCGAGAAGAGAATCGAAGAAAGCCAGAAACGAGAGAGTGACAAAGATCCTTGCGAGTCTGGACGCGGAGTATGGCACAGAGTACCGTTGTTATCTGAATCATGAGACACCGTGGCAGTTATTGATCGCCGTCATTCTTAGTGCACAGTGCACGGATGCACGTGTAAATATCGTGACTGCAGATTTATTTAAAAAGTATGACACGTTGGAGAAGTTTGCAAATGCAGAGCTTACTGAGTTGGAAAAAGATATTCATTCGACCGGCTTTTATCATATGAAGGCGAAGAATATTATTTCTTGCTGCAAAGATCTAATTGAAAAGCATGGCGGAGAGGTTCCGAGAGAGATGAAGGAGCTGACTGCTCTGGCAGGTGTCGGTCGAAAGACTGCCAATGTGATCCGTGGAAATATCTACGATGAGCCGAGTATCGTGGTGGATACCCACGTGAAGCGAATTTCGAAGAAATTGGGATTGACGGAACATGATGATCCGGAGAAGGTGGAGTACGATCTGATGAATGTTCTCCCGAAGGATCATTGGATTCTCTGGAACATTCAGATCATTACCCTTGGAAGAACCATCTGTGTTGCACGAAGTCCGAAGTGTGAGGAATGCTTTTTGCGAGAGCTCTGTCCGTCGGTCGGTGCTGGTAAGAAAGTTGGTGGCAAAAAATGACGACATCTTACGTAGCAGTTGATCTGGAGACAACAGGGATCGGAGCCAAGCGCGAGAAGATTACAGAGATCGGAATGGTGAAAGTGGTGGATGGCGCAGTTGTCGAGACTTATCACACCATGGTAAATCCACATCGCGAGATTCCTGAGCGTATCGTGGAATTGACCGGAATCACAGACGAAATGGTAAAGGATGCTCCGGATATTGAGGAGGTTCTTCCGCAAGTGATCGCATTCTGTGAAGGATTCCCGCTTCTTGGACACCAGATTATTTTCGATTATGGTTTTCTGACTCAGGCGGCTGTGAACATGAAGCTGGAATTTAAGAAAGATGCGATAGATACACTGAAACTCTGTCGTTATTTGATGCCAGGACCGGAGAAGAAAAATCTGGGTGCTGCGTGCACATATTTTGGAATCGTTCCGGAGACTGCACACAGGGCGCTTTCGGATGCTATATCGACACATGTCTTGTATGCAAAACTGATCGAGCAGTTTGGAGAGAGCCGAGCAGATCTGTTTGAGGCAAAACCCTTGATTTATAAAGCCAAAAAGGAACGTCCGGCCACCAAAAGACAAAAACAACACTTGCACGATTTATTAAAATATCATAGAATAAAAACGACTGTCGATATTGATCATATGTCCGGAAATGAGATTTCGAGGATGATAGACCAGATTATTTTTACGCATGGAAGAATCCCTGAAAAGGCATAAGACAGGAAATGGGTTCCGGACTCCAGATAAAATGATAAGAGGTGAAAGACTATGATGGATCTTAGACGTGGCAAGAAGAGAAAAATGATCACTGCAATCGTTGCAGTTCTTTTAGTGATCGGAATGGTAGTTCCGACTGTTTTAGGCGCATTAATGTCCGTTTTCCATTAATGTGAGATTTTGAAGTTATTTTTAAGGAGATAGTTATGAAAAAGAATGCGTGGATTGCTGGCATGACGGCGGTCATGGCAGCTGGTCTGATTTTCACGGCCCCGGTTTCCGCGCGTGCACAGGAAGCGATTCCTGCCGGTGTTTATGTAGGCGAGATCAGCCTTGAGGGTATGACCGGTACGGAAGCGGAACAGGTTGTGAAGGAATACGTTGACGCCAAGCTGAACCAAAAGGTTACACTGGATGTCAATGGAGCCAAGGCTGAGACGAGTGCGAAAGAGCTCGGTATGACTTGGGGAAATCCGGACGCTGTTGAAGAAGCAATGGCGAGCACGGAAGTAAAAGGTAATCTGATCAAGCGCTATATGAAGAAGAAAGATCTTCAGGAAAATCCGGTCGTTGTAGATTTGGAACTGGATGTCGATCAGGAAAAAGTTGCAGCGTTTGTTACGGAACATTGTGGAGCAGCACTTGCGGAGCCGCAGGATGCGACGATCGTAAAAGAAGGCGATGGATTTGTTGTTACACCGTCTGTGACAGGTGTGGCAATCGATATGGAAGCAACAAAAGATGCATTAAAAGCGGCGCTGGGTGAGAACGGAACGGATGGCGTTAGCGTGGTAGCAGGCGTGACAGAGGCTGAACCTCGAATCAAGACGGAGGATCTGGAGACAATTCAGGATGTGCTTGGTTCTTATACGACTGATTTTAAGACAAGTGGCTGGGCCCGCTCTACAAACCTGGAGGTTGGTACTGCGAAGATCAACGGCCGCGTGCTGATGCCTGGTGATGTGCTTTCTGGTTATGAGTGTATGGCGCCGTTTACAACAGCGAATGGTTATAAGACAGCGACTGCTTATGAAAACGGTCGTTCCGTTGACAGTATCGGCGGCGGTGTTTGTCAGATCGCGACAACATTATACAACGCAGCGCTCTATGCGGAGCTTGATATCGTACAGCGTCAGAATCATTCTATGACTGTTGCGTATGTGGATCATTCCAGAGATGCAGCGATCGCAGGAACATACAAAGATATCAAAATCAGCAACCCATATGAGACTCCGATCTATGTCGAGGGTTATACATCTGGCAAGAAGCTGACATTTAAGATTTACGGTCAGGAAACAAGACCGGAGAATCGAGAAGTGAAATTTGAGTCCAAGACATTGCAGTGGATCAGTCCTGGTGACCCGATCGAACAACCGGATCCGACATTACAGCCGGGTCAGAGAGTGCAGGTTCAGTCTTCTCACACAGGCATTCGTTCTGAACTTTACAAGTGTGTGTATGTGGATGGAGTGCTTCAGGAGAGAACATTGTTAAATAAGGACAGTTATAATGCCTCTAAGGCAATTTATAATGTAGGTCCTGCGTTACCGGTTGAACCGGTTCCAGAGGAGGGAAGTGTTCCAACGGCTCCGGAGGCTCCGGCTGAGACCACTCCGGCTGAAACACAGCCAGCAGGTCCTGGTGCTGTGGCAGGTCCGGGAGCAGTAAGTCCGACTCCTGCAACAAATCCGGCAGGTCCGGGAGCGTCAACTCCGGCACCGACTCCGGCGGCACCGTCCGGTGTATTAAGTCTGGGCGCAACACAAGGACCGCAGTAGAGGTACACGATTATGATGAGAAGGATCGAGCGTGAGCCAAATGGCAGTGGTATTTTCAAACCGGGTCAGGATCTTGTTGTAGCAGGATCCATTGGCAAAAAGGGTGTAAAAACTGCAGTAGAAAAGAAAAGAGACGTGCTGGAATCCAGATTTTGCGGCGCATTCATGCGTAGTCTGGATCAGGCGCTAGAAGAAAAGATGAATGTAGATCCTGACATTCTGGCATCGTTAGGTGCAACAGAATGGGAATATGTGGAAGAGGGCGGCATTTTAGCTGCCCTCTGGAACATATCCGGAGCATATGGGCAGGGAATCACATTTTCCTTATTAAAAATGCCTGTGAGACAGGAACTCATTGAAGTATGCGAACTTTTAGATCTGAATCCGTATCGTTTGTGGTGTGGAGAGTGTGTCCTGATAGCGACAAATCATGGCGAAGACATGATTCAGGGTCTGGCAGAGCATGGAATCCGTGCTGCAGTGATCGGAAAAGTGGAAAAAGGAATCGCAAGAAAGATGACAGGCGTTAGCGGAACGGGTTATTTAGAGCGTCCGCAGCCGGATGAAATATATAAACTCACTGAGGAGGTATAGAAATGGGAGAAAATAGAGAAAATGCTTATGATGAAAAAGTGGTAGCTCTGATCGAGGTAAAAGTAACTCCTCAGAGAGGCGTGGGTTATGATAAGATTGCGGAGCGTATTTATCACCACAAGGAAGTTTCTTCCGTATATCTGATGTCTTCCGGTAATTTCGATTTTACCGTGATCATCGAAGGAAAAACACTCCGCGAAGTAGCACAGTTTGTAAATGAAGAGCTGGCTACGATTAGTTCCGTAGTAAGCACATCCACACACTTCATTCTCAAGAAATATAAAGAGAATGGTGAGGTGCTGTGCGAGAATCCGGAAGATGAAAGGATGCTGATTAGTCTGTGAGAAACCCATTATCTCAAACAATAACAACGATTCCGCCGTCCGGAATCCGTAAATTCTTTGATATCGTAAGCGAAATGAAGGAGGCAATTTCCCTGGGTGTTGGTGAGCCGGACTTCGACACACCGTGGCACATTAGAGAAGAAGGTATTTTTTCTCTGGAAAAAGGACAGACCTTCTATACTTCAAACGCAGGTTTAAAAGAATTAAAAATTGAAATTTGTAACTATTTAGAGCGCCGTTTCCAGGTTTCCTACGATTTTGCAGATGAATGCATGGTAACGGTTGGCGGCAGTGAGGCGATTGATATTGCGCTCCGTGCGATGCTGGATCCGGGCGACGAAGTTCTGATCCCGCAGCCGAGCTACGTTTCCTATCCGCCGTGTACGATTCTGGCAGGTGGTGTTCCGGTTTCCATTCAGCTGGAAGAAAAAGATCAGTTCCGTCTGACAAAGGAGAAGCTGCTTGCAGCGATCACTCCGAAGACGAAAGTTCTGATCCTTCCGTTCCCGAACAATCCGACCGGTTCTATCATGGAACTGGAAGATCTGAAAGCGATCGCAGAAGTGATTGAGGAACATGACCTTTACGTGATTTCCGATGAGATCTATTCTGAATTGACTTATACAGGAAACCATGTGACCATCGCGTCCCTTCCGGGTATGAAGGAGAGAACGGTCCTGATCAATGGCTTCTCCAAATCCTATGCGATGACAGGTTGGAGACTTGGTTATGCATGTGCGCCGAAGGTAATCTTACAGCAGATGCTGAAGATCCACCAGTTTGCGATCATGTGCGCGCCGACAACCAGTCAGTATGCGGCTGTTGAGGCTCTTCGCAATGGTGACGAGGACGTGGCAGAGATGCGTGAGGCGTATGATGAGAGAAGAAAATATCTTGTAAAAGCGTTCAACGATATCGGAATGGATTGCTATGAGCCGCAGGGTGCGTTCTATGTATTCCCGTGTATCAAGCGTTTTGGTATGAGCTCCGATGAGTTTGCTCTGAAACTTCTTGAGGAAGAGAAGGTCGCTGTTGTTCCGGGTACTGCATTTGGTGACTGTGGCGAAGGATATCTTCGAGTGTCTTATGCATATTCTTTAAAGAATCTGCAGAAGGCGATGGAGAGGATCGAAAGATTTGCCAAGAGACATTTAAATGAGAGTGCTCAGTAAGAGAATGTAAGCCGGGTAGTGGCGGAGAAGAATCCGGCCATTACCCGGTTTTTTAGGAGGAAACAACAATGAACATTGTATTATATGAGCCGGAGATGCCGGCTAATACAGGAAATATCGGTCGTACATGTGTGGCGACCAACACAAAGCTGCATCTGATCGAACCACTGGGATTTAAACTCAGCGAAAAGCATCTGGTACGCGCAGGACTGGATTACTGGCCAAAGCTTGATGTGACCGTTTACAGCAATTTCGAAGAGTTTCTTGCGAAGAATCCGGGTGCAAAGATCTATATGGCGACCACAAAAGCACAGCATGTGTATACTGATGTGCAGTATGAACCGGACTGTTTCATGATGTTTGGCCCGGAGAGCCGTGGAATCCCGGAAGAGATTCTCGTTAAATATCCGGAAACTTGTGTACGTATTCCGATGTGGGGCGATATGCGGTCCCTGAATCTATCCAACTCCGTAGCGATCATGTTATATGAGGGCCTTCGCCAGAATGGATTTGAGAAGATGACAATGGAAGGTCAATTGCATACATTGGAGTGGTAATCGAGGACGTTCTGATTTATACTAGACATATTGGGAGGTAAGGTTATGGATTTTGCAACATATTTTCCGATTTGGGACAAACTGACACCTGCGCAGCAGAAAAAAATAGAGGACGCTACATATTTCCGTGAAGTACCGAAGGGAATGGTCCTCCACAGCGGTGAGACCAACTGCCTTGGTATTGTATTGATTGAGTCCGGACAGCTCCGTGCATACAGTATTTCCAGTGAGGGTCGTGAGGTTACCTTATATCGTTTGTTCGAGATGGATACCTGTATTTTCACAGCATCCTGCGCGATGCCAAACATTATGTTTGATATGGTAATTGAGGCGGAGAAAGATTCTGAAGTTATGGTAATTCCTCCGGACGTATACAATGCGGTACTGATGGAGTCTGCGCCGCTTGCGAATTATCACAATCAAGTGATCTCCAGCCGTTTTTCTGATGTTATGTGGATGATGGAGCAGATCATGTGGAAGAGCTTCGACAAGCGCCTGGCAGCATTCCTGCTGGAGGAGAGTGCGCTTGAAGGAACACAGTCTCTGAAGATCACACATGAGAAGATCGCGAATCATATGGGAACAGCCAGAGAGGTTGTGACCAGAATGTTAAAATATTTCCAGAATGAAGGACTGGTCAAGCTGACTCGTGGTGCCATTGAGCTGGTGGATGAGAAACGTCTGAGAGCATTACAAGAAGAATAAGTATTTATCAAATAAAACCTGCCGCAAGAGTTCCAAATCGGAATCTGCGACAGGTTTTTTAGGTAAAAACACTTATATAGGGGATTGGAGGTTACATATAAGGGAAAGACTTGTTGCCAGTTTATGCCTGGAACATAGCCAGAATCTGCTGTTTGTTTTTTGCACCAACGGATTTGTTTACTACTTCACCGTTCTTGAACACCATCAGTGACGGGATGGACATAACTCCGAACTGAGCGGCAAGTTCCGGTTCCTCATCTACATTAACTTTTACAACTTTATATTCCGGATACTCTTCAGCGATCTTTTCAACCACCGGGATCACCATACGGCACGGGCCGCACCAGCTTGCCCAAAAGTCTACGAGAACCGGCTTTTCACTGTTCATTACTTCCTCAACGAAATTGTTTTTATTAATATTTAAAGCTGACATAGCGTTTCCTCCTTGAATGTGGTTATATGATTTATTTCTTTCTGTGATTAAATATTACCATACTCTCGGCGATTATTCAGTGATTTTATCACATTATGTTCTTGCCATGCCGTCGACACTGAGAACCACGCCTGTAATATAAGAAGCTTCATCGGATGCCAGGAATACGAATGCATTGGCAATGTCTTCCGGTTTGCCGAGTCTGCGGAGCGGGATCTGTGCGATCAATGGCTCGATTACTTCCTTCGGTACGGCTTTCATCATATCTGTCTCTGTAATTCCCGGAGCTACTGCGTTTACACGGATGCCTTTCGGACCGAGCTCACGTGCCAGGGATACTGTCAGACCGTTTACCGCAAATTTAGATGCCGGGTATGCGAAACCACTTGGCTGTCCATGTTTACTTACCATGGAAGATGTATTTAAAATAACACCGCTGCCTCGTGCGATCATGCACTCAGAAGCTGCTCTTGCGGCGTTGAAAACTCCTTTTACGTTCAGGTCCATAACTTTGTCGAATGTTTCTTCTGTATACTCAGTGAACGGAGTAGATTCAGAAACACCTGCGTTATTAACCAGAATGTCTACACATCCGTATTTTGAAGTTGCATCAATAAATGCTTCTCTTACACTTTCCAGACTTCCGAGATTCGGGCTGATGCCTGCGATTGTAGATTCCGGAAACTGTTCTTTTAATTTAGTAACTGCGCGATCTGCAGATTCCTGACTGCTCGCAGTGAGGATTACGGTTGCTCCTTCTCTTAAGAATGCTTCTACAGTTGCATAGCCGATACCGCGGCTTCCGCCAGTTACGATTGCTACTTTATTTTCTAATCTCTTAGTCATATTCGAATCCTCCTATAAATAATTAACATGTATAAATATCTGTTGTTTGAGTATATGATAACCATTTTGGTAAAAAATATCTGTGACAAAATCACGTTAATTGACAAAAACAGTGCTTGCATCTATTGGAAAATTATACTATAATGAAGAAAAGCGAAAACAGTAATTATTATCAAGATTGAACAAATCAGGAGGATTTTAATATGACAATTACAAGCGATATCAGATACATTGGTGTGAATGATCATCAGGTTGATCTTTTCGAAGGACAGTACGATGTACCAAACGGAATCTCTTATAACTCTTACGTTATTTTAGATGAAAAGATTGCGATCATGGACACAGTCGATATCAATTTTACAGAAGAGTGGTTAAATAATATGAAGGAAGTCCTTGGCGACAGAAAGCCGGACTATCTGATCGTACAGCACATGGAGCCGGATCATTCTGCAAGCATCGATATCTTCCTTAATGAATATCCGGAAGCAGTAGTTGTTTCTTCCGCACCGGCGTTCAAGATGATGCAGAACTTCTTCGGTACCGATTATGCGGATAGAAGAATTGTGGTTGGAGAGGGAAGTACTTTAGAGCTTGGCAGCCATGTTCTTACATTCGTGACAGCTCCGATGGTACACTGGCCGGAAGTTATTGTAACTTATGATTCTAAGGATAAAGTACTTTTCTCTGCAGATGGTTTCGGTAAGTTCGGCGCCCTTGATGTGGAAGAGGAAGATTGGGCATGTGAAGCGCGCAGATACTACATCGGTATGGTTGGCAAGTACGGTGCACAGGTACAGGCTCTCTTAAAGAAGGCTGCAGGTCTGGATATTCAGATCATCTGCCCGCTCCACGGTCCGGTACTGACAGAGAATCTTGGTTACTATATCAATCTGTATGATATCTGGTCCTCCTACCGTGTGGAGACAGAGGGTGTTGTGATCGCATACAGCTCCATTTATGGAAATACAGCAGCTGCAGCAGTATTACTGGCTGAGTTTTTAGAGGCAAAAGGCTGCCCGAAGGTTGTTGTCAATGACCTTGCCCGCTGCGATATGCACGAGGCAGTAGAGGACGCATTCCGTTATGGTACACTGGTTCTTGCAAGCCCGACATACAACGGAGATATTTTCCCATATACAAAGGAATTCATTAACCACTTGACAGAGAGAAACTACCAGAATCGTAAGGTAGCTTTCATTGAGAATGGTTCCTGGGCTCCGCAGGCAGCGAAAATTATGAAGAAGATGTTAGAGAACAGTAAGAACCTGACATTTGCTGATACAACAGTAAAAATTCTTTCCGCTATCAATGAGGATAGTCAGACACAGATGGAGGCACTGGCTGAGGAGCTTTGCAAATAATATAGGGACGTATTTTATGAAGAATAGCAGGAGGTAATCGAATGAGCGCATTATTTAATATTGGCTACGGATTATATGTAATTACTTCTAATGACGGAAAAAAGGATAATGGTATGATCGGAAATACTGTAGCGCAGGTTGCAAGTAGCCCGAACCGTATCATGGTAAGTATCAATAAGGGAAACTATTCCCATGATGTGATCAAAGAGACAGGAAAGATGAATGTTAACTGTCTTTCTATAGAAGCTCCGTTTTCTGTGTTCCAGAACTTTGGTTTCCAGAGCGGTCGTAACGCGGATAAGTTTGCAGACGGCGTTACAAAACGTTCTGAAAATGGTCTGGCTGTACTGACACAGTATGTAAATGCCTGCATTTCTCTGAAGGTAGAGGAATATGTAGATATGGGTTCTCATGGTATGTTCCTCTGTTCTGTGACTGAGGAGATGATTCTTGGTGAGAAAGAGACGATGACATACACATATTATCAGAACAATGTGAAGCCGAAACCGCAAGCTCCGAAGAAAAAGGGCTGGGTATGCAAGATTTGTGGTTATGTATATGAAGGAGAGGAATTACCTTCTGATTTCATCTGCCCGCTTTGCAAACATCCGGCATCTGATTTTGAACCATTAGCATAAGGAATCCAAGGCCAGTCGAGAAATCGGCTGGTCTTTTTCTAGTGGGAAGTAAGGAAGGAGTATCTGAGGCACTAGTCGATGATGAGAGAATATGTTATAATTAATGAACAGAATTCCTCTGTACAAACGGAGGAATGTAATGACAAAAAGAAAAACATTAAAAGAACTGACAATAAAAGACAATTTCATGTTTGGTGCGGTCATGTGCCAGGAAAAGCATTGTAAGAGACTACTGGAGTTGGTTCTGGGGTTTCCGATCGAGCGTGTGGAAGTAAGCAAAGAAAAGTGTATTGTATATCATCCTGAGTATAAAGGAGTCCGCCTGGATGTGTATGCGAAGGACGAGAAGAATACTCATTACAATGTGGAAATGCAGGCGATATCTCATGCGGCACTGGGAAAGAGGGCCCGTTATTATCACAGCCAGATTGACATGGATCTGCTTACGACGGGAAAGGAGTATTTCGATCTGCCTAAAGCGTATGTAATCTTTATCTGTGATTTTGATCCTTTTGATAGAGGAAAATATCGTTATACATTTAGGAGTCAGTGTCAGGAAGCTCCAGAGATTCAGATGGAAGATGAAAGCGAAACCATCTTTCTAAATACCAGAGGCAAGAACTCGGAGGAGATTTCAACAGAATTAGTGAAATTCCTGAAATATGTGCGCGCAGATTTACAAGAGAGCACAGGAGACTTTGATGATGATTTTGTAGGCAATCTTCAGAGAGCCGTACATGAGATTAAGCAGAGTAGGAGAATGGAGGAACGATATATGCTGACGGAGTTATTAATGCAAGATGAGCGAAGAGCCGGGCGAGAGGAAGGTCGTATAGAAGATCGTAAGGAATCCATTCTCGAGTATTTATCTGAAATGGGAATCGTACCGGATGAACTGTGTAAGAGAGTTATGCAGGAGCAGGAGATGGGACAATTAAAAAAATGGACAAAACTTGCAGCCAGAGTGGATACTATCGAGCAGTTTATTGCGGAGATGTAAAAATTGATATAACAAAAGAATAAAATCAAATCTATTTGATCTTGAACAAATCTAACAGCAGGTACTGCTAAAAAGTGCCTGCTGTCATAATGAAATCTTGCCGGATCAGGCAAAGCAGCTAAATGAGTGCAGAGGAATTCTGTGTCTTTTTGTCATTGCATAATATGGACGAGATATTGGATAAGTGATACAATATATATTATTGAAAATATTCAGTAACAAAAGTAATGGGGGAAGATTACTATGATTATTACACAGGCTACATTACAGGACATGGATGGTGTATTTGCCATTTTAAAAGCAAATCACGTAAGCAATGTCCCGGAAGAAGAAAAGAAGAATGGTTTCGTGACCACAAATCTGACAGAAGAGCAGATGAAGGCATTGATCGAAAAAGAGAATGGCGTAACAATTGCCAAGGATGACGATGGAAAAGTAGTTGCATTTGCACTGGCTGCTTCCTGGGAGTTTTGGTCCGAATGGCCGTTGTTTGCTTACATGATCCAGGAACTGGAGAAGTTTGAGTGTGAGGGTGTGACACTGACAAAGGAAAATTCTTACCAGTACGGTCCGGTTTGCATCGACAAATCCGTGAGAGGAACCGGTGTATTTGAGAAGGTGTTCTTCGCATCTCTTGCAAACTATGCGGACAAGTATCCGTATATGGCAACATTTATCAATCAGATCAACCCGCGTTCTTATGCAGCGCATACAAGAAAAGCGTTGATGACAGAGGCGGGTACATTCCAGTTTAACAATAATAATTATTATATGATGGTTTGTCCGACTACTCCGCCGGAGAAGAGATAAGATAGAAAAAACCATACCGACAAAGACAATTGCGATGTCTGTGACGGTATGGTTTTATTTTGGTTATTGTGATTCAGTTCCCCAAATGGTTTCGCATAACTGCTGACAGTATTCTAGAGAAAATGCAGGATCCTGAAGAAGAATCTGGTTTTGTTCGGCCAACTGTTCTGTGTATTCGGTCAATTTGTAGACCGTAACACCGTTTGTTCCATTTTCAAGATGGCAAGCAACCGGTTCGATATCATATTCTGTGATAAGTACTTGGTCATCGGATCTGGTCAAAGTAACTTCTGCCATACCGCCTACCATACGGTTTGCGATACCCTTTCCGGAGCTGGATGTCCAGTTTACAAAGTTACCCAGAGAATAGTAGATCAGAGCTTTGTTTCCGGTTTCTTCGTCTGTGACCCATTCGATTGGCTGGATTACATGTGGATGAGTGCCAAGGATCAGATCGGCTCCGTGTTTTACAAAGAGCTGAGCCCATGTTTCCTGTTCTGCAGACTGGTTTAACTGATATTCTGTTCCCCAGTGTGGGCAGATAATCGTAAAATCAGCCAGTGCCTCCGCTTTCTGAAGATCAGAAATAACTTTTTCTTCATTTAAAAGGTCAACGGCGAATGGCATATCCTTTGGAAGTGAGATCCCGTTGGTTCCGTAAGTATAGTTGAGGACTGCGATACGGATATCCTCTTTTTCGTAGATGTATATCTGCTCCTGAGAGTTTTGACTGTCGTGGATGCCAAGAACTGCAATATCCGGATAGGTTTCCCCCCAGAAATTCAGACAATTGAGCACTCCTTTTTTACCTTTGTCCAATGCATGGTTTGTACCGTGGCAGATAACATCAAAGCCTGCTTGTACCAGAGCGTCACCGACAGAATAAGGTGCATTGAACGCCGGGTATCCTGAAATACCCAGTTCCTCACCGCCCAGGATTACCTCTTGGTTCACGATTGCCAGATCCGCGTCTTGAATATCTTGGTAAAGATGTTCGAAGATTGGAGAGAAGGAATAACTTCCATCTTCCTGAAGTGCGGCTTTTTCTACTGGAGTATGAAGCAGGATATCTCCAACCATGACGATCGATACTGTGGTCGGTTCCGGGACTGTTTCCGTGATGGTTTCAGGGATTGCCTCGACAGCTGGTTCAGCAAAATCTTCCTGTGTTTGCGACGGCGTTTCAGATGCGACAGTCTCTATGGATATAGATTCAGTTGGAGTTGCGGCTGATATATTTGTACCACATCCCATCAACAAAGAAGCGGTGATTGCCACCGTCAGGAGATAAATTCTATTTTTCATAAGGACCTCCAATGTCAACGCCGGTAGAAACTACTATGCCTGACTGTTATAGATTTCCTCACGCTCATCCGAGCTGATAGTCTTGTCTGTGATCAGTGCGATCAAGAGGATTCCGATCACACTGAGAGCAAGTCTTGTGAGCATGAAGCGCATACCGAGATTGGCTGCCTCAAAAGTGAGGAGCGGGATCTTTGTTGTAGACCAGGCGCCGAGGAAGATCAGTACATTGAAAATGCTGCTTCCTTTCTTCAGCATAACGGTTGCAACCGGGAATGCAGCATAGAGCGGGCCTGCAGCAGCAGAGCCAAGAAGGAAGGAAATCAGGATTCCCTTGAGACCGGAGCCCTTTCCTGTATACTTCATCATCGTTGCACGGTCTACCCAGACATCAAGAAGTCCGAGAAGGATAAAGATCGGCGGAATGACCGAGATCATTTCCTTGATGTTTTTGGCTGTGTTGGAAAATGCAGTCAGTCCAATCTCAGGCATCACAAGGCTGATCACCAGATTGACAGCAAATAAGATCAGGAAAATACGATAACGTGTGATGATCTGTTTTATATTCATATCAGTACCCCCATTGCAAACGCGGCGATGATAGAAAAGATAAACGCAGCGCAGTTTCTCATTAATGTGAGTTTCTTACCGAGAACTTTTGTCTCCATCGGGATTGTAATAATACCGACCATCATAAGGGTGGAAACGAAAGCTGTGATCTGCATATAGCCTGCTCCGTTTTCCAAAAGAGCAGCGGCCAGAGGGAAAGCGACGAATCCCGGGATCAATGTAACAGAGCCGATCATAGCAGCAACCAGGATACCGATGAGACCGGATTCAGAACCAATCACTTTGGAAATCGTCTCCGGACTAAGCACTGCCAATGCAAAACCGATAATGATCATAACTGCTAAAAGCTGTGGCAAAATGTTTTCAAATGATTTCCATGCTTTTTTGAGAGCCATCTTGGTCTTCTTTTTATCTTTGATAAAAGAGATCAGGAGACCGGCTCCGGCCAGTGCATATAGTACATATGTAAACATGCAAAATACCTCCTATAATAAATCTGTTGATAAACAACATATATCATACTATTGAAATGGATTCTTTGCAAATGATTTCACGCCTTGTTTTATGGAGAATCTTATTATATAATAGAGGGCGGTTTGAAATTATAGAAATGAGAGGATTAATAATATGGATTATGTAATGTATATTCAGAATGGCGGAAATCTGGGACATGCGGAGTTCGACGATTATGAAAAAGCGTATGAAGCAATGAAAGTTATGACTGCACGCCACATTGGTGTTGCGACAGATATGTTAGGAAGCATGATGGATGCCAATGGTGAGGGTCCGTTCTTCTACGTACACCGTGACAGCGCATTCGTAGATTCCAGCAGCGGAGCAGGAAGCCTTTCCATCCGTATCGAGGAGGTTCACGATCCGATCCATGCGTACGCAGAGTTAAATATCGAAAAAACTTACATCTGTCTGACATTGATGGATCAGTTCGACACAGCTCTTGCAGCTTGCCATGCAAAGATCGGTGATCTGGAGATGGAGCCGACAGAAGTTCTTACTCTGATCGGAAGCCTGAAAGGCATTCACGATTGCCTCGAAGCAGTGGAGATTGAGCTGGACGAAGAGACAGAGAAAGAATATCAGAAGCTCTACAACACATTAAAATTCTATCTTGGAACAGAGGAATAATCACGAGTAACAGGAGGTTTTTATGTGGTTGGTATTTACCTTGATAACAACACTGTTATGGGGAATCGCAGAGCTCTTTTATAAAAAGGGTTCTCATGAAGAGTATAAATACGATCATTTGAGAGTCTGTGTGTTAGTCGGAGCAGTCATGGGAATTCACGCTGTATTTACGCTGCTGACTGCTGACATTTCCTATGATCCAATGAACCTGATCGCTTACGCACCGGTGTCATTGTGTTACATATTATCGATGGCGTGTTCCTATTTCGGAATTCGATTTATCGAGGAATCCTTAGCGGACCCGATCGAAAACACGGCCGGAGCGATGTGCTCTATTTTATGTGCGATTTTCCTGGGTGAACAGATCGCACCTGCAGTATGGTGTGCCATTGCGGTAATTGTGGTCGGTATTATCGGTGTTACCTACACAGAACGCAGCGCGGATGTAAACAGAAGACAGAAGCTTGGAAAACGATTAGCGATCGTAGCATTTGCGATGCCATTCTGTTATGCAACTATCGATGCGCTCGGAAGTTTCCTTGATATTTTCTTCTTGGAACTTGAGACAAGCCCACTGGTTGGAGTAACAGCAGACAATATCGAATTGGTAGCGAATGTCTCCTATGAATTGACATTTGCAATTGTCGGTCTGATCTTATTCATTTTCATGAAATATAAGCGCGTGAACTTCGAGCTTCCAAAGCAGAAAGACAAAGTGATCGCTGCAGTTTGCGAAACAGCCGGACAGCTGACATATGTATACGCAATGAGCGGAAACGGAGCGATCGCAGCTCCGATCCTTTCAAGCGTATGTGTTGTATCCCTGCTCTTATCAAGAATTTTCTTAAAGGAAAAACTGACAAAGAAACAGTACATATTCATTACTATCATTATTGTGGGTATCTTGATGCTTGCAGTTTTAGAAGGGGAATAAGAGAATAAAAAGAAATGGTCGAATGATGGATAATCATTCGGCCATTTTTTGCTATATAGGTTTGTTCTGTTCCAGATGAGAAATAATCTCACGTTTATAGTTCAGGAACTCTTCTGTGATATTGAAATCCTTCCGTCTTGGTTTTGGTTCCTTGATCACAATTTCTTTCGTCAGAGTACCTGGCTTTCCGGTCAAAAGATAGATTCGGTCAGAGAGAAGGATCGCCTCGTCGATGTCGTGAGTAATGAACAGGGTGGAGAGTTTGATCTTCTCCATCACATCCAGGTACCATTCGTGTACGGAACTCTTGGTCAGCATATCCAATGCAGAGAAGGGTTCATCCAGAAGTGCTACCTTTTCTGAGAACAAGTAGGTGCGGAGCAAAGCTGCTCTCTGCTTCATACCGCCGGAGAGCTGGGACGGATATTTATTTTCTGTTCCCTGCAGTCCAAACTCTTCGAAATGTGCAGCTGCCTTTTCGCGGGCGATTGCTTTCTTTTCCCCGCGAATGATGAGCGGGAGAGCCACATTATCGACAATGGTACGGTATGGGAGAAGCAGGTCTTTCTGCAGCATATAGCTGATGTTGCCCGGTTTTCCTGTGATGTCTGCACCATCCAGAACTACGTTTCCTTCGTCCGGAGTACTGAGTCCGGCGATGATATTGAACAGTGTGGTTTTTCCACCTCCACTGACACCCAGAAGAGAGACAAGTTCACCTTCATGCAGTTCCAGCGAGATGTTTTTAATGATTTTTTCCTGCTCGAAGGATTTCGAGACGTTGTTGACTTGCAGAACTGCCATTAGGACCTCCTGTAGTTACTGTGGTAAAAATTCATTTGTGAATCCGCTGTCCAACGGAACTTCGGATTCTGTCAGGTTGTTTTCATTGACCCATTTGTAGAAGTTGTTCCAACGATCCGGATCCATGTGGCCCCAGTACGGAGCATCAGCCTGATACTGGTCAGCCAAGTATTTCTGGCTGGCGAGAACCAGCTCTTTGTCCAATTCCGGAGCAGCTGCAACTAGAATATCTGCCGCTTCTTCCGGATGTTCCATGGCAAATTCGTATCCTTTGCTCACTGCGGAAAGGAATGCTTTCGCTGTATCCGGCTGTTCTTCAAGGAACGTATTGTTGGAAATGATGACCGGAGTGTAGTAATCGAAGACCGGATCGATATCCGCAAATGCGAAGTAGTCGGTCTCAAGTTTTTCTAATTCTGTTTTCACACCTGCCCATGCGTAGAAGATCCAGATGGAGTCTACGGAATTGGAGCGCAATGCGGACACTTCGTCTGTTACGGTGCTAGGGATCAACTCTAATTTTTCATAGTCGCCGCCGTCTGCCTCGATGATATGTTGAATGGTGGCCAGTTCGATGCCTCCATTCCATGTGGCGTAACTGTGATCTTCCATTCCCTTCGGTCGATCCATACCTTCTCCTTTACGGGAGATGATTCCGGAGGTATTGTGCTGGATAATGGAAGCAACAGCCGTTACCGGAAGTGCAGTATCAGCCTCTAATGCCGGAGCGAGTGAATCCTGGAAAGATACGCCGAATTCCGCTTTTCCGGATGCAACGAGAACAACTGCACCATCTTCCGGAGGCTGAACGATCTCGACATCCAGTCCGGCTTCTTCAAAGTAGCCTTTTTCCTGAGCTACATAGAGCCCGGTATGATTCGTATTCGGCGTCCAGTCGAGGACAAATGTAATCTTTTCTAAATCTTTATTGGCGGATGTTGTATTTTCAGCAGCTCCATTTGCACCGCCACAGGCAGTCATTGTAAGAGCAACAGAAGCAGCGAGCATGGCTGCAATGATTTTTTTCTTCATAAATTATTCTCCTTTTTCCCAAGGCATGCACTTCTTCTGCATGAGATCCACGCCCTTCATCAGCAGAAGGCTGATAATTGAAATCAGGAAAATGACAGCGAACATTTTGTCAAACGCGAATGCTTTTTTCACGCGGGTCATATAAACACCAAGGCCTCCAAAACCGCCCAGCCATTCAGAAATGACAGCACCGACCACTGCATAAGAAGCAGAGATGCGGAGACCGGAGAAAAACTGTGACATAGCTCCCGGCAGTTTAATATGGGAGAAGATCTGCCATCTGCCTGCCCCCATGGCACGGAGCAAATGAATGGAATCCGGATCGACAGAACGGAAACCAGTTAATAGACCGATGGTGATCGGGAAAAATGTCGTAATGACAATTAATATAACCTTCGGAGTCATCTCGTAGCCGAACCACAGAACGAGGAGCGGAGCGATCGCAACCGTTGGGATCGTCTGGGTCAGTACGATCAGCGGATAACATGCTTGATATAGCGGTTCAAACTGGTCCATGAGCACCGCCATCACAAAACCGAGAAGAATTCCCAGGGTAAGACCTAAAAATGCCTCTGCCAGTGTGATCACGGAATGCTCCATCAGCATCGGAAATTCAGAAATAAACGCCTGCACCACCTGGATCGGGGACGGGAGCATAAAACTCTCTACCAATCCCACGGAGCAGATGAGCTGCCAGACGATCAGAACCAGAACGACCGCAGAACAAGACCATATATTATTTTTGATGTTTGGAAACTTTTTCTTCAATGGTTAATACGTCTCCTTCCGGACGATAGTTGATCTTCACATAAGTGGAAATCGACTTTGCACCGGCTTTTGCAGCGACGATCGGGCATTCTTTTACGACTGCCATCAGTTCGTCAAAATCGCCCTCGATCGACGTTTCGAGTGGGCCTACAAAATAATTGAGACCGGTGGATTTGATGTAATCGAGGACCGCGTCCACAATGCGGATCACTTCCTCGTCACTGGTTACTTTTGGAACAACCTGAATTCCTACACTTGCATTCATTTGATGCGCCTCCTTTAATATGATGGGTGAATCTGGGAGAGCGTGTGGATGATTTTTCTAAGCAGGCTGTATCGCGGACCGGGGTGTTTTTGCAATAAAAAACCCCTAGTATCCGGGATACCAGGGTTTTGAAGTTTCATCGCTTAGATGGAAATCATATCTTCCTACGCTGGCATTATCCAGATCAGGTTCAAGGATTCGAGAGAACGACTCTCGTCTCAGCCGGCCGATTTACCAGCACTCCGTTTCAGTTAATAACTTAACTATACTATGTGGGAAAAGGATTGTCAATCTTGGATTTTAGTGGATTTCATATCTTAAAAAAGAATGAAAAATGACGAGAGAGTCTTGTCAAGAGGAGGAACTTTCCATATATTTAAAGTAGAGAGACATGATTGATGTTCGGCAAAATTGTTTGGACGTTTGAGTAAAGAGGAGGCTGAGATCATGTACGATATGTTTGACTATTTAGAGTGGCGAGGCGATCTGACCTTCAAAAAGATTGGGCCAAATCCGGTGGATATGCTGATCTTTTCCACACTTTCTTATATTAATTATGATGGGATTGTTCCCAAAACTCCGAATCTGAGGGTTCCTTTGCACGAGGCAGCAGAACAATTTTTACTTTTGCCGGATAAAGAGAAAAAAGTGCGAGTGAAAAAAGATATAGAGCTGCTGGAGGCTGCAGCAAATACAGAGCGGTTTAGAAATGTTGAGTTATCTTTTTACCGAAACATTTTTGATCCGGAGGAGGAAAAACAGTTCGCAGCCATCACTTTTTTTATCGGTGACGGGACAGCAGTACTGACGTTTCGCGGTACAGACCGTACATTAGTCGGGTGGAAAGAGGACTTTAACATGACGTTCCAGGATACGATCCCGGCTCAGAGGGAGGCGCTGAAATACTTGGAAGAGTATGCACTCAACCGTCTGGAGCCGATCCGTATGACCGGACACTCAAAAGGTGGAAATATCGCAGTTTTTGCAGCTGCAAAGGCGGAGGATGAGATCCAGAGGAGAATTGTTGAGATCCACAATCAAGACGGTCCGGGATTTCCTCAGGAAATGATGAGTGATGTGGGATATTTGACGATCGTACCGAAAATTTATTCTTATGTGCCGGAATCATCAATCGTCGGAATTTTGCTGGAGCACATGGAGCCGCATACCATCATTAAAAGTACAAAGATTGGGCCGCTGCAGCATGACCCATATTCTTGGGAAGTGATGCGAGATGATTTTATACAAAAGGAACATATGTCAGGTGGAACAAAGGTTGTGGATCAGGCGACAACCGCATGGCTGACTGCAATGACACCTGAGGAGAGAAGCAAATTGGCCGATGTGTTCTTTGACCTTGTGACATCCGGCGGTGCGATTCGGACGGAAGAGCTGGTACATCCAAAGCAGATTGTAAACTATGTGAAGTCACTGGTGAAAGACGAGGAGAAACGAACGACGATCATCAGCAGTCTTTCCAGTCTTGTACAGGCATTCATTGATACACAACGAAATGAGGAATAATACACGGAAATGATTGTAAAATAACGGGTTTTAAGATAAAATAGAAAAAGAGTTATTGAACGATTATCTTAATTGTTAGATATAAGTTGTATTGGAATGAAAGGGGAAAACACGTATGAAGTCTAAAGTTTATTTTTCCAAAACTATTACACCAGAGAAAGTTCTTGAACTGTACAAATTAGTTGAGAAACCGTTACCGGGTAAAGTGGCGATCAAAGTTCACTCTGGCGAGCCGGGCAACCAGAACTTCTTAAAACCGAACTTCTGGAAACCGGTTATCGACCATGTAAACGGTGTTGTTACAGAGTGTAACACAGCTTACGACGGTAAGAGAAACACAACAGAGAAACATATTGCAACAATCGCAGCTCACGGTTGGAGCCGTCACTTCAACTTTGATCTTCTCGATGCAGAAGGTCCGGATATCGAATTAGAGATCCCGAACGGTAAAGTGATCAAGAAAAACTACATTGGTAAGAACACAGCAAAATATGAGTCCATGGTAGTTCTTTCCCACTTCAAGGGTCATCCGATGGGCGGTTACGGCGGAGCTCTTAAACAGTTATCTATCGGTGTTGCTTCTTCCTTTGGTAAAGCATACATTCACGGCGCAGGCGAGCCGGAGAAGATCTGGACAGCAGACCACGACTCTTTCTTAGAGTCCATGGCAGATGCTGCAGGTTCCATCATCGATTACTTCAAGGGCAACCTCATCTACGTAAACGTTATGAAGAACATGTCTGTTGACTGTGATTGCTGTGCAAAAGCAGAAGATCCGTGCATCAACGATATCGGTATCTTAGTATCCCTTGACCCGATCGCGATCGATCAGGCTTGTATCGACCTTGTAAATGCTTGTGATGATCCGGGTAAAGATCATCTTTTAGAGAGAATCAACTCCAGAAACGGTGTACATACAATCGAGGCAGCAGCTGAACTTGGCTACGGTTCCAGAGAGTATGAACTGATTGAAGTGGAATAAGAAAGAAGAATATAATAAACCGGTTTTATTGAGAACCGGAGAGAAAGGCAACTGCTTACAGGCGGTTGCCTTTTTTTGATTTCTGGGAATTCCTGTGAAGCAGGATTTTACTGTTTTTATTCATAAGAGCACCTGGATTTTACAATAAAACGTATATTTGAGATTTTGGCAGAAGTTTTTACAAAAAGTTAATGGACAATTTACTTGAGTACGGTCGTAGATTTGAATTTTGACTGATATAGTTCACTGTGTCGATAAATAGTAAAAGATGAAAGGACAGTACTATGAAAAGAAATAGTAACCAGATCAAGATGGTAGTATTTGACTGGGCAGGAACTACAGTGGATTATGGTTCCTCTGCACCAATGGAAGTTTTTAAGATGGTGTTTGATGAGGCAGGAATTTTTCTGACTCGAAATGAAATCAATGGTCCGATGGGAATGGAGAAAAAAGCACA
>JAZTZT010000115.1:0-9234 GCA_045637605.1 Pilosibacter sp.
GTTACCGAAAAGAACTGCAAGACCACCTGTCTTCGAGTACGGATTGGACATCGGACGGATCACTTCTTCATTTTTATTGAATGCTCTTGCCACATTCTCATCCACAGTCTTACCTCTTGCTGTGATACAATCGCCATGTAACATACCTTCATCAAGAAGCTGTTTTAATACTGCGGAGATACCGCCGGCTTCCAGAAGGTCCTGCATATGATGGTGACCTGCCGGAGCCAGATGACAAAGGTTTGGTGTCTTCTCACTGATCTCGTTGATCATGTGAAGGTCCAACTTAAGGCCGGCTTCATGCGCGATTGCGAGAAGGTGAAGGGCAGAGTTTGTGGAACATCCAAGTGCCATATCAGTTGTAAGGGCATTTTCAAGTGCCTTCTCTGTGATAATGTCTCTCGGACGAATGTTTTTCTCTAATAAGGTCATGACCTGCATACCTGCAGTTTTTGCAAGACGAATTCTCTCACCGTAAACAGCCGGGATTGTTCCGTTGCCCGGAAGACCCATGCCAAGAACCTCTGTTAAACAGTTCATGGAATTTGCTGTGAACATACCGGAACAGGAACCACAGCCCGGACATGCACTGCCTTCAATACGAGCAAGTTCCTCGTCATCGATCAGGTTTGCTTTTCTTGCACCAACAGCCTCAAATACGCTGTTTAAATCCATCTGATTGATGGAAAGCATCGGACCACCGGAAACAAAAACTGCCGGGAGGTTCAGTCTGAGTGCTGCCATCAACATACCCGGAACGATCTTGTCACAGTTCGGGATAAATACGAGAGCGTCAAAGCAATGGCCCTTAACCATGCATTCAATTGTATCAGCGATCAGCTCACGGGAGCTAAGGGAAAATCTCATACCTTCGTGACCCATTGCGATACCGTCACAAACACCGATTGTATTGAACTCCATTGGAGTACCGCCTGCAGCAAGAACGCCGTCCTTGACTGCTCTGGAAATTGTCTGAAGATGTACATGGCCCGGTGTAATCTCGTTGAAAGAGTTTACAACACCGATCAGCGGTCTTCTTAATTGCTCATCTGTATAACCATCTGCTTTTAAAAGGGAACGGTGCGGTGCACGCTCCACGCCTAATTTGATCTGATCAGAAATCATATTGTACTTCCTCCATATTATGGCTTAAGGCCAGACAAAACGTCTGACCTAAAGCGGTATTACTCTATATGTTCGCAGTTCGCACTGCTCATTGCTTTTCGCGACTACTTAGCCTCGTCAAGGTTCTGAGCTTTCTTCCAGCCCATCTTCTCTCTAAGCTCTGCGCCTGTCTTAGCAACAAGTGTATCTGCCTGAGCTGCTCTTGCTGCGTTGAAGCATGTTCTGCCAACCTGGTTCTCAAGGATCCAGTTCTTAGCGAATGTACCGTTCTGGATTTCTTTTAATACCTGTTTCATCTCTGCCTTAACAGCGTCTGTGATGATTCTGGAACCTGTGCAGTAATCACCGTACTCAGCTGTATCGGAGATGGAGTAACGCATGCCTTCGAAACCTGCGTTGAAGATCAGGTCAACGATGAGTTTCATCTCATGTACGCACTCGAAATAAGCGCTCTCCGGCTGGTAACCAGCCTCAACAAGTGTATTGAAACCAGCTTCCATAAGGGCTGTAACACCACCGCAAAGAACTGCCTGCTCACCAAAGAGGTCTGTCTCTGTCTCCTCTTTGAATGTTGTCTCAAGAACACCGCCTCTTGCGCCGCCGATACCAGCTGCGTAAGCTTTTGCGATTTCCATAGCGTTGCCGCTTGCATCCTGTGCAACTGCTACGAGACACGGTACACCCTTACCGGAAACGTACTGGGAACGAACTGTGTGGCCCGGGCCCTTCGGTGCGATCATGATAACGTTTACATCTGTCGGCGGAATGATCTGTTTGAAGTGGATATTGAAACCATGAGCGAAACAAAGTGTCTTACCTTCTGTCAGGTTTGCTTTAATATCGTTCTTGTAAAGAGCTGCCTGTTTCTCGTCGTTTACAAGGATCATGATGATATCTGCAGCTTTTACAGCGTCAGCTGTGTTCATTACTTCAAAACCATCTGCTTTCGCCTGGATCGCGGATTTAGAACCTTCGTAAAGGCCGATGATAACATCACAACCGGAATCTCTAAGGTTTAATGCGTGTGCGTGACCCTGGGAACCGTATCCTACAACTGCGATCTTTTTGCCGTCCAGAAGTGCTAAGTTACAATCTCTCTCATAGTACATAGTTGCCATAATTTTTTATCTCCTTTTATTTAAAAAATTTATTGGAGTAACCACCCGGTTACTGAAATTTCTTTTCTTACATCATATCATCAAACGCCGTCATCGTTGTCTCACGACCGAGACCGATCGCTACGTCACCGGAACGGCTGACTTCCAGAATACCAAACTTCTGGACTTTACTGATGAATTCATCCATCTTCTCTTTGGAACCGGAGAGTTCAACAGTTACGTGACTCTCGCCAAAGTCGATGATCTTACCCGCGTATTCGTTGATGATCTCCACTGCCTGATGTTTGGTGGATCCTCTCTCCGTACCCGTTACATCGATCTTGATGAACATGTGCTGAGCGATCACAGCTGTCTCTGAATCGAGAACCAGAATGGATCTTACATCGTAAAGCTTTTCAAGCTGACGAAGCACCTGGTCTTTCATATACTCGTCACCGGTGGAAACCACGGTAATACGTGTATATCTCGGATCCTCTGTCTCACCGCCGGAAAAGGAACTGATGTTGTAATTTCTTTTGGAATAAATACCGCCGATACGGTTCATCACACCCGGAACGTTGTTTACAACCAGGCTGACTGCAAATTTTTTATCCATAATTCCCTCTCCTTTCGCTTATTTTAAGATCACATCTTTGATCGAGCGTCCTGCCGGGATCATCGGAATAACGCGTTCATCTTTGCCAATCTTACACTCGATCAGAACTGTTCCCCCTGCCTTGTCTGCCGCATCAAGTGCTGCCTGCAGCTCTTCCATATTCGTTGCAGAGTAGCCTTCTGCACCGAATGCTTTTGCAAGCAACGGGAAATCTGTCTTTCTCTCAAGAACGGTCTGAGAGTATCTGCTGTCATAGAAGATCGTCTGCCACTGTCTTACCATACCGAGCACATCGTTATTGAGAAGCACAATGGTAATCGGAAGATTCTGTTTTACTGCTGTTGCCATCTCATTTAAGTTCATTGCGAAACTTCCGTCGCCTGTCACTAACAAGGTACGTTTCTTTCCGCTTGCGAAACATCCGCCGATGGCTGCACCAAGTCCGTAGCCCATGGTTCCGAGACCACCGGAGCTTAACAGAGTGTGTGGAGCTTCAAATTTATAGTACTGCATGGTCCACATCTGGTGCTGACCAACATCTGTCGCAACTACAGTATCCGGATCCATGTGCTTGTTTACTTCCTCGATGATCGTTCTCGGATTGAAACCACCAAACTCAAGTGTTTTGGATACCTGTCTGTAGCCCTCTACTTCTTCTACCCATTCCGGATGTTCACATTTCGGGATCACCTCGAGAATCTGGCTGAGGATTTCTTTTACATCGCCCCACATGCTCATGTCCGGGCTGATGTTCTTGCCAAGTTCTGCACGGTCGATATCGATATGCACGGTCATACATTTCTTTGTATACTCGCGCTTATCACCTGTCGCACGGTCAGAGAAACGAACACCGACTGCGATCAGAAGGTCACATTCGGACTGAGCCTTGGTCGCCTCATATTTTCCGTGCATACCTGTCATGCCAAGGTTTAACGGGTAGGAAGCCGGGATCGCTGTCAGTCCCATCATACTGAGACCGATCGGTGCATCAAGACGTTTGGAAAGTTCCAGTACTTCATTTTCTGCTCCGGATGCGATAATACCGCCGCCTGCGTAAATGAACGGTTTCTTCGCCTGCTTTACCAGCTCAAGCAGAGCGTCCAGATCATTCACACTGCCTGCTTTCGGCTTCTTGATATACGGATTTACCTGCATATCTTCAATATATTCACCCTCTGCCACCTGAATGTCCTTCGGAATGTCGATCACGACCGGTCCCTTACGGCCTTCGTTGGCAAAAATGAATGCTTCTTTAATTGTTTTCTGGAGATCATTGATATCGCGGACTGTAAAGTTGTGCTTTACGATCGGCATTGTCACACCAACGATATCCACCTCCTGGAAAGAATCTTTACCAAGGTTAGACACAGCCACGTTGCCGGTAATGGCTACCATCGGTACGGAATCCATGTATGCGTTTGCAATACCTGTTACCAGATTCGTTGCACCCGGACCGCTGGTTGCAAGAACGACTCCAACTTTTCCGCTGGCTCTCGCATAACCGTCTGCCGCATGGGCTGCTCCCTGTTCATGGGCTGTCAGAACGTGTGTAATTCTGTCGGAAGCTTCATACAATGCATCGTAAATATCAATGACTGTTCCACCTGGATATCCGAATATTGTCTCTACTCCCTGATGGATCAGCTCCTCCACCAGAATCTGCGCACCCTTCATCTTCATAAGCTCATTTCCTCTTTGTCATATTATTAAAAAAGACCCTGCAGCGTTCTGCTGCGGGCCCCATTGCATTCTCAAAATTGTTTGAGTCGATTACAGTGTGATTGCCTCTGGTTCAGCATAACGCAAATAAGCATTGCCGTCGTTGACGATAATGCTGACAATAATTCGAATCACGACTGCTAATAATACAAGGTTCATCATCATATCTGCGTTCTCCTTTCCCAGATTTCTCTGTAATTCCACTCACGAACTTTAAGGATTTCAAAGTTTGTAACTCTACCGCGTTAAAGCGTGTTACTGTTCTTTATTATACACCTATCATACAAAATTGCAAGTACTTTTCGTTACTGTTTTTCTACATTTTTGCTTCATTCTAAGTTTCAGGAAAGGCCAAACCGGTCAATTACCTATGCAGATCCTTCTGATTCTTGGCCCTATTCGTCTATAATGAACCAAAATGTCAAAAATGTCAAGAAATTCAAGTGTTTTTATGGTAAAAAGCTACTAAGGTACAGTAAAAGCGGACGAAACATGATGTTCCGCCCGCTTGTTAACTTCTATTTATAAATTTACAATCTCTGGAAACCATATGCATTGATGATCGCATCCAGTTTCTGCCCCTGTTTGCAGATCGGACACTCACCCGCCAACGTATAGGAATAATCCGGAATATGTGCCTTGTCAAATACAGAGATTACCGGAATACCATTAACTTCTTTTTCTGCACTGAATACTGCGGAAATACACTGAACCTTTCCACCGAAATACTGTACACCCTCAACTGCTTTGATCGCTGTGAGGCCGGTTCTTACGGCTGTTGTAAGTACTACAACATTCTTACCTTCGATCATCGGTCTGAAGTTGTCTTTAAAGATCATCTGACCGCTGCTGTTGAACTCCGGCGGTGTCACATAGATGGTCTTATGTGCATTAGTAGAAATATAACCGCCCTTTTTCAGCTCCTGTGCAAGGAACGCGCCGATGACCTCAGTGCCTTCCATACAGACAATGGTATCAACTACCATGGTATAGAGATAGGACTGGCAAAGAGCTGCAGCAATATCCTGTGCTTCGCTGATACGCGCTTTTGCTGTTGTCAGATCAATATAATAATTGGTGTGCGCATGGTTTGTTGCGAAGTGTCCTTTTACCACTTTCAGTGGAGCATTCACATTATGAGCCTGAATTTTGCTGTAGTTTAAATTCATAGACACGCCTCCTTTTTGTATTCATTTCCACGATTATTTGGTCGTTTTCATGAAATTATTATACTAAAAATTCGGCATTTTCACAACAAAATTTTCAACAATTTTCCATATTTAAAAAACGATTTCTAACTTTAATATTAGTAAGCCAGAACTTCGTGACCATTCTCCGTTACAAGAACCATGATCTCCCACTGCGCGGATGGTTTATGGTCTGCTGTGTAGATCGTCCAGCCATTTTCGTCATCTACATAGAACTCACCGGTTCCAATGTTGACCATCGGTTCAATGGTAAATACCATGCCCGGAACCATCAACATCTCGGTTCCCCGCGGTGCCACGTGGCTGACAAACGGCTCCTCATGGAACTCCAGACCAATTCCGTGACCGCCAATCTCCTCAACGACTGTATATCCGTACCTCATCGCATGATCGTTGACTGCCTGGCTCATGTCGCCAAGATATCCCCATGGTTTCACTTCCGCAAGCCCTTTTTCCACTGCTTCTTTGGTCACACGAACCAACTGTTCTTTTTCCGGTGTAGTCTTACCAATGATAAACATACGGGAAGAGTCAGAATAATAGCCATTCAAAATAGTGGAAACATCGACATTGATAATGTCTCCCTCTTTCAATACCACGTTCTCTGACGGAATTCCATGGCAGACTTCTTCATTAATGGAAGTGCACACACTCTTTGGAAATCCTTCAAATCCAAGCGGCGCCGGGATTCCGCCGTGTTCTACTGTATAATCATGGACCCACTTGTTGATATCTTCGGTTGTCACTCCTGCTTTGATATGTTCCGCAACGTAATCCAGGATTGCGATATTTAACTTTCCGCTCTCACGGATCCCTTCGATCTGCTCCGGTGTCTTGATGATCAGATGAGACGGGATCATATCTCCCTGACGTCTCGCTTTGTTTACTTTTCTGTCAAATTCCATGTGACAATCTTTATATTCTTTTCCGCTTCCACACCAGCAGGCGGTCTCCGGCTTCATCCTCTTAAACATATATATTTTCTCCATTTCGTGTTAATTTTTTCGATCTATTCAGTTGATACTTTATCTAATATTTTATATAATACAAGCATAGTATTTTTTTGTCAAACAGGGGAAAGGGGAACATACTTATGAAAGTTTTAGTTACAGGTTTCGATCCGTTCGGCGGCGAGTCTATCAACCCGGCTTGGGAAGCAGTAAAAGTGATCAAAGATGAGATTGCAGGTGCAGAAATAGTTAAGATGCAGATCCCGACAGTTGTTGGAAAATCCATCGCAAAAATCCACGACAAGATGGTTGAGATCAACCCGGATATCGTGATCGCAGTTGGTCAGGCAGGCGGTCGTTTTGGCGTAACTCCGGAGCGTGTTGCGATCAACGTAACCGATGCAAGAATCCCGGACAACGAGGGCAATCAGCCGATCGATGAGCCAATCTTCGCAGACGGCGACGCTGCTTATTTCAGCAATCTTCCGGTAAAGGCGATGGTTCAGGGGATCAAGGATGCAGGTTATCCATCCACGCTTTCCAACACAGCAGGTACTTACATTTGTAACCACGTTATGTACGGTATCCTTTACTACATCCAGAAGGAATTCCCGAATGCACGCGGCGGCTTCATCCATGTTCCGTACGCAGCATCTCAGGTGGTGAACAAACCGAATACAGCTTCCATGGCAATCGCTGATATCACAGCATCCATCGAGGCAGCAATTAAGGCTGCTGTTGAGCACCAGTCTGATATTAAAGCGATCGGTGGCGAGACACACTAATATCTGAACATTCTATAGTCCGATGGGATCTTTGATCTCATCGGATTTTTTTGCAAAAAAATAGAGAGGACCGAAGCCCTCTCCATCTATAACATGTTCTTATTTTGCCGGCATAGCCAGTCTCTGACCTGCGAAGATCAGGTTCGGATCTGCCAGGATCGCCTGGTTCAGAGCATAGATCTCTTCCCAACGATTTCCGTTGCCAAGCTGATTCTTTGCAATTAACCAGAGAGAATCACCAACAACTACTACATAAGCATCGCTGGAAGCTGCCGGAGTCTGTGCCGGAGCCGGAGCTGCTGTCTGTGTCGGAGCCTTCGGTGCCGCTGCCTGAGCATCAGCCTTTCCAAATGTGATACGTCCCTGTGGTGCAGCATAACCTGTTACTACGCCATCAGCAAAAGATCCCACATAATTTGCAAGGACCATGTAATCTTCCATTACATAGTCAAGTACGTTTACAGCGCCGTCGAACATTGCGAAACCATCACCAAGGTCACGAAGTGTGTAGTTATATCCTGCAAGGTTGTATTTCGCATTTACATCTAATGCCTCGTATTCACCTGTCTGATTGTTCAGGATCTGTACATTGCCCACACGGTAAGCGCCTGTTGGACCACCGATCCAAACGCCCTTTTCATCCTTCTGAACTGTGGACGGGATGCTTGTATCAATGGAGTATTTCAGACCGGAAGTGTGGAGGAAACCACCGTTCTCTGCAACACCTGCATCTTTTGCACCCCACTCAAGTGCATCTAAGATCTGCTGGCCTGTTACAGTCTGGAGACATGCCACGTTGCCAAATGTATGGATTTCTTTACATGTCAGATAAGAAATCTGGCCTGTCACTGCCTTGTTACGGATACCGCCGCCGTTCATGATCGCAACGTCTACATCAAGTCCCATGTTGTCAAACAAATAGTATAATGCGTCTGCTGTAAAGTTACCGGTATTTGTTTCCTGGCTTCTTACGAGACGTTTTCCGTCTGCATCATAGTTATCTAATGTATCAGAGATAGAACCGATCACCTGACCGAGCTGACCATTGATCTCGCTGATCCAGTTTTCTTCGATAAATCTTACTCTGTCGTCTGTGTTCTTATATTCTTTCACGAGCTCTGTTGCAATGCTTCCATCTGCTTTGATGGTCATCTTACCAACTGCATTCAGATACTCACCTGTCTGTGTTAACCAAACGTCATTTCCGTCCTTATCTTTTACAGCTTTGCCTTCTACTGTAGAATGGGAATGACCGTCGATAAATGCATCAAGACCTGTTGTGTTAGCGATCACTTCTTCACTTGTCCACGGTTTAGAAGCCGCGTCATCACCGAGATGGCCAAGACCGATCACGATGTCTGCTTCTTTGGAAGCTGCATCAATAGCAGACTGTACAGTTGTATAAAGTGCTGCACCGTCATCGCCGCCTGCGATACCATAAATATAGTTACCGTTTCCATCCTGGAAATACGCCGGTGTGGATTTTGTAAATGTCTCCGGAGTTGTGATACCGATAAATGCAATCTCAGTCTCACCAAAGTCAAATACTTTATATGCATCCAGCACAGTGCCGGTATTGTTACCATTGTTTTCATGGTAGAAGTTTGCAGAAACATACGGGAAATCTGCCCACTGGATTGCATTCATTGCGCCTTCCATACCATAGTCGAACTCATGGTTACCCAATGTTGCCAGATCGTAATCTGCTTCATTCATAAGTTTCAGGATTGTAGC
>JAZTZT010000116.1:0-13154 GCA_045637605.1 Pilosibacter sp.
ATCTGTAAAGTGCGTGGTATGGAACGCCAGGAACTGATCGATGCAGTGAATGCCAACTATCATCGTTTGATGAATCGTTAGGAGGTTTTTGCTTGTACAAATTAAAACCGAAGAGTAAAAAAGAATTATTGAAGGCTGCCATGGGCAAGGTCCCGGCAGATCTGGCTCTTAAAAATTGTCAGATGGTCAACGTATTTACCGGAGAGATTTATCCGGCAGTCATTTATGTGAAAGATGGTTTTATCGCCCATGTGGAAATGCATGAACTGGATGGGCCATACCATGCAGAGGATGTATTTGACTGTGAAGGCCGTTATCTGATCCCGGGATTTATTGATTCTCATATGCATATTGAGAGCTCTATGATGGTTCCGAGAAATATGGCGAAAGTGATCGTTCCGCACGGTACCACCACCATTGTACATGATCCACACGAGTTAGCGAATGTATATGGTGTGGAAGGTGTTCAGTATATGCATGACAGTGCAGAAGGACTCCCAATGCGTCAGCTGGTAGATATCCCGAGCTGTGTTCCGGCTGTACCGGGTTGTGAAAATGCAGGTGCTGAATTCTTTGCACCGGAGATTCGTGAGCTGGCGAAGCTGGAACGTGCAGTAGGACTTGCGGAAGTTATGGATTTCCTTGGTGTCATGCACGGGGATGACCGTATGATGGATATTATTGAAGCTGCAGAGGAAGCTGGTCTGTATATTCAGGGACATGCGCCGTGTGTGAGTGGAAGATCCCTTTCTGCGTATCTCTGTGGTGGACCGAGTACTTGCCATGAGACGACAGGCAGTGCGGAAGCATTGGAGAAACTGCGCATGGGCATGTATGTGGATGCCAGTGAAAGTTCTATTATAAAAAATGTGGAAGCAGTCTGGAATGGTGTAAAAGACTGCAAATTTTATGATACATTGACACTCTGCACCGATGATCGTGAGAGTGATGATCTTCTCCATGTAGGTCATATGAATGCAGCGGTAAGAAAAGCAGTTGCTTGTGGTATGGATCCGGTGGCAGCGATCAAGAGTGCGACGATCAATACGGCCCGTGAGATTGGAGTGGCACATCTTGGAGCCATTGCTCCGGGTTATGTGGCAGATATGGTTCTGACAAAAGATCTGACGACACTCTGGGCAGATGTGGTATTCTACGAGGGCAAAATCGTTGCCAAAGATGGTAAGGTGGTTACTCCGATTGAAGATATTACATTTGATCTTGAAACCAAAAACTCCATGAATCTGTCTCCACTCACAGAGGAAGATTTCGTGATCAATCCCCCGGTGGAAAATGGTACGGTAAAAATCAACATCATGGAATATGTGGCTAAAGATTCTGGCTTGACAGTAAAACGCACGGTAGAACTTCCGGTAGAAGACGGAAAAATCGTTCTTGATAAAGACATGGCGTTTATGGCTGTGTGGAACCGCTATGGAAAAGGAACCAAATCTCTTGGTATTGTAAAGAATTTTGGCCTGGAAGTAGGTGCCATTGCATCAACCGTATCTCACGATTCACACAATTTAACTATGGTGTATTTTGATCCGAAGGATGCCATGGTGGCAGCCAACGAGTTGATCGCCTGTGGTGGTGGCATGACAGCGGTAAAAGATGGAGAAGTGCTTAATACTCTCCGCCTGGAAGTAGGCGGTCTGATGACCAAGTTGGATGCGGAAGCATTAACCGTAGAAGCTGCTAAGATGAAAGAAATCGAGAGAAGTATGGGACTTACGGTTCCGGTCAATCCACTTCTCCGTATCGTATCGTTGGCTCTGCCGGTTGTTCCGGAAGTAAAGATGTCCGATCTTGGAATGGTCAATGCGGCGGATCAGACCATGATCCCGCTGTTTGTGGAATAAGAAGTATTAGAAATTAAAAAAGCGGTAGTCCACGTTGGTGGTTCTACCGCTTTTAAAGTCTGATTTACATTTCCGGTAACTGATCTTTTGTCAGAGACATTCCCTGCACGCATACAACTTTAGCTGCAACTTTATTTGCATAAGACACAGCGTCACGGAGAGACATGTCATTGGTCAGACACGCGATTACGGTACCTGCATGGGAGTCGCCTGCACCGATGGTGTCAACGATGTTTGTAGCCGGTATGGACGGGATCATGAACTCGGTACCATCCCTTTCGATACAGAATGCACCCTGTTCGCCAAGGGTAATGATCACGTGATTTCCTGTGATGGCATGGAGATGACGGCCTGCTTCTTCGATATCGTTGATACCGCTGAGAGCGGCAGCTTCCAGCTCATTGATGTGCAGGATCGGTTTCAGTGCCAGCACACGGTCTAATTTTGCTTTTTCGATGTGCATCAAACGCGGACCAGGAGCAAAGAATACCTGCAGATTTCTGTTTGCTTCCAGATATTCCAGGAGGTTGAGACCTGTCGGTTCCTCGATCTCAAGACCGCAGATATAGCAAAGGTCATAATCATTGGAGTTGTACGGTTCCATCCATTCTTTCTGGAAGGTATATTCCGCACCGTGGTAGGACATAAAGGTACGCTCGCCTGTGTCCTCTACGAGGCAGTAGCAGCATCCATTGTCCTTATCAGTTACATGGACTGCGATCGGAACGCCTGCTTCTGTCAGACATTTGTTAACGTAGTCTCCATACATACCGGTGCCGACCGGACTGATATGAGTGTGCGGTGTACCAAGAAGGCGAACAGTGTAAGCAACATTATAAGAACAGCCGCCGATCGCCATCGTCTGGGCTGTCGGATGAACATCTTCCTGAGTAACCGGAATATGCGGAAGGTTAATGATAATGTCCACGCAAGTGGAACCAATAAGAAGTGCTGGTTTCATAGCAAATCGTTCCTTTTCTTTTCGTATAGTTTGCATTATAATTATAGTATGTAAGTTTTAATTTGGCAACGAGGAAAAAGGCCGGGGTGGATATAAATGATCATTAATATAGAATTTTTTGATGAAGAACCAATTGAAAACGTGATCACAAATCTGAATTTCCAGATGGACAAGACGATTTTCTTTGGATATGAAGAAATCATGCAGCCTCATAAGAAGACGATCGAAGCATTTCTGAAAAAAGAATGCAAGGTTCAGGCGGTGGAGTTCTACTCGGTAGACCAATATGATCTGATGGAGATCATGAAAGCGATCGCCAATGTGCTTCGAAAAGAACAGGAGCAGGGAAATAAGGTCTATTTTGATCTGACCGGAGGCGAAAGTCTGATCCTGGTTGCATTTGGAATCTTATCCCAGGAATTTTCAGCGCCGATGTACATGTTCGATGTAAATACCAATGAACTGATCGAATTTTGCTGCTCCGGAAATTCCATCGGCGGCGTGGCAGAACCGAGACCTATGAAGCTGAATTTAGATCAGTATGTTTCCCTGTATCATGGAACGATCAATTACCGACAGAGGAAGGTATTTAAAGAGATGAGCCTGGACGGAGCCGCAGATATTGAAAATATGTGGAAACTATCCAGGGAATATGGGGATAAGTGGGTCCATTATTCATCCATCTTGAGGAAATTCCAGCCGGATTCCAATTTGCTGATGCAGGCCGATCGTCAGGTGTTCCTGAATGAATTCCATAAGAATCGTAAGATTGGTGATATTAAGGAGTTTCACAAATTTATGCACGCCTGCAGTCATCTTGGCTTTGTGAAGCTGTACGCGGCGGGAAAGAACGGATATAAGTTCCGATACAAAAATGCTGCGATCAAACAGCTTCTTTGGGACAGCGGAAGTATTCTGGAGATGTATACGTTTTTGCTGGAGAGCAGGAAGGCAGACATTGCAGATTGCAGAGTAGGTGTGCACATTGACTGGGACGGTGTGATCGAAGCAGGCGGAAACCGCGATGTGTTAAACGAGATTGATGTGATGTCGATCCAAAACAATCGTCCGACGTTTATTTCATGCAAGATCGGAAATGTGGATCAGATGGCTTTGTATGAACTGGAGACAGTAGCAAACCGATTTGGCGGAAAATACGCGAAGAAAGTATTGGCAACGGCCCAGGAACTTTCGACGGCTCATATGAGAAGAGCGGAAGAGATGGGGATCGAAGTCAGAGTGATGAAATAGGATAAAAACAAGGGCATGTACGAAGTTGTACATGCCCTTAACTTGCTTTCTATATTATCTTATACGCAGCCAAGTGTTTTAGCAGCATTCATAATCTGTTTTTCAGAATATGTACGTGTTGCATTGCCGTATTTTTCAATGTCGTAGTAGGATCTCAGAAGAATGCCGCAAGCAGCTCCCCATTTGAATACGTTCACCGGGTTTTTAACGGCCTTGAAAGATGCTTTTACAATTCTCTTTAAGTCTTTTGCACTTACACCACCGGTAACATCGTCTAAATCATCTTCAGATAACTCGCCTTCAGCTTCCTCTGCCGGTAACATTTCTTCAATGTTTACGCCTTCTTTTTCGAACATACCAGCAAACTCTTCATAAGAAGTAGCATTGTCTAAGCTATTTACGAATTCCTCATTGTTCATAATTTCTTCAAAACGTGTCATAATAAAATCCTCCTAAAATATATGTGTTTTTTGTTTCTATCTATATATACACTGACAACAAAAAACTGTTACAGAAATTATACCAACAAATTAAAAATTATGCAAGGCATTAGTGTTTGCTTGTGCCCTTTATTAGTGTTATAATGAATGCATGTTTGTAACATAGAGTAAAGTGAGATGGGAAACCGTATGATAGAGAAAGAACAGAGTTTTGAACAGGTTTATCATGAATATTATCCACGCATTTTAGGACATATCCGGAAGAAATTGTCTTCCTATCATGAGGCGGAAGACCTGGCACAGGAAGTAATGACAGTTTGCTTTCGGAATTTTGAGAAATATGATCCGGAGAAGGCTGCCATTGGAACCTGGATCTATGTGATCATGAATAGCCGACTGAAAAACTATTATAGAGATAAGAAAGACCAGGTATCTCTGGATGATGAGGAAAACTACCATGAGATTGCAGGAACAGAGATTTTGGAGGAAGCTGTGATCTTGGAAGACCAGAGAAAAACATTGCTGGAGATGATCGAGAAACTTTCGGAGCGTGAGCAGCTGATCGTAACATATACATATTTTTATCGAATGACATCTGCTGAAGTGGCAGAGCGACTCCGGATGACGGCGGGAAATGTCCGGGTAGTGCTCAATCGATCGCTTAAAAAGCTAAGAGGATATTTGGAAGAACAAGGATTTGAAATATAAAGGGAGGCAAAACATATGGCAAGTGTTTTTCGAAAAACAGCTCTGGAGCGATTAAGTTCTCCTGATCAGTTAGATAGTATGTTGAAAATCACGTCTCCAATGTCGTGGCTTGGCATCGGAGCAGCTGCGATTCTTGCAGCAGTGGTGGCAGCGTGGTCCTTTATGGGGACGATTCCGGATATGGTGTCTGCACCGGGATTTCTGGTTTACAGCTACAATACGAACACATTATATAGTCCGGCACTTGGAACTGTAAAAAGTCTGCTGGTATATCCGGGAGATGTTGTAGATAAGGGAATGGCAGTTATGGAGCTTTACAGTCCGACAGGAGATGTGATCACGGTGGAGTCTGATCAGTCGGGCATTGTATCCGCCCAGCTTGTCTCCGGAAAAGAAGAGATCACTCCGAATACAGAGATTTTCAGACTTTCTCCGTTAACAGAAAATGAACTTTCCGTAGTTTGTTATATGGACCTGGATACCGCCATGCAGATGAAAGAAGGGATGGAGACGTCGGTTTGTTTAAATGCTGTGGATTCTGGAACGTATGGTCATATGGAAGCAGTGATCACGAATATCGATCGCTGTGCGTCTTCCGCCGGAGCTTTTGCTGAGCTTCTTGGGGCGGATGGTCAGCTGGCATATCAGATGACACAGAATGGACCTGTGGCAGCTGTGACTTGTGAGCTTAAAACAGATGAGAATACGGAAAGCGGTTATTATTTTAGTGCTCAGAATGGTGCTGAGATCAGACTGGTGGGCGGAGAACAGGCTGTGGTACAGATCGTGACGAATGAGAGTGCGCCGATTTCCAAAGTATTTCCGATGTTTGGGGGAAACTAAATGAGCAAGAATTATTGCAAAACACCTACCATATTCCAGATGGAAGCGACAGAGTGTGGAGCAGCTTCATTGGCGATGATCTGTGCATACTGGGGAAAACATGTACCGCTTGAGCAGATGCGTGTGGAAACCGGAGTATCGCGAGATGGATGTAATGCAAGAAATATCATGAAGGCAGCAAAGCGATTTGGAATGGAGTGTCGTGGCTTTCGAAAGGAACCGGATTCTCTTAAAGCGCTGGACATGCCATGTCTGATCCACTGGAATTTCAATCATTTTGTAGTCCTGGAGGGATTTAAAGGAGAGTATGCATATTTAAATGATCCTGCGATTGGACGCAGAAAGCTTACAATGCAGGAATTAGATAATGGTTTTACCGGAGTTGTGCTTACCTTTAAACCGACAGATCAGTTTGAAAAAATGAAAAAAGAGAATACGCTGCTGCCTTTGGTAATAAAGCGCTTACACGGGCAGAAAGAGGCTTTGGCACAGATGATCTGTCTGGGCCTGCTTTTGATTCTTCCGGGTCTGATCCTTCCGGTGCTTTCACAGTTATTCCTGGATGAGATCCTGGGTACAGGGAATGTGCCGTGGTTCGGTCAGTTTCTGGGCTTTATGGCAGCAACCATCTTATTTCAGACTGTGCTCAGTTTGTATCGTTCGAAACTGTTGTTAAATATGCAGAACAAACTGGTTCTGTTATCATCCAGAGAGTTTCTGGAACGGTTGTTCCGTTTACCGGTCAATTTCTTTGACCAGCGTTCTCCGGGTGATCTGGTAGGGCGAATCGAAAATAATGATCATGTAAATACATTTATAACAGGAAATCTGGCAGAGATCGTACTGGATATTTTTGTTGCAGTTTTTTATTTGATCTTATTGTTAGCATATAATCCGGTTATGACCGGTATTGGTATGATCGGAATCGTATTCAATATTATTCTGGCAAAGGTAACATCTGAAAAAATTGCCAATATGACTCAGAAACTGCAGCAGGATAAGGGAAAACTTGCAGGAGCTGTATGCGCCGGTCTCAGTGTGACCTCAACATTAAAAGCATCCGGTGCGGAAAGTGTGTACAGTGCAAGAATTTTAGGATATGAGGCGAAGGCTTCGACTGCAGAGCAGCGGATCAGCAGGACACAGACGATCATCGGAGCACTTCCGGGTGTTGTCGGCAACCTTATTGATATTGTGATATTGATCGTTGGATCTATGTATGTCATCAATGGTCATATGACTTTGGGTATGTTATCGGCATTTTCTGCATTGTTTGGTTCATTCTCCTCTCCGGTAGAGGAACTGGTGGCATTTGTGCAGCAGATCCAGACGTTAAAGGTGGATATGGAGCGTGTGGATGACATCATGCGTCATCCGGTGGATGAGAAGTTTGAGGAAAAGAAGATCAAAGAGATGCCTCAGTCAAAGCTTTCAGGACTTGTAGAACTGGAGGATATTTCTTTTGGATACAGCAGACTTGCGAAACCTTTGGTAACAGATTTTTCATTTTCCCTGATACCGGGAAGTTCTGTCGCATTTGTCGGATCTTCCGGTTGTGGAAAATCAACAGTATCCAAAATTGTCAGCGGACTTTACCACCCTTGGAGCGGAACTGTGAAATTTGATGGTGTTCCGATGGAGGAGATTCCTTCGGAGGTACTGCACGCCAGTGTTTCAACGGTTAGTCAGAATATTTCCTTATTTTCCGGAACAATTCGTGACAACCTGACATTGTGGAATCCTGCAATTTTGGAAAAAGATATGATCAATGCGGCAAAAGACGCCTGCATTCATGATGTGATCACCCAGAAACCGGGAGCATATGATTTTAAATTGGCAGAAGGCGGAGAGAATCTGTCCGGAGGTCAGAGACAGCGTCTGGAGATCGCGCGAGCTCTGGCGACAAACCCAACTATTTTGATCATGGACGAGGCGACCAGCGCTCTGGATCCGATCACGGAGAAAAAAATCATTGATAATATCAAACGTCGCGGATGTACTTGCATCGTTGTGGCGCACCGTCTCAGTGCTGTACGAAACAGTGATGAGATTTTAGTCATGAGTTCCGGAAAAATCGTAGAGCGTGGATCTCACGAAGAATTAGCTGCTATGGATGGTTATTATAGACAGTTCATGGCAACAGATTAGGAGGGGCAGCAATGAAAATGATATCTTCCGATTCCATTGAACTAAAAGGCGGCTCTTTCTATGTTCCGCAGGAAAAAGATGATGCATTTCGTGTTGTATCAGGAAGTGTGTATGTTTATATCGTCCCGTGGGCTCACGGAGAGCCGGGACGCAGATCTTTATTGTGTCAGATAGACAAAGGTGGAATGATCCCTGCATTTGTATATCGGGATCAGGAACATCAATCCTGGAGATTTCTGATCGTGGCGGTAGAAGAAGCTTGTCTGGAGTGGATGGAAGGGTTTAATACCGGACCGCTTCGTAAGAAATTTCTTATCAGAGCTAATGTAGAGAATCCGGGAAATGAAGGGTATGAGGATGCTCTGGTAAATCGTTACCGGATGAATCTGGTCAAAGAAGACGGATATTTGATCCGTACAGGAAAAGATAAAAAGAATGTTCAGGTACATACAAATGAGTTGATCACCTCTTTTTTTGAGAAGAAGACATCATCTGTGAAAGAGAGTGGAAACGAGGCACTATATCAGGTAATGGCGGAGCTTTGTCATAAGTCTAAGATCAAAATTGCTCCTTATGATAAGATAGTTTCTTGTTTTGGCCAGGAGCTGACCTGCCATGATATTGCGCGTATTTCACATTTTCCATGTAGAGACATTGTATTAGAAGAAAAGTGGCATGAGGCTGATGCAGGATCTCTGGTAGTGTATTTTGGAGAGGAACGGGAACCGGCAGCCTGTATTCCGAGAGGACAGCATGGATATATTTTATACAGAAGTGGACAGGAACCGGTCAAGTTGACAGAAGAACTGGCTGAACAGTGTGAGCCGAGGGCTTTCATGATCTACCGTCCGTTCCCGCAGAAGTCGATGACAGTGAAAGATTTTGCAAAATACTGTTTTGACGGTCTGTCGAAAGCTGATCTTGCAGTTATTTTTCTGTTGACCATCGTTTCAAGTCTGATCGGATTGTTGCTTCCGACTTTAAATCAGATGCTTTATGACCGGTTTATTCCAATGGGACAATCTGGTCTGATCGTTCAGATTGGTTGCTTGATCGCATCTTTTATGATAGGAAACCTGGCGTTTTCTGTAGTGCAGAGTCTGGCATCATTCCGTTTAAGCAGCAGGATCCGTTATCAGGTACAGAATGCGGTATACCACCGTGTGTTTGAACTTCCGGAGAACTTTTTCAGAAAATATGAGAGTGCTGATCTGGCGAGCCGAATTATGGAGCTGGGAGCACTGGCCAGTGAAGTAGGCGAGATGATCTTGTCATTGGGATTAAGTGTCGTGGCATCCGCATTTTATCTGGTAAGGATGTTTACATATTCGCCGCTGCTCTCAGGTGTTTCCTTAGCAATGATGCTGGTATTTTCAATCATTGTATATGGAATGTCGCGTTATCAGATGCGTTATCAGGAGAAAATCATGGAATTAGATGGAAAGAGTGATTCCATTATGTTCCAGTTCCTTTTGGGAATCGAGAAAATTCGTATCGCAGGTATTGAAGAACGTGCGATATACGAGTATATGAAGTCGTTTGTGGATCAGAGACGCGCAGAGACGGAACTTGGAAAAGTGTCCAATATTAGCAGTGCAGTCACTGCAGTCAGCAGCAGTATTTTTACGATTGTATTATACGCTGTTGCTTACCATGCGACAGGAATTACGATGGGACAGTTTGTTGGTTTCAATTCAGCTTTTGGTATGGTTTCCGGTACGATCAATGGCCTGGTAAATGCATTGGTAACATACAAGATGTTAAAGCCGGCATATGCTCGAGTGAAAGATGTGCTGGAAACAGCTCCGGAGACCAATGAGGCAAAGCAGGCTCCGGGTGATGTGAGTGGCATGATCGACTTGGACCATGTGGCATTTGCATACGAAGAGGGTCTCCCGCCGGTATTTACAGACCTGTCTCTGCATATTGATGCTGGAGAATATATTGGTATTGTGGGCTCTTCCGGTTGTGGAAAATCCACATTATTAAAGCTGCTTCTCGGATTTGAAAAGCCGACTTCCGGACGAATTTATTTTGATAATCAGGACATGGAAGAACTAGATCTGCAGGAACTTAGAAAGAAATTTGGTGTGGTTCTGCAGAATGGAGAATTGGTATCCGGAAGTATTTTTGAGAATATTACTCTGACTGCACCACAGGCAGATCATGATACTGTTATGGAAGTGGTCGAGGCGGTTGGCTTGGCAGATGACATTGAAGCAATGCCGATGGGCCTTCAGACAGTTGTCAGTGAGCATTGCGGAACGATTTCCGGTGGACAAAAGCAGCGAATTTTGATCGCCAGGGCTATTATCAATCGTCCAAAGATCGTCTTTTTTGATGAAGCAACCAGCGCACTGGATAATATTACTCAGGCACAGGTGTGCGAGACATTAGAAAAAATGGATGGAACAAAACTCGTAATCGCCCATCGCCTAAGTACGATCAAAAATTGTGACCGTATCTTGGTTATGGACAGAGGCCATATCGTTGAGCAGGGTAACTATGAAACATTGATGGAGATGAAAGGGCTGTTTTACGAGTTGGCAAGCAGGCAGTTGATGTAGTATATCCGGATGTAACAGTCAGATGCTTTCTGTGTATAACACAATGAGAGCGAAAACTGTGTACATCCGGGAATGCTATGAGAGGATGGGAGGCTAAAACGGATTATGAAAGAACGTGAGAAAGCAACAATGAATGAAAATGAACTTGAAATATCACTTGAATCCGGTGCGGATGTATTCAGATATCTTTGCGGTCAAATGCTTCCTGTATCAGAAAATGAAGAGCTGACAGAGGATGAACTGGAACTGGTTATGGGAGGCATGTCCGATATGCAGGCAATGGAAGTGATTTCTACGGCATATTGGGATCTGTGTGTGAAAAAGAAATCGAATACGAAATATAGCCGAACACAGATTTATGAGGCATTAAACCGTTGTCATGCTATTAATCGCAGAACCAGAAACGGTCTTTCGGATATTGGCAAGATCACTAGTTTGTTGTTGAGAGAACTAAGTATATAGGATTGCAAAGGGTGTACCGGTATGAAACGCTTGGATGAAATTAAGAAAGAAAAAGAAAAGCTGGAAACTCTGTTGGAAACAGTTGCGGACTATATGGAATTTATGGAACCTGCAGAGGAAGAACTGGGAGAAGACGACCTGGAGCTTGTTTCTGCAGCAGGAACCGGGATTTCTTACGAGCAGTTTCTTCGAAACATGAAGAAATAATGGAAGACAGAGATAACGGCAGGAGGAATATGATGGGAAAGAGAATAGTAGAAAATGATACTCTGATCATTGTAGGGGAGAATGGAGAAAAACTGCTCTCGATCACAGAAATCATGAAAGAAAATACTGTGTTTCTGATGCCGAAAGGCAGCATTAATATGACCGTAGCACATGATTTTGAAGATGAACTGACAGCAGCAGCAACGATCTGCAATCATATTATTGTGGATTTTTCCGGTGTTGATGTAATCTCAAGTACAGGTATTAAAGCATTGTTGATGGTTCAGCGAATTCTGGATAAGCGTGCAGATTCGATGCTGAGATTAAAAGCAATGAAACCGGAAGTATACGAGATGTTTGACGATATGGGATTTGTGGATCTCTTTGAGATTGAAAATTAAGGGGGATGAGCATATGGAAATGAATTTAAATAGAGCATATGTGGGAGAGCTCCCGTTTGTATTTGCGAATTATTGCAAAGAGGATTGTAATAGAATCGAACAGATCATGAAGATCCTTCTGGATAATGAATGCAGACTCTGGTTCAGAGAAGATGAAAATGCGGAATCCCATCCGGAGAAGAGTACCGTGGTTCTTTCCTTTATTTCTCAGAATGCAGTGGAGTCCCATGACTGGAGAAAAGAGTTCAATGCGATCATGATGCAGAAAAAGCCAATGATCGCTGTAATGCTGGATGATATGGCTGTTTCTCCAATTATGCAAAAACAGCTGGAATTAGTACAGGTCATTGAATACAAAGATTGCAAAACAGATGGAGCCTGTTGTGTAAAACTGCTCCAGATGGAAGAAATCAAAAAGTGCCTGGAAGAGGAAAAGACAGTCCTGATTCCGAAGAAAAGTGCAAAGAAATATTATCTGATCAGAAAAGCAAATTCCGAGAGAATTCATATTGCTCAGAGTGATTTTAAGATTGGCAGAAAGCCAGCCCCGATTTGTGATTATACAGTTGCTGATAATGTTACCGTCAGCAGAGTTCATGCGATCCTGGATCTGGAAGATGGCGCATGTACGATCAGAGATAATAATTCTTCGAACAAGGTGTATGTCAATGACAGAGAGTTGGATTTCGATGAAAAGTGCTTGATCCGAAGTGGTGATGTCATTGAAATCGGAAGCGAGAAATTTATCGTGGATGTTGTCGAATAGGAGGATTGTCTATGAATATTAGTACATCCTATTATTCCGAAATTGGTGGAAGAGAAACAAACGAAGATGCAGTTTCACTGTTGGAATATGGTGAGAGTGTTCTGGCTTTGGCGGCAGACGGTCTCGGGGGACATTCGGATGGTGAGCTTGCATCTGCACTTGCAGTAAAAATCGTGAATCATGAATTGATCCATCAACGGATTTCGGTGGTTGCACTTCGAAATGCAGTCGAGAAAGCCAATGAAGAAATTCTTCGAAATGCGAATGATTCAGGAATGAAGACAACCATATCTGCAATCTGGTTCGATGAGTGGTCTGCCCTTGCTGCCAATGTGGGAGATACCAGGATCTATCAGTTCCGTGAAGGAAGCGTGATTTTCCAATCCAGAGATCACAGCGTTGCCCAAATGGCAGTCCTGGCGGGCGATATTCGACCGGAAGAGGTACGTACAAGTAAAGAACGCCATAAGCTGACCCGTGCCCTTGGAGCACAGGAAGAGGTTTCCGTGGATATTGCGCATCTGGAAATACAGAAAGG
>JAZTZT010000117.1:0-9051 GCA_045637605.1 Pilosibacter sp.
GGATCTCCTCACGGGAAATAAAATTCATATTCAGTTCTTCGATCGCAGCCTGACGTCGCTCAATCTCACTTTTTGAAACAAGAGGCTGCTCGATGAAGGTACGCAGCATTCTGGCGCCCATGGCTGTCTTGGTCTTATCCAGTACCCAAAGCAAAGAACCACGTTTCTGTTTTTCACGAAGCGTCTCTACCAGCTCCAAATTACGTCTGGTAGAAGTATCTATGATCATGTACTGTCCGGTCGTATATGGAGTCAATGTAGTTAAATGAGACAGATCATTCTTCTGTGTTTCATAGAGATATTGAAGCGCACAACCGCTGGCAAGCATACCATTTTCATAGTCTGCAAGACCAAGCCCCTCCAGACTCATGACCTTAAAGTGCTCTTTCAAAACTTTCCTACATGTGTCGTCGGAAAAGAAGCGACTGTCCAATGCACTGACTGCCAGCTGATATCGGTTTTTCATTTCATCGATATCCAGTCCGGACATCATCAGAGCCTCGTTGCAAATCAACTCAGAAGGATTAAATTTATTGATCTCATCTAAAAACAGTCGTTCACTGGCAACCTCCGTCACAAAGAAATCACCGGTCGTAATGTCAACCGTAGCAATTCCGTAACTGTTTCCTATATAAACAACTGCCATCAGGTAATTATTTTTTGTTTCATCAAGTGCTTGTGCACTGGTGATCGTACCCGGAGTCACGATTCGAATGACTTCACGTTTTACGAGTCCCTTCGCCATCTTAGGATCTTCCATCTGCTCAGCAATCGCAACTTTATAACCTTTCTGGACCAGTCGCGCCAGGTATCCTTCGACAGCATGATAAGGAACGCCACACATCGGTGCGCGTTCCTCAAGTCCACAGTCTTTTCCTGTCAGTGTGATTTCCAGTTCTCTGGCAACGATTTTTGCGTCTTCAAAGAACATTTCATAGAAATCTCCGAGACGATAAAATAAGATACAGTCTGGGTGCTGTTGTTTCGTCTCGAGATATTGTGTCATCATTGGTGTCAGTGCCACGTTTTACCTCACTTACTCAACCATAGTTCCCATAAAATAGAAGCCCTTTGCCTCATCCAGAGATACTTTTACAATCTTTCCTATCAAGGAAGCATCCCCCTTGAAATGGACCACTGTGTTATTAGAAAGTCGTCCGGTTACGAATCCCGGCTCATGTGTATCCAGATCTTCTACCAGAGCATCCTGAACGGTATGCTCATCTCGAAGAATCGCCTCTGCTGCAATATCCTGAACCTCTTTTAACAGACGATCAAAACGATCTTTTACCACATCTTCCGGAACTTGATTTTCCATAGACGCAGCCGGAGTTCCTGTACGTTTGGAGTAAATAAATGTAAATGCACTTTCATAGCGCACTTTTCTTACCACATCAAGAGTCTCCTGGAAATCCTCTTCTGTCTCTCCCGGGAAACCAACAATAATATCTGTAGAAAGTGCAATACCAGGAACCGCTGTGCGAAGCTTGTCTACTAATTCAAGATAGCGCTCCTTTGTATATCTGCGGTTCATAATATTTAAAATCCTGCTGCTTCCGGACTGCAGCGGTAAATGGAAGTGTTTGCAGATCTTCTTAGATTCCTTCATCACTTCAATGAGCTCATCAGAAAGATCCTTCGGATGAGAAGTCATAAAACGAATTCTCTCCAGACCCTCAATCGCCTCAATACGACGAAGAAGTTCCGCGAAAGAAATCGGATTTTTTAAGGTTTTACCGTAAGAGTTTACGTTCTGTCCAAGAAGCATAACCTCAACAACACCATCTGCAACAAGTCCCTCGATCTCTTTAACAATGTCTTCCGGATTTCTACTTCTTTCACGTCCTCTTACATACGGAACGATACAATAGCTGCAGAAATTATTGCAGCCAAACATGATGTTTACACCGGATTTGAACGGATACTTTCTCTCAATTGGAAGATCCTCCACGATTGCATCGGTTCCATCCCAAATATCAACTACCATCTTTTTGGAATAAAGACGGTCAAACAATAACTCTGCAAGTTTGAAAATATTGTGTGTACCAAATACAATATCAACATGACGATAGCTTTTCTTGATTTTCTCAACAACCGTCGGTTCCTGCATCATACATCCGCAGAGCGCGATCATCATATCCGGATTCTTTCTCTTTACACCATTCAGATAACCGAGTCTTCCATATACTTTTAGGTTCGCATTTTCACGAACCGTACATGTATTGTAAAGAACAAAATCAGAGTTTTCATCTTTTCCCTGCACGTAACCAACTTCCTGTAAAATACCAAGAAGCTTCTCGGAATCACGTGCATTCATCTGGCAGCCAAAAGTGGAAATAAAGCACGTTAACGGACTTCCTTTTTCCGCTGCAAGCTCTGCAATTCTTGCTTTTACAAACTCCATAAAATATTTTTGTCTGGCCGGCTCAGTCGCCGGAGCCATCGCTTTTATCTCTTTTATATTCATAGCAACACTTCTCCAATTTAAACTCTACCGAGTATTATAAACGCACAGAACCAAAAAAGCAAGAGCCTTGTATCCATGCAAAATACAAAGCTCTAAAAATCTTTTTATTTCATTATTTGCGAATCTGACCGTTACCATAAATGATATATTTTGTAGATGTCAATGCAAGTAAGCCCATCGGGCCACGAGCATGAAGTTTCTGAGTGCTGATACCGATCTCTGCGCCGAAACCAAACTCAAATCCGTCAGTAAATCTAGTGGAAGCATTGACATAAACAGCTGCAGCATCCACTTCATTCAAGAACTTCTGTGCATTATCATAATCCGATGTGATGATTGCCTCAGAATGTCCGGTATTGTATTGATTGATGTGAGCAATGGCCTCATCCACAGAGTCTACAATCTTGCAGGACATAATATAGTCCAGATATTCTGTGCCCCAATCTTCTTCTGTCGCTTTAACAAACTCCGGAATGATCGCACAGGAGTCTTCATCTGCACGGATCTCCACCTGTTTTTCATCCAGACGTTTTTTCATCTGTGGAAGGAATTCCTTAGCTATACTTCTATGGATCAGTGTAGACTCACAAGCGTTACAAACACCGATTCTCTGTGTTTTTGCATTGAACAAAATATCAAGAGCCATATCAAAATCTGCACTCTCATCCACATAAATATGACAATTGCCTGTACCTGTTTCAATAACCGGAACCGTACTGTTTTGAACCACAGAACGGATCAAACCGGCGCCGCCACGCGGGATTAAAACATCCAGATAACCATTTAGTCTCATAAACTCAGTAGCCGTCTCGCGACTGGTATCAGAAAGAAGCTGGATCGCATCCTCCGGAATATTGCTTTTTTTCAGACCGTCACGGATGGCATCGACAATCGCCTGATTGGAATGGATCGCATCGCTTCCACCACGTAAGATTACTGCATTACCGGTCTTAAAACACAGAGCAAATGCATCTGCTGTTACATTTGGTCTCGCTTCATAAATAATACCGATGACACCAAGCGGTACTCGTTTCTGACCAACCATCATTCCATTTGGACGCTGTTTCATCGAAATCACTTCACCGATCGGATCCTCCAAACCAATTACCTGACGCATTCCTTCTACAATACCGTCAATTCTGGCAGAAGTTAACAGGAGGCGGTCCACAAGCCCCTGAGCCATTCCTTTGGCTTTGGCATTTTCAATATCAATCGCATTGGCTTCCAAAATTTTATCCTGCTGATCTAAAATTTCCTGGGCCGCTGCCAGTAATCCATGATTCTTTTCTGTCGATCCCATCTTTCCTAACAGAAAAGAGGCATCCTTTGCTTTCTGACCAATCACTCTAAGTTCCATAAGACTCTCACTTTCTCTTTACTTGCAGAAAAATGAACCTTTTTCGGTGATCACATAATCCACCGGCTGATCATGAAGTTCTGCCGGAAGTTCGGGAATCATCTGGAATTCGTATGCAAATGCTACTGTTTTATGCCCAGGATAACGATCCAGGTACTTATCATAATAGCCGCCGCCTTTACCAAGACGTTTTCCGTCTCTGGTAAACGCAATGCCCGGAACCATGATCACTGCCTCCGGCCAATCGACCTGCTCACAGTGTTTCTTCGGCTCCATAATCCGAAATGCTCCTATTTCTAAGTCTTCCATAGAATTCACTTCGAAGAATTCCATCCCATCTCCCAGTACTTTCGGAAACGCAACTTGGAAACCTCGGTTCCAAAAATACTCTAATAATTCCGCAGTACCTGTCTCCCAGGAAAGAGCCATATACGCATAAATCGATTTTGCATTCATAAGTTCCGGATTGTTCAGTGCCTGAACATATACTTTATGGTCTAACCATTTTTTCTCTTCCGGCTCCATTCCTTTTAAAAGGACCTTCATCTGCTTTCTAAGATCAATTTTTCTTTTTTCCAATGTTTCCATACTTTTCACCAAGATTTGTAATAGAACCATCTTTTTCCTGAATGGAAATATTGTTCAATGTGCCTCTTAAGCTGGCACGAAAATCTTTGATATACTCAGCTCTAAGTTCTGCCTGCTCTGCCTTTTCAGCTTCTGTCAATCCCTCTGCTTTCGCCTTGCGGGCCAATTCGTTAATTCTGTCAATACGCTCCTGTTTCATCGTTCCTCCATTAGTGAATGCTCTCAATATAATCGAGCAGATCAAAATTCTTTGACTTATGGGCAGTAAATAATGTACCCTTTGTCTTTCCTTCGATTGCAATATCCCAGACAACTTCTACTTTTTCAGCATTTGCAATGACCATATCACATCCGCTGTGTGTCGCGATCTTTGCAGCGTATAATTTCGCCGCCATACCACCTGTACCAACGTCACTGCCGGTCGTAGCTTTGCCCATACCCATCAATTCATCAGAAAGCTCATCTACCTGTTCGATGAACACTGCGTCCGGATTTTTCTTCGGATCATCCGAGTAGAGACCGTCGATGTCAGATAATAAGATCAATAGGTCTGCATCGATCAAAGCTGCTACAATGGCAGAAAGACGGTCGTTATCGCCAAATTTAATCTCATAAGTGGAAACCGTATCATTTTCATTTACAATCGGAACGGTACCCATCTTTAACAGTTCATCAAAAGTATTAACTGCATTATCTCTTGAGACATCATTTACGATCGTGTTTTTTGTCATAAGGATCTGAGCCGGGATCTGATTGTACTCAGAGAACATTCTCTGATATACCATCATAAGGCGAGCCTGACCAACCGCAGCATGCGCCTGCTTTTCTGAAACTGTCTGCGCTTTCTTTCCACCAAGCGCCTGTCTTCCTGCTGCGATCGCACCGGAAGACACCAGAACAACCTCTTTGCCCATGCCTTTGAGATCAGCGATCACCCGTACTAAGTGTTCAATTTTATGCAGGTTCAGATCTCCTGTTGCATCATGTGTCAGAGAAGAAGATCCAATCTTGATCACGATACGTTTTTTATCTTTTAAAAGTTCTCTGGCTGATTTATTCATAAATACAATCCTCCTCGCTTTAACAGTTTAATTTGTCAAACACAAACTATTTAAAAGCGATTATACCTCATTATCAGCGCTTCTGCAACCTTTAATCCATCCATTGCGGCTGAAGTTATGCCTCCTGCATAGCCGGCACCCTCTCCACATGGATACAACCCCTTAACATTACTTTCTAAATTATCATCGCGTACGATTCGAAGCGGAGAAGACGTACGACTCTCAATGCCTGCTAAAATGGCGTCTGCACGGTCAAATCCACGTACTTTTCTACCAAACTCAGTCATTCCTTCAATAAATGCCTGATTCATTTCCTCTGTCATCAATCCGCGCAGGTTTGCAAATGCATACAATCCGCAGATCTGCGGATTCACATTACCAAATTCCACTGATATCTGATTCTTTACAAAATCTCCGTATAACTGTACCGGAATCTTTCCATTACCCAGTTCAAAGGCTTTCTCCTCTAACTGTCTCTGGAACTCAATTCCTCCCAGTGGTCCGGCTTCCGGAAAATCCTCTGGAGTAACAGAGACAATGATCGCGCTGTTGGCATTCTCTCCGCCTCGTTTGTAATAGCTCATACCGTTTACAGCCAATCTACCTTCTTCTGAGGACGCATTTACAACAAATCCGCCCGGACACATACAGAAGGAGTATACGCCCCTTCCACTGGATGTCTTTGCTGTCACTTTGTATGGCGCAGCGCCCAGATCTCCTGCATCTTCTCTTCCATACTGAGAAAGATTCATCATACTCTGCGGATGCTGCACACGGAGACCTACTGCAAATGCTTTCGGTTCCATCACGATCTTCTGTTCATTCAAGGTCTTGAAAAACTCTCGCGAACTATGACCGATCGCAAGGATCACATGATTCGTTTCGATGATGCTGCCATCTTCCAGTATCACACCGCAGATGGTATTATCTTCAATTACCAGTTCTTTCACGCAACTATTAAAATGAACATCTCCACCGTTTGCAAGTATGCGCTTACGGATATTCTTTACAACTGTCTGAAGTACATCGGTTCCAATATGAGGCTTGCTGTCGTAGAGAATCTCTTCATCTGCTCCGGTTTCTACGAACAACTCTAACACTTTCTTATTTCTACCGGATACATCTTTCACCAGTGTATTCAGCTTACCATCTGAAAATGTTCCGGCTCCTCCTTCGCCAAACTGTACGTTGGAGCGCATATCGAGATGAGAAAATCCTTTCTTCCAGAACTCTTCAACTTTTTGTGCACGTATTTCCACCGGGTCACCCTGTTCCAGAAGAATCGGTGCCATACCATTTTCCGCGAGTGAAAGTGCCGCAAACATACCGGCCGGACCTGCACCAATGATTACCGGTCGATGCTTCATCGTCTCTGTTCCATGCTTCGGATATTGATATGGAACTTCTGTTTCCATCTTGATATTATTATTTGCCGCTTTCTTTACGATCTGCGCTTCTTTCTTGGCATCTGTAAGCTTTACATCTACAATGTAACTATAAAGAAGATTGTCCTTCTTTCTTGCATCGATGGATCTGCGAACAATCGATATGCTCTCAATCATCGTTTCCTGCACTTTTAACAGTTTTGCTGCCTTTTTCTTTAATGCTCCGGGGCTGTGTGTCACCTCGAGCGCAAGCTGATTGATTCGGATCATATATGTATTAACTCCTATTTATTTCTATCTCATTCCGGTCGCACTGATCGCTGCCAGATGTCCGCTGGACCACGCCCACTGAAGATTATAACCTCCACAGATACCGTCTACGTCCAGAATCTCTCCTGCAAAATATAATCCCGGTACCAGTCTGGATTCCATCGTATCTGGATTAATCTCACGGAGATCCACACCACCCATACAGATCTGTGCTTTGTCGTATGGATTGGTACCTGTCACCTCAAAGGACGCTTCTTTGATCACGTGACAAAGTTCCGCAAGTTTTTTATTGGTAAGTTCAGAAACCGGCTGATCTGCTTTGATCCAGGCGTATTTCAAAAATAATGCTGCCAGCTTTTTATTGAACAGACCATTAATAAAATCTCCAGCAACTCTGTCTTTTAGATAATTGCGCTGATCCTTCAGTGCCGCAAATAACTGTTCTTCTGTCATATCCGGCATAAAGTCAATCACTGCGAGAACACGTTTTTTATGATCCAGTGCTTCTGCTGCATAGCGACTCACTTGAAATACCGGAATACCTGAGATTCCGTAATCGGTCAGCTGAAGTTCTCCATGGTCCTCCGCTAATAACGCTCCTCGTGCTCCGTTTTTGTCCATCGTATAGAGAGATACTTTTACATCCGTACGAACACCTGCGATTGCTTTAAAGAAATCTCCTTTGCACTTTAACTGAACCAGTGCCGGAAGTGGTTTCTTAATCTTGTGACCCAGCTCTTTAGCCAATTCATATCCGCTACCGTCAGAACCAGTGGTCTTTGCAGCCATTGAACCGGCACAAAGGATCACAAAATCCGCCGAATATGTCTCCGTTTCCGTTTTTACTGTAAAGCGACCGGCTTTTTTCTTATTAACAGAAATAACTTTGCTGTCGCAATATGTGCGCACACCAAGACTGTCTGCTTTGTCTCGCAATGCATCCAGAACCGTCTGTGCCTGTCCGGATGCCGGATATACATATCCATTTCTATCAGTTGTTAAAACACCAAGTCTTCGAAAAAATGCGATGGTATCAGCCACTGAAAATTTCCCGATAACCTGCATCGGTACACCTGCCACGCCAGAACGGTAACATTCCTCTGTCATATGAAGGTTTGTCATATTACATTTTCCGTTGCCTGTAGACAGAATTTTCTTTCCTACCCTTGGCATATGCTCCAAAATGGTTACCGATGCCCCAGATTCTGCAGCTGTAATTGCTGCCAAAAGTCCGGCGGCGCCGCCTCCAATAATGATACCTTCCTGTTTCATGGAATTCCTCCCAACTATCCTTTTCCTTATCAAATGACTATAACGTCATAAACGCATATTATGGTCTAGTATATCGAGAAGCGTTCAAATTTGCAAGACTTAACTACTGTAAGATTCCAGATAACTAAATATCTCTGCCATCGTCGGAAACCAGATTCCTTTCATCAATCGCTCTTGCTCTTTGATCGGAAATTCAGCAAGAGGCATATGTGTAAATAGATTTACTGTCTCTTTATCCATGTCATAAACGATCAAATATCCTTCCTCTGCAACAAGACAATAATTCTCCTTTACCAATTCATGATGAACCTCTTCCATATTTAAAACAAGGTGTGCTAAAGTCTCCTCCTGACCGGATTCCCGGATATATTCCTCCTCCGCAAACAATGGAGGCTCATACGTTTCAATAGCCTGCACTTGTTGAATCTCTTCCTTCTCTCCCCCTTTAGTTATCCAAAACAATCCGATCAAACAAAACATCGTCAAACAAAAAAAGAAAAGAAAGCCGGATACATGTTTTCTCATAGGATATTCCTCCTTTTAAAAACAGTATCTGCTTTCCTTCCCTTTTTTATACATCATTACATAAGATGAACTTTCTTTAAAACACCAAGAAGCCTTGTTCCTCCCGGCATCTGACGAAGTTCCTCT
>JAZTZT010000118.1:0-8683 GCA_045637605.1 Pilosibacter sp.
CTGGGAATGGACACGGTTTATGCCTTGAACCAGAAGTTATACCGGATGTTTGATGAATTGACAAAATAAATTTACAAGAGATCAAAAACGAGGTATGATACAGTGAGGACATAAAACGAGGTAAGAGAAATGTTTGGAAAAAGAAAGAAAAATGAAGTGAATCTTACGGAAGGTTCTATTGTGGGAGGATTGATCTCCTTTGCAATTCCGTTGTTTTTAGGACAGCTTCTTCAACAGTTTTATAATATGGCAGATGCCTGGGTGGTTGGCAATTTTGCCAGCAATGATGCATTTGCGGCTGTAAGCCTTGCCAGCAATCTGTCATTTGTGGTAATTGGATTGTTTAATGGAATCGCACTTGGCGGAGGTGTTGTGATCTCCAGATATTATGGTGCAAAGAATGAAGAACAGACCAATCTTGCGATTCACACCAATTTGTTATTTGGTATTTTGGCAGGATTGTTGTCAACCATAGTTGGTCTGTTATTGGTTCCGACATTGTTACAATGGATGAATACTCCGGAAAGTGTTATGCCACATGCACTTGATTACTTTAATATGTATTTTGCAGGTGTATCAACTGTGATCATGTACAATACCTGTATGTCTATCATGCGTGCAGTTGGTGATAGTGTTCGACCATTGTACTATTTGTTAATTTCATCTGTGGTAAATGTAGTGCTGGATCTGGTTTTTGTGGCAGGTTTTGGATGGGGAGCAGGAGGCGCTGCATTCGCAACCGTTCTTGCTCAGGGACTTAGCGTTTTTCTATGTCTGGTTCGTATGTACAGTGGAAAAGATTCTATAGAAATCCGACTGTCCTATTTTAAGTTTGAAAAAGAAGCGATGGCTAAGATTATCCGCCAGGGACTTCCGGGTGGAATTCAGAATACGGTAAACAGCATTGGTAATATGGTGGTACAATCTTGTATCAATACATTTGGAGCTTTTGCGATTTCCGGATATGGAGCATTTCATAAAGTCGAGGGCATTGCGTTTCTTCCGATCATGAGTATGTGTATGGCGCTTCCGACATTTGTCAGCCAGAATCTCGGTGCCGGTGAGGTTGAACGTGCGAAAAAGGGAACATTTATCGGTATTTTAATGGGCTGCGTTTTCGCAGAGTTGATGGGTTTATTCCTTTACTTCTTAAGTCCATTTTTGATCAGCATATTTGTGAATTCACCGGAGGCGATCGCATACGGTGTCGGCCATGGAAAGACGGTTGCGTTTTTCTTATTCCTTCTCGGTTTTACACACTGTGCAGCAGGTGCGCTGAGAGGATGCGGAAAGGCAATGATCCCGATGGTAACACTGTTAGTTTGTTGGTGTGGCATCCGTATTCTTTATGTTACAACTGCATTGAAGTTTTTTCCGGTGTTCCAGACAATTTCATGGGCATATCCTCTCACATGGGGACTTAGTGCAGTGATCTTGTTTGTATGTTTGGTTCGTATGGATTGGAAAAATGCCAGAGTATAGGAGGTATGAAAGTATGCAGAAAAAGAAATTAGGTTTTGGTATGATGAGACTGCCGATCACAGATCCGAATGATCTGGCATCTGTGGACTTAGAAAAGACAAAAGAGATGGTAGATAAATTCATAGAGCGTGGATTTACATACTTTGATACTGCTTGGATGTATTGTGGATTCAATAGTGAGAATATCGTAAGACAGGCTGTCGTGGAGCGCTATCCAAGAGAGAGTTTTACTGTTACGACAAAACTCCATGCTGCGTACTTAAAGACAAAAGAGGATCGTGACCGAATCTTCAATGAACAGTTGAAAAAGGTAGGAGTGGAGTATTTTGATTACTATTTACTTCACAATGTGGGTTCCGGTCATCATAAGATTTTTAAAGAGTTGGATTGCTTTGAGTGGCTGAAAGAAAAGAAGGCACAGGGGTTGGTAAAGAGAATCGGTTTCTCTTATCATGACAACGCAGAGTTTTTGGATAAACTTCTGACAGAGCATCCGGAAATGGAATTTGTACAGATTCAGCTTAACTACTTAGATTGGGACAGTGAGGGAATACAGTCCAGACTTTGTTATGAAGTGGCAAAGAAGCATGGTGTTCCGGTCATCGTAATGGAACCGGTTAAAGGCGGTACTCTTGCGAAAGTTCCTGCAGAAGTGGAAGAAACATTTAAGAATTATGCGCCTGAAATGTCCATTCCATCCTGGGCAATTCGCTTTGCTGCCAGTCAGGACAATGTTATGATGGTTCTTAGTGGAATGAGCAACATGGAACAGGTGCTTGATAATACCGGATATATGATGGATTTCCAGCCGTTAAGCGAAGAAGAACATGCGATCATTCATAAGGCAGTAGATCAGATCAATGCCAATATTGCAGTTCCTTGTACTGCATGTTTCTATTGTACCGACGGTTGCCCGATGAACATTGCGATCCCGCGATATTTCTCCTTGTACAATACAGAGAAACAGGAAGTTGGTAAGACAGGCTGGACCCCGCAGAAGGAGCTTTACAAAAATTTAAATAATAAATACGGAAAAGCAAGCGATTGTATCGAATGTGGTCAGTGTGAGGGAGTATGTCCGCAGCACCTTCCAATCATCAAACATTTAAAAGAGGTTGCAGCATATTTTGAGGTATAATAAATTCCGAAAGGATGAAAAGTAATGGAAGAGAATCAGGTTCATAAGCGCAGGGTACGCTATAAAGGAACTCATCCACGTAAATTTGAAGAAAAGTATAAAGAAAGAGATCCGGAGAAATATGCGGATACCATTGAAAAGGTAATCAGTAAAGGAAGTACTCCGGCGGGAATGCATATTTCCATTATGGTAAAAGAAATCCTGGATTTTCTTCAGATCCAGCCGGGACAGGTGGGAATGGACGCGACTCTGGGATATGGTGGACACAGTATGGAAATGATGAAATGCCTGAATGGAAATGGTCATCTTCATTCATTGGATGTGGATCCGATCGAGATTGTGAAGACCAAAGAGCGCTTGGCATACAAGGGATTTGGACCGGAGATCTTTACTGCTCATCAGATGAATTTCAGGGATATTGACAAATTGTCAGAGGAAGTAGGTCTTTTTGATTTTGCAATGGCAGATTTGGGAGTATCCTCCATGCAGATCGATAACCCGGAACGTGGATTCACATATAAGTTTGAGGGACCATTAGATCTACGTTTGAATCCGGAAAAAGGAGTTTCTGCAGCTGAGCGTCTGGCAAATATTACAAAAGAAGAGTTGGTTGGCATGTTGGTTGAAAATTCCGATGAGCCATATGCGGAAGAAATTGCGAGAGAAGTGTTAAAACGCAATCGTAAAAAAGATCCTATCAAGACAACGATTCAGTTCAAGGAAACCATCGAAACTGCATTAAAATTCATCCCGGAAGAAGAGCGCAAAGAAGCAGTCAAGAAAGCCTGTGCAAGATGCTTCCAGGCACTTCGTATTGATGTGAATAGTGAATTTGAAGTGCTTTACAGTTTTATGGAGAAGATTCCGGGTGTATTGAAACCGGGCGGTCGTGTTGCAATTCTCACATTCCACTCAGGAGAAGACAGACTTGTGAAGAAGTTTTTAAAAGATGGATTGAAGGCTGGTTTATACAGTGAAGTATCAGAGGATGTCATTCGTCCGTCTGCAGAGGAATGCAATCGTAATCCTCGTGCCCGCTCAACAAAAATGCGTTGGGCAATTCGGGCAGAATAGAAAGGGTACTATTTTGGTGAATGAAAAACATTGGAAGGTCATCCGTAAATTCATTAGTGTGATCGGACTGATCCTTGCACCATTTATTTCTTATGTTTTATTTGAATATGTGACGGGAAATCTTCAAAGTATTCCGTTAAATATGGCGTTATTAAATGTATATTGGATCGCTCTGTTTTACATGATCTTATTTGCGATTACAGGAAGCTCCAGACTTACGATCGGGATCGCAGGCAGTATTGTGTATTTTATCTCACTGGCAGAGACATTTGTGGTCTCTTTCCGCGGAAGACCGATCATGCTGAGCGAAGTGTTAGCGATCGAGACGGCAATGTCCGTGGCAGGAAGCTATTCTTTTGATGTTTCAAAAGAAATGGTACTGGCAGGATGTGCATTGATTGGAATGAATATTTTCTTGTGGTTCTTTCCTATTCGACTAAAGCAGATTCGTTATCGTTTGATAAATGCACTTCTTTGTGTAGGTGTGGTCTGTATGGGCGTTTATGGCTTTTATGGTACGATCATGCCTAAGATGGGACTGGTGGTAAATCTTTGGTCGGTCAATGATTCTTATAAGGAAAGTGGTTTTTTACTTTCTAGTGCAGTGTCTGTTCAGTATATGGTTACAGAAGAACCGGCTGGTTATTCGACTGCACAGTTAGAACAGATTTTTCAGAAGTCATCGGCTCTCGTAACTGCAAGAGAATCTGATAGAGGCACTGAGGAAATTCAACCGGTGAATCTAATTTGTATCATGAATGAAAGTCTTTCGGAATTAAAGGTAAATGGAGAGTTTGAGACGAATATTCCATACTTTCCATATTTAGATAACCTACGAGAAAATACAGTAAGAGGAAACCTTTGTGTTCCGGTATTTGGTTCCCTGACCAGTAATTCGGAGTATGAATTCTTGACAGGAGACGCAATGGCGCTTCTTCCGGTCAATTCTATTGCATATCAGTTTTTTGTAAAGCCCAATACGTATTCGATGGTATCTACCTTAAAAAAACAGGGATACAGAGCTGTGGCAATGCATCCGTACCCGGGTGACAACTGGAATCGAAGAAATTGCTATACGAATATGGGGTTTGATGAGTTCTGGGATGAAGAACGATATCAGGACAGTGAAATCTCAAGACTGTATGTGACAGACAAGGCTGATTATGATAAGATCATTGAATTAGTGGAATCCAAGGAGAATCCGGAAGATAAGCTGTTTGTGTTCAATGTGACCATGCAGAATCATGGCGGATATGATGTGAAATTTGATAATTTCGATCAAAAAGTATGGCTGACCGGTGAAATGGAAGGAAAATATCCAAAAGTAGATCAGTATTTATCGTTGATGAAAGAGTCTGATGAAGCATTTTCATATTTGCTTGATTATTTTCGTTCCGTTGAAGAACCGACAATGATCGTGATGTTTGGTGATCACCAACCTGGCGTAGAAGATGAATTCTTTGAGGAAGTATCCGGTGTCTTAAATAGTGAAATGCCAAGAGCACAGCAATTGACATGGTATGAAACTCCATTTTATGTTTGGACAAACTATGATATTCAGGAAAAAGAGATGGGGCGACTGAGCGCTGTGTATCTGGGGGCACATGTTTTAGAATTGGCTAACGTAAAAATCACGCCGTATGATGCATTTATGCTTAATCTGTCCGATATAGTTCCGGTAGTTCATTTCTTAGGATGCTATACTGCAGATGGTGATTTTTATCGCTGGAATGATGCAGAGACAGGAAATTATCCGTTTACGGAGCAATTGCTGGAGTATGAAATGCTGGTGTACAATCACAGTATTGATACGAATGAAATGCAAAAATTATATCAGATATCCGAATAAACAGTGGCCTGATCCGTATTCCTGCGGATTAGGCCTTTTTAGGTTGAAATGCATCGTTCCTCATGGTATAATTTTTCTGGGTTTCGCTTTAATACGAAACTCAAGTACAGCAAAATACAAGTGAGGAATACAATGAACTACATGATCTGCATTCCGTCTCCGAACGTGGTGAATCATGAAAATTGTGAGAAGATTCACAATATCATGGCCAGAATTTCAGAGACATACAAATTAAAGATTGTTCCGGAACCGATGAAGATGAAAACCGGTCAGTATCCGGATTTTTATAAGAAGTTTAGAATTTATAAGGAAATTAAAGACCGCGATGGAAATGGAGAGGCGTATCTTCTTCAAGAAGAAGAAGAGATGATCCTAAGTGTATGCAGAAATGCGCAGGAAGAAGAACTGATGAGAAGCTGCACATATGCGTACCAGTATCCGGCAAACCTGGTTCTGAAAAGTTTCCGTGAAGAGAAAAAAGACAGAAAATAAAAAGAGGTGCTTCTATGAACGTGCATTTTGAAGAAAACTGGCAGAAGACAAAATTTGAATCTGATCATATTTTACATTTAGAGGGAAAAGAGATTCCGTATCATTCTGTATGTGAAGACAATTTCTTCTACGATGAAGAAGGAAAAGCAGTTGCTACGATCTATTCGTATGCATATTTTCGCTCTGATGTAGAAGATACAGCAAAGAGACCGGTGATGTTTGCATATAACGGAGGTCCGGGATCTGCGAGTCTTTGGCTGCATCTTGGATTAGTAGGACCGAGAAGAGTAAAACTGGACGATGAGATCAATCTTCCTACAGTTCCTCCGTTTGAATTAGAGGATAATCCGAACTGTCTGCTTGATATTTGCGATATCGTTGTTGTAGATATGGTTGGTACCGGACTCGGACGTTTATTTGATGAGAAAGCTAAGGAACAGTTCTATGGTTCTGATGCTGACATTCGCCAGGTTGCTATGTTTATCGATGGATGGCTGACCAGATATGGACGACATAACAGTCCGGTGATCCTTGCAGGTGAAAGCTACGGAACAGGTCGTTCTTGTCTGCTGGCAGCGGAACTTCTTGGCGGCGGTCCGGAAAATCAGGATACATTAGGTATTTCCGTCAGCGGTATCTTGCTTCTTGGAAATTACTTCTACCAGCCAACACCGTTTGTTCAGACCGTTTTAAATCTTCCATCCATGGCAGCCACAAACTGTTATCACAATCCGGAAGGAAAACCGTCACTGGAAGAATTTGTGAAAGAATGTTACGATTTTGCAGGCGGCGAATATTTGACTGCATATATGAAGGGAGATTTGGTTAGTACTGAAGAAAAGGCAGCTGTGATCGAAAAGCTGGAGTATTTCACAGGACTTAAAAAGTCTTACCTGGAATATAACTGGATGGACATCAATACCAGAGAGTATATGAAGCTTCTTTTAGAGGACAAGCATCAGATCGTCGGTTTCTATGACAGCCGCTATGTATGGCGTGATCTCCCGGGTATTCCGGATGCCAATGTCATTGCTGATGATGCAGCCATGGGACAGTATACACCGGCTTATCAGGCAGCCTTTGCCCTGCTTCGTGATGAGATGAATATCACAGTTGAACGTCGAAGCAAAGGTCTCGCCCACGGTGTTAACATTCAGTGGGACAGAAAGTTTAAGAGAAATCCGGGACAGGCTCTGGCAGGTGCCATGAGAAGAAATCCGAAACTTCAGGTATTCTTTGCTTCCGGATTATTTGATCTTTGTACAACAGCCGGAAATGCAAGATATCTGGCGACTCATTCCCAGCTGGATCAGGAGCGTGTGATGATCGGTGAATATCCGTCCGGACATATGGCTTATCTGGGAAATGACAGTGCAAAGAAGCTTGGAGATGATTTAAGAGCATTTGTGGAGAAATCCATTGCGAAATAATGATCAACACATGAACAGTATGGAAGGAGTAATAATAATGCTGAATTTTGGTTGTGATTATTTAGAGGGCGCTCATGAAAAGATTTTAGCGCGTTTTATCGAGACAAATATGGAGAAAGAGCCGGGATACGGAGCAGACAAATTTACAATTTCTGCAAAGAAAAAAATCCTTGATGCATGTGAGTGTCCGGAGGGTGAGGTGTTCTTATTAGTAGGTGGAACACAGACCAACTCTACCGTGATCGATGCTTATCTGAACAATTATCAGGGAGTGATCGCAGCACCGACAGGACATATTGCATGTCATGAATCAGGTGCGATCGAATCCTGCGGACATAAGGTATTAACAATCCCTCAGCATCTTGGTAAGATCAATGCAGAGGAATTAAAGGAATTCCTTGTGAATTTCTATGCGGATGAAACATACGAGCATCAGGTAATTCCGGGAATGGTATATATTTCCCATCCGACGGAATATGGTACTCTGTATACAAAGAAAGAGTTAGAAGCGATTTATGCAATTTGTAAAGAATATGAAATGCCGTTATTCGTAGATGGTGCTCGACTTGGTTATGGTCTTGCGGCTGATGATACAGATGTGACACTTCCGGTTCTTGCAAAACTTTGTGATGCATTTTATATCGGTGGCACAAAGGTAGGAGCGCTTTGCGGTGAAGCTGTAGTATTTACAAATAAAGCTCCGAAATTCTTCTTTACAACTGTAAAACAGCATGGTGCACTCCTTGCAAAGGGTCGTCTTGTTGGTATTCAGTTTGATACATTATTTACAGATGATCTGTATATGGAAATCAGCAAACATGCGATTCGTTTGGCAAACATCTTAAAAGCAGGTGTGCTTGCAAAAGGTTATAAATTATTACTCGATTCTCCGACCAATCAGCAGTTCATCATTGTGGATAATGCAAAATATGCGGAGTTGAAAAAGCAGGTTGCATTCAGTACATGGGAGAAGGTGGATGCAGATCATACAGCGATTCGTTTTGCCACAAGCTGGGCGACAAAAGAAGAGGATGTTCAGGCGCTTCTGGAACTTCTCTAAAGAATTCAGAAACTTTTCTGAAAAATACATAAAATGAATTGACAGTTGGAAGAATAAATTTTAGAATATAGTTATTCGGATTAATTTCTTATGGAGGTATATTTATGGAATTAAAGGGTAGCAAGACAGAACAGAATTTATGGGCAGCATTCGCAGGT
>JAZTZT010000119.1:0-2216 GCA_045637605.1 Pilosibacter sp.
CGAGACAAGACACAGCCAGGGCTGGGTAAGCAAGATCGCTGAAACTCCGGAAGAGGCTTTTGCAATGGCTCACGAATATATGGAAAAGAAAGAAGAAGTCGGAGGCCAAGCGGTCTTAGGAAGACAAATCCTTGATGCAACTCCTTGGCTCACAGAACGACATGGCTACGATCCGACTTCGAGACAAGACACAGCCAGGGCTGGGTAAGCAAGATCGCTGAAACTCCGGAAGAGGCTTTTGCAATGGCTCACGAATATATGGAAAAGAAAGAAGCTATGTCTATCGCTTTCCATGGCAACATCGTAGATCTTCTTGAGTATGCGGTAGATAACAACATTGAAATCGGTCTCCTCTCTGACCAGACTTCCTGTCACGTTCCGTATGACGGAGGTTACTGCCCGCAGGGTCTCACATTCGCTCAGAGAACAGAGATGTTATTAAATGATAAAGAGAACTTTGCGAAACTGGTAGATGCGACTCTTACAAAGCACTTCCACCTGATCAAGACTCTCGTTGACCGCGGTTCCTACTTCTTCGATTACGGTAACGCATTTATGAAAGCCGTATACGATGCAGGCAACAAGGACATCGCTAAGAACGGCGTTGATACATCCGAAGGCTTTATCTTCCCGTCCTACGTTGAAGATATCCTTGGACCGGAGTTATTTGACTACGGTTATGGCCCGTTCCGTTGGTGCTGCTTATCCGGCGACCACGAAGATCTGATCAAGACTGACCGTGCAGCTATGGAGATCATCGATCCGAACCGTCGTTTCCAGGATCGTGACAACTGGGTATGGATCCGTGATGCTGAGAAGAACCAGCTGGTCGTTGGTACACAGTGCCGTATCCTCTACCAGGATGCTCTTGGCCGTCATGATATCGCTCTGAAATTCAACGAGATGGTTCGTAACGGAGAGATCGGCCCGGTTATGCTCGGCCGTGACCACCACGATACAGGTGGAACTGATTCCCCGTACCGTGAGACATCCAACATCTACGATGGTTCCAACTTCACAGCTGATATGGCTACTCACTGCTTCGCAGGTAACGCTGCACGCGGTATGTCCTTAATCGCTCTCCACAACGGTGGCGGTACAGGTATCGGTAAAGCGATCAACGGTGGTTTCGGTCTCGTACTTGACGGTTCCGAACTGACAGACCAGATCATCCACGAGTCCATCCTCTGGGATACAATGGTTGGTGTTTCCAGAAGAAACTGGGCAAGAAACCCGCACTCCATCGAAACAGTTGCTGAGTACAACAAGAAATTCGCAGGTTCCGACGCGATCACAATGCCGTACATTGCTGATGATGCTCTCATTGACAGAGTATTTGCTGAAGCTACAAATAAGTAAGTAATATTTCTGCCTTCCGCCTTGCTGGATCTTCGTTCGGCGGCGGAAGGCATTGTTGTATAATAATTAGAGAAAACGGAGATTGATCCATTATGACAAAACGTTACATCCGACATGCTTCTGAGCTTGTTACCTGTAAAGGTCCGGCTCCGAAAAAGGGTAAAGATATGGCAGACATCGGCCTCATTTACGATGGCGGTGTTCTGATCCACGATGACAAGATTTTTGCAGTTGGTACAACTGAAGAACTGGACAAACTGATCAACATGGACGAATATGAAGTGATCGATGCTTCCGGTAAGACCGTTCTTCCGGGTTTCGTTGATTCCCACACCCATTTCATATTCGGTGGCTATCGTGCAAATGAATTCTCCTGGCGCCTGAAAGGTGACACATATATGTCTATCATGGAGCGCGGCGGCGGAATCAATGCGACTGTAATCCCGACAAAGGAAGCTACTTTAGAAGAGTTGGTGGAAGTTGGTAAAGAGCGTATGAACCGTATGCTGGAATTTGGTGTTACAACCGTAGAAGGCAAGAGCGGTTACGGTATGGACTGCGACACAGAGATCAAACAGCTCCGTGCCATGAAAGAGCTGGATAAGATCCACCCAGTTGATGTCGTAACTACATTCCTCGGTCCGCACAGCGTACTTCCGCAGTACAAAGGAAAAGAGCGCGAGTTTATCGATATGCTCCTCAACGATGTAATGCCAATCGTAAAAGAAGAAGACCTTGCTGAGTTCGCAGATATCTTCTGTGAGAAGAATGTATTTGAGATCGAAGATTCCGAGTACTACCTGACAAAAGCAAAAGAAATGGGTTTCAAATTAAAAGTTCATGCAGACGAGATCGTA
>JAZTZT010000120.1:0-14182 GCA_045637605.1 Pilosibacter sp.
AATATGAAGGGATCGGTCCGGTACTTTATGCGGAGAGTGTAGTACCTGCGGAAGAGATTAAAGAAGTAGTACAGTTCTAACAATAGAAAAGTCGATGTATCGTGAGAAACACGCTGCATCGACTTTTTTGTATACATCAAAGCTATTTACATTTTCGGAACCGGAGTCGGACGATCCGGGTCAAATACAGTGGAGACATCAAAAAGGTCATCCAGATAAGTTTTCTCCGGATTTGTTTCCGGAAGGTCGTAGTACATACGATATCCATCCAGATTTCTACGGCCCTGGCGCATGAACTTGTCACCAATCTGTACCCAATGAGGACTTCCGTCTACATTACAGAAATAGCGGAATCCCAGTTTGTAGAGATAGTTGAATTTTTCATTTTCTGTGGTGTAGAGTCTCCAGTCGCCAATGTCTGCTCCGAACGGATAGAGGATAATATCGGTTTCTCCGATCAGAGATTCCACACGATCCTCCCACTTGTCAGCATCCGTTTTAATAGAAGTAAGATCACGCTCGGTCATGTTGATGTGTCCCCAGCTGTGGGAAGCGAGCTCCCAGCCATTGTCACGGAGGCACTGTGCAACTTCACGTGCTGTCTGACAATCCTCTTCGTAATTCGGATTGGAATCTTTATATTCCGGGTCGGTACGGTATCCAAGAATTCCCTGATATCCGGTAAATGCGATCACTGCACGAGCGCCTTTATAGGAGAAATCCGGATGTTCCGCAATGAAATCTTCCAGAAGCGGAACCAGGTCATAGGAGCCGACTGATACAGAACCATCATCCAGGAGCATTTCACAAGTCGGTTTCCCATCTTTGCCAACAACCATTCTGGTGGCAAAGCCATCCCCTTCCATATATTCATAATAGCAAACATCATCCTGAGACATGACGAATGCTTTTTTGCCAGGAGGTAACAAAATATCGCCGGCAACGAATGTTGTGTCGCCATTCTCATCAACGGTTTCATATGCCAGATCATGCATCTTCACAAGGACATAGCCGCGCTCATACATCTGTTCCAGGATCTTTAAGAACTCGCTCCTGGTTGTCATTACCTGATTGTAACCGTCTGACTCATAATCTCCATCGAATGCTTTTGCGTTATCCATGATGAGCGTATGGAAAAATACATGAGTTACTTCTGTGGGATCGATGCGTACAAGGGTGGATTTGATCCCTTCGTATACAGAGATTGCTTCCACGATCATAGGATCATCAGCATAAGCCTCATCAGATTTTAGAAGTTCGATCGCACCATCGTAGTCATAACCATCTGCGAGAGCCTTTGCCTTTGTCAATAAAGGATGATTGGCTGATTCTGTGGCTGGTTCAGTAGCCAGTTGGAACGATTCGGGATCCGATGGTTTTGGTAATGACTCCTGTGAAGAGATGACAGGATCTGCAAATCGGTCGCCATGTTTCTTTAGCACGAAAAAATAAACCCCAACTCCGATCATGGCAACGATCAAAAGGATGACCAAAAGGATGAATAGGGTGCGTTGCCTGCGGCGTTGTTTTTGTCTGCGTGAGACATAAGAGTGTCGTCGGATATAGTTATCATCAAAATCCATAGAGTCACCTCAAATAAAATGCTTCTTTCATTGTACCATATTTTTCATATACTGTCATGCCCGTTTTGTCCGTTCCATAAGTATAGAATAAGGGTATTGACGGAAGGGGATAAAACATTGTGAAACGATACAAAATTCGATTATGTGCAATATGGATGGCATTGATCATAGCGATCGGAAATCCGATTCAGGCTTTGGCAGAAAATGGAGCAACAGCAACCGGACCGGAGATTGGTGCACCGTCTGCTCTGCTGATGGAAGCAAGTACAGGAACCGTGATTTATGAAAAGAATGCGGATGAACCGAGAAATCCGGCCAGTGTTACGAAAATTATGACATTGATCCTGATTTTCGATGCGTTACAGTCCGGAAAGATAACACTATCTGATGAAGTTGTGACTAGTGCACATGCAAAGTCTATGGGCGGTTCACAGGTGTTTTTGGAGGAAGGTGAGATCCAGACAGTGGAAACGCTGATCAAATGCATCGTCATTGCGTCAGGTAATGATGCGTCTGTGGCCATGGCAGAATTTATCGGCGGGGATGAGGGGACGTTTGTAAGAATGATGAATGAAAGGGCTGCGGGTCTTGGAATGGAACATACAACATTTGTGGACTGCTGTGGTTTGACCGAGGATCCGGCTCATGTGACGACGGCCAGAGATATTGCCCTGATGTCAAGAGAACTCATTGTGAAATATCCGCAGATTACCAATTATTCCACGATCTGGATGGAGAATATCACGCACGTTACGAAACAGGGGACCAAAGAATTCGGATTATCCAATACCAATAAACTTTTGAAAATGTCGACGAATTTTGAGGTGACCGGATTAAAAACCGGATCAACAAGTCTGGCAAAATATTGTCTGGCAGCGACAGCCAAAAAGGATGATATCGAGTTGATCGCAGCGATCATGGCTGCACCGGACTATAAGACACGGTTTTATGATGCGGTAGCGTTATTAAACTATGGTTATGGAAATTGCAAAGTATATCGAGATGAGGATCCTCCGCAGTTGGAACCTGTATTGCTGACCGGAGGTGTGGAAGATTTTGTAGAAGTTCGGTATCAGGAGTCGTTTACATTTTTGGGATTACATGGTGAGAACTTTGACAAGATTGAGAAGGAGATTCTGATGAAAGAAGAGGTGAAGGCACCGATCACAGAAGGGGACGTATTGGGATATCTGGTATATCGGATGGACGGTCAAGAACTAGGGCGTGTAGGAGTTATAGCAGTACAAAGTGTGGAGGAAGCAGGATTCCTTGATTATTGGAAAAAAGTTTGGAAGAAAGCTGTCCTGTGATAGGAGTTTGGAACATAAGTGAGTACAGGAACATACCATAAAACATCAGAGTTTTTGGAGGCGAAATATGAAACGAATGGTTTGCAGTATCCTGATCGGGGGTATGAGCCTGGCATTGCTGTCTGGCTGCCAAAAAGCAGAATCCGGAAATATCGAAGTAACACTCAACGAGGTGGCTCATTCGATTTTCTATGCACCGCAGTATGTGGCAATTGAGGAAGGTTATTTTGAAGAGGAGGGAATTGATCTGAGCCTGGTTAATGGAGGAGGTGCTGATAAAGTTATGACAGCCATGATTTCTGGAGAGGCGGATATTGGTTTTATGGGATCAGAGGCATCCATTTACACATACGCCGGAGGAGAAGAGGACTATGCAGTAAATTTTGCACAGTTGACTCAGCGGGCCGGAAACTTTCTTGTAGGCCGGGAACCGGAGGCGGATTTCCAGTGGTCGAATCTGGTTGGAAAGAAAGTTCTTGGTGGAAGAGCAGGAGGTATGCCTCAGATGGTATTTGAGTATATCTTGAATAAGAATGGGATTGATCCGAAAACAGACCTGGAAATCGATCAGAGTATTAACTTTGGACTGACCGCAGCAGCATTTACCAGTGATGATTCAGATTATACCGTAGAATTTGAACCGTTTGCGACAAGTCTGGAAATCGAAGGGAATGGTTATGTAGTAGCTTCCCTCGGTGAAGAATCCGGTTACGTACCGTATACTGCATACTGTGCGAAAAAGAGTTATATGGAAGAGAATCCGGAGATCATCCAGAAGTTCACCAATGCGATCCAGAGAGGCATGGACTATGTGAACTCCCATTCGGCGGAGGAGATCGCGACAGTGATCCATCCACAGTTTAAAGAGACTCCTTATGAAAATGTTGTAAAGATTGTAGAACGATATAAAGAGCAGGATACCTGGAAAGAAGATCTGGTATTTGAGAAAGAGAGTTTCGATCTGCTGCAGAATATTCTGGAAGAAGCAGGAGAACTTCCGGCAAGGGTGCCGTATGAGGATCTGGTGACAGTAGAGTTTGCGGAAAAAGCGGCAGAGGAATCATGAGGTCTATAGGTTATGACGCATCGGTTGCAGTGCATACATGTCTGTGATGGCTTCATAGAAGTATGTGTTCACATATGAATGCTGGAAACGGAGCATAGCTGAATCAAAAAAGAGGCATCGGACCTCCTGAACGGAGTGAGTTCGATGCCTCTTGAAGTCAATGAGTCCTTTGTCCTTCTATTCGTAATTTTTCATCATTCGATTAAAGATTATCACACCCACGGCGATCTGGAATACCAGATATCCACTGAGGTAAAGGACGATCAGGCGAGTATTTTCAAGGATTTCCAGTGCACTCAGGAAGCCGAAGATCAGGATGGAAAAGCTGACAAAAAGAAGTCCGATGGTGTAAGAATATCTTCCGGCACGGTCACGGACTTTTGTTTTCAATTCATCATGTATCTCAATCCGTTCATTTTCCAGGCGTTCCTCGTATCGAGCCTGATTCTTTGGAGAACTCCAGTAAAAGTATTTGCCGATCGCAACAATACCCGGGATAATACCTGCGCCGGCGAAGCCCCACAAAATTCCTTCGACCTTTGTTTCGTACATCAGTGCAATCAGCAAACAAACGATTCCGAAAAGTACATCACCAATTCCGATCATCAGATAACTTTTTTTCATGTTATGCACCTCTTTCATAAATAAATATTTCTTCGATCTGTTTACCAAAAAAATCTGCAATTGCAAAAGCCAATTCCAGGGATGGATTGTATTTTCCGGTTTCAATGGAACTTACGGTTTGTCTTGAAACGCGGAGTGCTTTTGCAAATTCTTCCTGGCTAAGACCTCGTTCCTTTCGTAACTGCTCCACTTTGTTTTTCAAGATAAACACCTCCCTTTGACAAGTTTCCTTTACAATTATATTATTACAAAGAATCAAAAAGTTGTCAAGTTTCCTTTACAAAAAATAAGAAGATTTATATGTGAAAAACTGGGAATGCCCATGTCTATCGAATGGAAAGAGGACACGAAGGTTGTGCTGTGAATATGTAACCGCTGGTTGACAGATTTCCAAGCCTGCTTTCTTGTGTGCAACTGGACTTCGTGGTAAGATTTAGATATAAAACATGCGGCATGAATCAAATGACAACGGAGGTTTGAGTATGATTTTAGCAGAGAAGATTATGCGGCTCAGGAAGAAAAACGGTTGGTCACAAGAAGAACTGGCAGGCAAACTTGGTGTATCCAGACAGTCAGTGTCTAAATGGGAAAGCGCAATGTCGATCCCGGATCTGGATAAGATCCTGGCTATGAGTGAAATATTTGAAGTGAGCACTGATTACCTTTTAAAAGATAGTTTGGAGCAGGAAGAATATGTACCGGGCAACCCGGATGTAGGAGAGGACCGGGAAATCCTTCGGAAGGTTTCCATGGAAGAGGCGTGTGAATTTGTAAAACGTCGCAGCGAGAATAAGGAACGAATGGCCGCCGATGTGGCATTATGACCCTGTTGATCATTGTGGCAGGAGCCGTGGCAAACTTCATTATGATCAGTACAAAACTGAGCCGATACGATTATCTGGAAAAAGAAGTGGTGGAGCTCGCGTATGGAGTGGACGGTGTGATGAGATCACAGTATGAAGAGAAGCAACAGGGATTTACTGCCAAAACCACGATCGGTGTGGTACTTTGCATCATCAGTGCGATTCCTCTGCTTTTCGTATCGATCATATTAGATTCCGAAGAACTGGTGCTCCCGGCAGTTTGTTTTCTTTTAGCAATGGTAGCAATGGCGGTATACCTGTTTGTAACCGTTGGAATGGAGAAAGAGGCATATGAAATGCTTCTGCAGATTGACGAATACAGTCCGATGGGAAAGAAGACAAAGAAGAAACTGGAGAATATCTCCTCAATTTATTGGATTTTGGTTACAACGGTTTATCTGGGATACAGTTTATGGAGTGGGAAATGGTACTCTAGCTGGATTATCTGGCCGGTTGCGGCGGTTGCATTTGGTGTAGTTACAACGATTGTGAAAATGCAGGTGGAGAAGGAAGAGAAAAAGAAGAAAATATAAGAGTTTAAATAAAGCTCCGATTACTGATCAGATGGTCAGTGATCGGAGCTTTTTAAAGGCTCTTTGTCAATAATCGGTTATTATTTTCCGGAAGCCTTATGAAACTCCCTCAATTTCCGATACACCTTCCCATGCACGCTGTCCTCCGGATACACTCCGTGCTCATTCATTTCGCCTGCCGGGTATTGCATGAGCAGTTCGATTCCCTGATTGATGTGAGTAATTGGATAGATGTGGAAGAGTCCGTTTTTGACTGCGTCTACGACTACATCGTTGAGGACAAGGTCTTTGACGTTGGACTGTGGAATCAGAACGCCTTGTTTTCCGGTAAGTCCCCGCTTTTTGCAGAGGTCGAAGAAGCCTTCGATTTTATGTGTCACACCTCCGATGGCCTGAATCTCGCCTTTTTGGTTGACGGAGCCGGTTACAGCCAGGTCTTGACGGATCGGGAGTTCCGAAAGGGACGAGATGATACAGTACAGTTCGGTACTAGAAGCACTGTCGCCGTCAATGCCGTTGTAGTTCTGTTCGAAACAGACGCGGCAGGAGAGGGACATCGGGAATTTCTGGGCGTAGGTCTGGCCGAGGAAACCGGTGATGATCTGCACGCCTTTATCGTGGGTCTGTCCGCTCATGCGGGCTTCTTTTTCGATGTTTACGATGCCGGATTTCCCAACGTAGGTGGTGGCGGTGATGCGGGATGGGGTTCCGAATGCGTAGCTGCCCATATCGAGGACGGCGAGGCCGTTGATCTGGCCGATCTCGGCACCGTCGGTGTCGATCATGATCACGCCTTCATCCAGCATTTCGTCCATTTTTTCTTTGTAGAGCATCAGGCGCTGTTCTTTTTCGGTGATGGCTTTGCGGATATGTTCGGCAGTAACGACCGCCGCATTGCACATTTGCGCCCATGTGAATGCTTCGCCTAAAATCTCGGACAGGTAATTGAAGCGCGTCGATAATTTGTCTTGTCTGGACGCGGAGCGAGAGGAATGTTCGATAATGGCGCAGACGGCGCTTACGTCGAATTCCAGGGTGTGTTCGCGCTCCACGAAACCTTTGATGAACTGGGCGATCTTGATGATATTTTCATCGGTCCGCGGCATTTCATAGTCGAAGTCAGCGCGGATTTTGAATGATTTATCGAATTCTGCATCGTACTGGCTCAGCACGTCGTAATAATAATCGTTGCCGATCATGATGACTTTGAGCTGGGCAGGGATTGGCTCCGGCTGCAGGGTGGGAACGGCAGTGGTGTTAGCCAGTTCGCGGATGGAGTCCATGTCGATCTCTTTGGTCTTAATCACGCGGCGGAGCGCTTCCCACGCATGTGAAGCAGAGAGAATGTCTTGCGCCTGCACAATCAGGTAGCCGCCGTTTGCCTGATGGAGCAGACCGGCCTTAATCTTCATGAAATCAGTGGTTAACGTACCGAATTCATTGTCGTATTCGGTCTCGCCCATGAGATTATTGTAGGTCGGATTGAAGGTCACGACCACAGGAGCCCCCTTGGTTTCTGAATGGTCCACGATCAGATTGACGCGGTATTTTAAAGTCACATCTTCGTCCGGCTTCTTGGCAATCATCGGAAGCAGAGAAGTAAGTGCATCATCTTGGGCTTCGGAGGTATCCATGAACTGATCAAGATGGTCAAGCACATCATTTTGCACCGCCATAATGTACGAAACAGCACGGTCGTAAGATTGATAGTGTTCCATGATTTCCTGCACATGTCTTCCTATGGCAAACATACCGATCTTGCGATTCAGTTCATCAATTTTCTGATCGCTTTCCTTTTCCAAACGCTGAGTCTCGCGGAATGTGAGATTGGCTTTCTCCTGAATCAGCTGAGAATTCTGCTCGATCGCTTCCTTCTTTTCATTCGGAAGTGCCTCAAAGGCATCATCCTCCATTGGCTCCCCATTGACAAGTGGAATAAAATAAATGCCAGCTTCCGTATTTTTTATCTGGAAGTTATATTCTGCAGCGAAAGCATGGAGTTCTGTGAGTAATGCCTCTTGTTTGAGTTCATAACTGTGGAGAAGTGCCAGTTTCTGTTTTTCATAATCTTCAGACTGCAGAGCTTTGGGGAGTTCTTTCTTGAAAATGGACACCAGCTTTGCCATGTCTTCTTTAAAATGCTTTCCGGTTCCGGATTCGAAATAGAGGGCGATCGGTTTTTTCGGATTCTGGAAGTTGTAGACGTAGCACCAGTCGGTTGGGACCGGCTCGGTCGCTGCCAGTTTTTCTGTGCTGCGGCAGGCGTATGTAGTCTTTCCGGTTCCGGATGGACCGGACATGTAGATGTTGTAGCCTTTCATTTTTACAGCCAGACCGAAGTCAAACGCTTTGACTGCCCGCTCCTGACCGATGATTCCGTCCAACGGATCCAATTCTGCGGTGGTCCGGAAGACGAAAGTTTCAGGAGTGCAATAATTTTTCAGTTGTGTATAGTCCAGTTCGTACGGTTTCTTCATATATAAGCCCCCTTTCGGAAGTGCAGAATCTAGAAATGAATGAGGATACTTTTCTAAGATTATTTTACCACATTTTTGGAGAGATAAGTAGATGAAAAAACACCGGCTGAGCAATTTTAGCCCTAGCCGGTGAAGGAATTACTTATTCTTTTTATATAACACACGAATGGAGTTCAGTACACAGAGCATTGCAACACCGGAGTCTGCGAATACCGCCATCCACATGGATGCGATACCAAATAAACCGAGCACCATGACGAGTGCTTTGATTGCCAGTGCGAATACCACGTTCTGGTAAGCGATGGAACCGGTCTGTTTTGCTATACGGATGGATTCTGGAATGGCTTCCATACTGGATGTCATGAATACAACATCGGCAGCTTCGATTGCTGCATCAGCACCGCTTCCCATCGCAGCACCAACGTCTGCACCTGCAAGTACCGGAGCATCGTTGATACCGTCGCCGACGAACATTGCGTTTCCATGTTCCTTACGAAGCTTCTTGAGAATGTCAAGTTTATCGCCCGGAAGAAGCTTGGAGTATACCGTATCAATACCTGTATCAGCCGCAACAGCCTTCGCTGTTTCTTCACTATCACCAGTGAGCATTGCTGTGTGGATGCCAAGTTTCTTTAAAGAAGCGATGGCAGAAGCGGACTCAGGTTTGATTGTGTCGGCGATGGAGATGGAGCCGATGTATGTACCATCTTTTGCGAGGAGAACCGTTGTTGCGGATGGATCTTCTTTGCAAGAAATCAAATCCACGTGATTCTCTTCAAGGAGTTTTCTGTTACCGCAGAGGATCACGCCTGTGTGTGTCACTGCGCGAATACCCTTACCTGAGATTTCCTGGATGTCATCCGGAGTTTCGATGGTCAGGCCTTTTTCTTGTGCAGCTGTGAGAATGCTGTTTCCGATCGGGTGAGTGGAGGCGGTTTCACACGCAGCAGCCAGAGCCAGGAGCTCATCTTCAGACATACCGTGTTCCGGATTGATGTTCTGAACAACGAAGTTACCTTTTGTAATAGTACCTGTCTTATCCATGACAACTGTTTTTACATTCTTCAGTGCTTCAAGGGCAACACCACCTTTGAAGAGAATGGCCTGTTTGGAACCGGCGCCGATTCCGGAGAAGAATGCAAGCGGCACGCTCAGTACGAGAGCACATGGACAGCTGATTACCAGGAAGGTGAGGGCTGTGTATACCCAATGATTCCAATCACCTGTGATGATAGACGGAATGATCGCGGTTGCAGCTGCAAGAGCAACAACGAACGGAGTGTATACACGGGCAAATTTTGTAATGAAACGCTCAACCTGCGGTTTGCTTGCAGCGGCGTTTTCAACAGAATCCAGGATTCTTGTTACCATAGATTCGGAAAGTTCTTTTTCAACTCTCATTTTCAGGAGACCGGATGTGTTTACGCAGCCGGAAATAACGGATGCGCCCGGTTTTACAGCAACCGGAACCGGTTCACCTGTGATCGGAGATGTATCGATGCGGCTTTCACCGTCAACAACAATACCGTCCAGCGGGATTCTGTCACCCGGACGAACCTGAATGATCTGACCAACTTCGCAAAGCTCAGCCGGAATCTCGCGAGTAGAACCATTTGTGTCCAGAAGAACGGTCTCTGGTCGCAGATCAACAGCTTCCATAATCTGGCTGCGGCTCTTTTCAACGGCTCGATGTTCGAATGCCTGACCAATGCGGTAGAAGAGCATGACGCCAACCGCTTCTGCATACTCATGGATCGCGAATGCACCGATGGTTGCGATACTCATAAGGAAGTTTTCATCCATCATGTGACCGGTCTTCATGTTCTTAAGAGCAGTTTTTAATACATCTTTTCCGAGGATGATGTAGGCGACAACGAAACATGCGAGGGATGCCATTGGGATTGCTTCACCAATGAGGTTACCAATCACAAAGAGAGCAGCACCTGCGATGATTTCTTTTTTGTCGTTTTTGTGCTCATCATGGTCTGTAGTTGTCTGAGCTTTTGTACCGTCTTCACGGACTGTAATCTTTGTGCCCGGTTCAATGCGGTCTGCGATTTCCTGCATCTGCGGAAGCAGTTCGGTACCTTTTTTGGAGTAGACACGGAGCTGTCTGGTGGCAAACGTAAGAACCGCGTCGTCAACATCCGGAAGTTCGCGGATCTTGGCTTCGATCTTTGCGGAACAGTTCGCGCAGTCGATATTTTCTAAATTGTATACAACACAGTCTTTTTTGATCGGTTTCTGACGTACTTCAATGATAGTGCCCGGCTCGATCTTGTCTGCAATTTCCTGCATTTTTGGTAAGAGTGCAGTGCCGGCAGTGGAATAGACGCGGAGCTGTCTGGTCGCGAAGGTGAGGATCGCATCATCGACCTCTGGAAGCTCTTTGATGCGCTGCTCAATCTTTGCAGAGCAGTTTGCGCAGTCAATGTTTTTCATCACATAAATGATGCACGGAGCTTTGGACGTTGTGGCAACCGGAGCAGCGTGGTCATGGTGGTGATGGCCGTGATGATGTTCATGTCCATGGTCGTGTCCACAAGAGCAGGATTCACCGGGTTCATGATGATGGTGTTCGTGTTTATGTTCGTGGTGACCGTGGTTATGTCCACAAGAGCAAGCCTCGCCATGCTCATGATGGTGATGTTCATGGTGATCATGTTTATGCTCGTGGTGTCCATGATCGTGACCGCAAGAGCAGGACTTGCCATGCTCATGATGGTGATGTTCATGGTGTTCATGTTTATGCTCGTGGTGTCCATGGTCGTGACCACAAGAGCAGGCCTCACCATGTTCGTGGTGATGATGCTCATGGTGTTCATGTTTATGCTCGTGGTGTCCATGATCGTGACCGCAAGAGCAGGCTTCGCCGTGTTCATGATGGTGATGCTCATGCTTATGTTCGTGATGACCGTGGTCATGTCCACAAGAGCAAGCTTCACCGTGTTCATGGTGATGATGCTCATGTTTGTGCTCGTGATGACTGTGGTCATGTCCACAGGAACAGGACTCGCCGTGGACATGCTCATGGACTGCATGAGTATGTTCTTTATGTTCGCTCATAGAATTCCCTCCATGTAGAATTTAACATATGAATAGTTGTTCATATGTTAAATATAACCTTACATTCGACAAATTACAACCCCCAGCGGTAAAAAATAAGAAAGTAAAGCATTCTTGATTCTTGCTTTCCAATCGATTATGGATGTGTTATATTAATTAAGAAAGTTGAAAACGCAGGGAGTCTGCATGAAGGAAAGAAAGAAGGAAGTACCATGTTTTCATATGATTGGGTTGTACAATATTACGAAACGGATCAGATGGCGATAGTCCACCACTCAAATTACATCCGTTGGTTTGAGTCTGCACGTACTGCATATTTATCAAAAATGGGAATCCCATACGATAAAATGGAAGAGGCCGGAATTATCAGCCCGGTACTCAGTGTAAACTGCCAGTATCGCCAGATGACAAGATATGGAGAGACTGTTACGATTACACCAATACTGAGTTCCTATAATGGAATTAAATATACAGTGACTTACGAAGTACGCAATAAAGAGACAGGTGTTCTCAATGCGACAGGAGAGACAAGCCATTGCTTCTTAACGAAAGAGGGTAAGATTGTATCTTTGAAAAAAGTACTTCCGGAGACGCATGCAGTACTGCAGGGATTGGTGAAGAAGGAAGATTAGAGACATTATTATAAAATAACCAAAGCCGATATTGGATAACTCCGATATCGGCTTTTACGTATGTATAAGATAAAGTCTTAATTACATGTTGGTGTTAATATTATCATCAGATTGCGAAGAAAACAGGCCTGTGAAATGGTGGAAAGTGTCTAAGGGGTGTATAATAATCAGATAAACCAATATGGACGATATTCTAGCAAAAAGTGACGAAATGCAGATATTACAAGAATTTATGATATGATAGAGACAGCAAAAGGGGTGACAACATGATACGAATTGCAATTTGTGATGATGACAGGGAGTATGGAACATGGTTGAAAAATGTGGTTTTTCAAACATTTGGTATCGGTGTGGAAATAACACAGTATAGCAGTGGGGAGGATTATCTGGTGGATGTAGATAAGATGCATGAACTGATTTTCCTCGATGTAGAAATGCCAGGAATGGATGGTATTGAAACCGCGGTTCAGATACGAAAGGAAAATCGCAATGCTGTTTTGGTTTTTATTTCCGGAGTGCGGAATCCAACACCGGAATCGTTTAAAGTAGCTCCATACCGCTATTTGCTGAAAAGTTTTTCTGATGTGGAACTGGAGAAAGAATTAAAGGAGATATTTGTGGAGACGAGACGGGTGTTTGCAGATGATTATCTGGTCTGTGAAAAGGATGGACATAGCATCCGTGTTAATCTGTTAGACATCTTCTATATTTCCATTGTGCGTGGCGGTTGTGAGATCCACACTTATGATGGGCACATGGCAGATGGTGGTCTTGTGAGGGAAAAACTGGCAAATTTGATGAAGAAACTAGAATGTAAAGATTTCGCACAGGCCCATAACAGTTACTTAGTGAATCTCCGGAATGTAGATTCGTTTTCAAAAACAGAGGTTGTTTTAAAGGATAAAACGATACTTGCAATTTCCAGATCGAAGTATAATGCGTTTGAGAATCAGATGTTTGTGTATTGGGGAAGGAAGTATGTGTAATGTTATTGGTAGAACTATATAATCGAATCATGTCATTTTTGTTTTTATTGCCGCTTTATATGATACATTTGACAATTATTTTTCATTTATGTGATCAGGTATTGGGGACAAAAGAAGGACGCAAAAAGTGGTCTTTTTGGTCCATGGTTTTTCTCATTTTTATCATGGGGAATATGCCACGCAATTCGAATGAAATAAAATATCTGATTACGCTTGGAGTTGGAATCTGGCTGTTTCGAGGTGGGATGGCACAAAAAATCTGTGTTATTACCTTTGGCTGGCTGGTCTGGACCTACTGTTTATTGTCAGCAGATGTATATCTTTTGTTAGTTCCGGTGGATATTAAGAATTCTAGATTGCTACTGGAGACGATTATGGTCGGAGGTGGAAATCTACTGATCTATAGTGTGATTCGTATGATAGGAGATGCATGTCAGGAGGAAGATTCGGGAAGAGAAGGATGGTTATTTACAGGTGCGATAGTTGTCACATATCTATTTATGGCATGGGACATTGATTCCATGGGTCTTCATTTGAATCGAGAATTTCTAAGTAAGTGGTTTTTATATGCCAGCATGATGGTATTTATGAACTCGGCTCTTTTTGTGTATTATGAAAAGAATATTCTTAAACGAAAGCAAATTAGAAGAATTTCTGAATTTCAGAAAAAGAATGAGTTGGAACAGGAGCACTATCATCGCCTGGAAGAAATACAGACAGAGTATCGTGGTTTGGCACATGATATGAACAGATACTTGAGTGTTTTTCAGGCAATGAAGTCAGATAAAGATGGATATGCAATTCAATATGAACTTGCAGAAGAACTTAAGGAAAGGATTGAGGAAACAAGCCGAAAGATTTACTGTGAAAGACCTGTATTGAATGCGATATTAAATGAAAAAAATTCCATAGCTAAAGAGCGAGAAATAGATTTTCAAATTTTTGTTGAGCCAGGATTCGATATTGAACGAGTGGATGATTTTGCACTAATCGGAATTCTATCAAACCTAATTGATAATGCGTTGGAGGCGGTAGAAAAACG
>JAZTZT010000121.1:0-7037 GCA_045637605.1 Pilosibacter sp.
CGTTCTTGGAAAGCTTGCTGACAAGGAAAACGGTACACCCGCATACGAAATCCTTGAAACATGCACAGGTAAAGACCTGGAGTACAAGGAGTACGAGCCGTGATTTGACTATGCGCTTGATATCTGCAAAAAGCAGAATAAGAAAGCACACTACGTAACATGTGCAGATTACGTAACATTAACAGATGGTACAGGCGTTGTTCATATCGCACCGGCATTCGGTGAGGACGATGCTCAGGTAGGCCGCAGATACGACCTTCCGTTCGTACAGCTGGTTGATGGTAAAGGTGAGATGACAGCTGAGACAGATTACGCTGGCGTATTCTGTAAGACAGCAGATCCGATGATCTTAAAAGATTTAAGAGAAAAGGGTCTTTTATTCGAAGCACCGGTATTCGAGCACAGCTACCCGCACTGCTGGAGATGTGACACTCCGCTCATTTACTATGCGCGTGAGTCCTGGTTCATTAAGATGACAGCAGTGAAAGAAGACCTGATCAGAAACAACAATAAGATCAACTGGATTCCGGAGTCCATCGGTAAAGGCCGTTTCGGAGACTGGTTGGAGAATGTTCAGGACTGGGGTATCTCCAGAAACCGTTACTGGGGAACACCACTTCCGGTTTGGACCTGTGAGTGCGGTCATATGCACTGCATCGGCAGCCGTGAAGAGTTAAAGAGCATGAGCAACAATTATCCGGAAGGCGGCGTTGAGCTTCATCGTCCGCATATCGACGCAGTGACAATCACATGTCCGGAGTGCGGTAAAGAAATGCACCGTGTACCGGAAGTTATTGACTGTTGGTTCGACTCTGGTGCAATGCCGTTCGCTCAGCACCACTATCCGTTTGAAAACAAGGATCTCTTTGAGCAGCAGTTCCCGGCTCAGTTCATTTCTGAGGCGGTTGACCAGACTCGTGGATGGTTCTACTCCCTGCTCGCAGAATCCACACTGTTATTCAACGAGCCGCCGTACCAGAACGTAATCGTATTAGGTCACGTTCAGGATGAAAACGGCCAGAAGATGAGTAAGTCCAAAGGAAACGCAGTTGACCCGTTCGAGGCACTGGAGAAATACGGTGCTGACGCGATCCGTTGGTACTTCTACATCAACAGCGCTCCGTGGTTACCGAACCGTTTCCATGGCAAGGCTGTAATGGAAGGTCAGAGAAAGTTCATGGGAACACTCTGGAACACTTACGCATTCTTCGTACTTTACGCAAATATCGATAATTTCGATGCAACAAACTATACACTGGATTATGAGAAACTTTCCGTAATGGATAAGTGGCTCCTTTCCAAATTAAACTCCACGATCAAGGAAGTAGATTACGACCTTGAGAACTACAGAATCCCGGAGGCTGCAAGAGCACTTCAGGAGTTCGTAGATGATATGTCCAACTGGTATGTAAGAAGAAGCCGTGAACGTTTCTGGGCAAAGGGTATGGAGCAGGATAAGATCAATGCTTATATGACTCTCTACACAGCTCTTGTAGAAATCTCCAAGACAGCAGCTCCGATGGTTCCGTTCATGACAGAAGAAATCTACCAGAACATGGTTAGAAGCATCGATGCGAATGCGATCGAGAGTATCCACCTTTGCGACTTCCCGGTTGTTCATGAAGAAATGATCGACAAAGAGTTAGAAGCATATATGGATGAGGTTCTTAAGATCGTTGTTATGGGTCGTGCGGCAAGAAACACAGCCAATATCAAGAACCGTCAGCCGATCGGCAAGATGTTCGTGAAGGCTCCGCAGGCACTCGCAGAGTTCTACCAGGAGATCATCGAGGATGAGCTGAACGTAAAAGCTGTAGAATTTACAGATGACGTACGTGCATTCACATCTTACACATTTAAGCCGCAGCTCAAGACTGTTGGTCCGAAATACGGAAAACAGCTTGGCAACATCAGAAAAGCTCTCACAGAGTTAGATGGCAACGCAGCAATGGATACCTTAAACGAGACTGGAGCACTCACATTTAACTTTGGCGATGCAGAGGTTGTTCTTACAAAAGAAGATCTCCTGATCGACATGGCTCAGACAGAGGGCTTCGTTTCTGAGGGTGACAATACAATCACAGTTGTTCTGGATACACAGATGACTCCGGAACTTCTGGAAGAAGGCTTCTACAGAGAGATCATCTCTAAAGTACAGACAATGAGAAAAGAAGCTGACTTCGAGGTCATGGACCACATTTACGTATATGTAGACAAAAACGAAACAATCGCAGAAATCATTAAGAAATACGCAGAAGAGCTGAAAGAAGAAGTATTAGCAGATAGCATCACCCTCGGAGAAATGAAGGGTTATACAAAAGAGTGGAATATCAACGGCGAAGACGTAATGCTCGGCGTAGCGAAAGTGACAAAATAGTCGAAAATACAAAAAACAAAACCTAAAACGACATAAAAAACGACACGATACACGCGACATAAATAAAATAAAAATGTTGGACTTAGCGGTCCCGCTCAGGAACAACGGCGGGACCGTATAAATGAACAGGAGGATTTTGACCGTGAACTACAGAATTGATAAGGAAGCGTTCAAAAAAGACGTCGTATATAACGTAAAGAGTTTATATCGTAAAACAATCGACGAGGCAACACCGCAGCAGGTATACCAGGCAGTATCCCTGGCGGTAAAAGATATGATCATCGACAGATGGATCGCAACACACAAGGAATACGACAAGAACGACGCGAAAATCGTTTACTATATGTCCATGGAATTCTTAACAGGACGTTTCCTTGGCAACAATATCATCAACCTTTGCGAGAGCAAGGATGTTGCAGACGCATTAAAAGAACTCGGCTTCGACTTAAACGCAATCGAAGATCAGGAGAGAGACCCGGCACTTGGTAACGGTGGTCTTGGCCGTCTTGCAGCATGCTTCCTTGATTCCCTTGCAACACTTGGCTATCCGGCATATGGTTGCGGTATCCGTTACCGTTACGGTATGTTCAAACAGCAGATCACAGATGGTTACCAGATCGAGGTACCGGATGAGTGGTTAAGAGATGGATATCCGTTCGAAATCCGTCGTGCAGAGTATGCAACAGAAGTTAAATTCGGCGGTTATGTTGAGACAGTTTGGGATGGTAAGAAGAACAACTTCGTGCAGAAGGGCTATCAGTCTGTAATGGCTATCCCGTACGATATTCCGATCGTTGGTTATGGCAACAATGTTGTTAACTCCTTACGTATCTGGGATGCTCAGCCGGTTAACACATTCAACCTTGCTGACTTCGATAAGGGTAACTACCAGAAAGCAGTTGAGCAGGAAAACCTTGCTAAGACAATCGTTGAGGTTCTGTATCCGAACGACAACCACTACGCAGGTAAAGAGCTTCGTTTAAAACAGCAGTACTTCTTCATCTCTGCAAGCGTACAGAGAGCAGTAGCAAAATACAAAGAGAATCATGACGACATCAGAAAGTTCTACGAGAAGGCTACATTCCAGTTGAACGATACACATCCGACAGTAGCAGTAGCTGAGTTAATGCGTGTCCTTATCGACGAAGAAGGTCTTACATGGGATGAGGCATGGGACGTTACAACAAAGACATGTGCGTATACAAACCATACAATCATGGCTGAGGCTCTTGAGAAATGGCCGATCGAGCTGTTCTCCCGTCTCCTTCCGCGTATCTATCAGATCGTAGAAGAGATTGATCGTCGTTTCATCGCACAGATCAAGAATGCTTACCCGGACAACCAGGAGAAGATCAGAAAAATGGCTGTTATTTATGATGGTCAGGTTCGTATGGCTCACCTTGCGATCGCAGGCAGCTTCTCCGTTAACGGTGTAGCAGGCCTTCATACAGAAATCTTAAAGAAACGTGAGTTAAGAGATTTCTACGAGATGATGCCGGAGAAATTCAACAACAAGACAAACGGTATCACACAGAGACGTTTCTTACTTCACGGTAACCCGCAGCTTGCAGCATGGGTAACAGACAAGATCGGCAACGAGTGGATCACAGATCTGTCTCAGCTCAGCAAGTTAAAAGTATTCATCGATGATGAGAAAGCTCAGCAGGAGTTCATGAACATCAAGTACCAGAACAAGCTTCGTCTTGCTGAGTACATCAAAGAGCATAACGGTGTTGAGATCAATCCGCGCTCCATCTACGATGTTCAGGTTAAGAGATTACATGAGTACAAACGTCAGCTCATGAACATCCTTCACGTAATGTACCTCTACAACCAGTTAAAAGACAACCCGAACATGGATATGGTTCCGAGAACATTCATCTTCGGTGCTAAGGCTGCTGCTGGTTACAAGAGAGCGAAACTTACAATTAAATTAATCAATGCTGTTGCAGACGTGATCAACAACGATAAGTCCATCGGCGGCAAGATTAAAGTTGTATTCATCGAAGACTACCGTGTATCCAACGCTGAGATGATCTTCGCAGCTGCAGATGTATCTGAGCAGATCTCCACAGCTTCCAAGGAGGCTTCCGGTACAGGTAACATGAAGTTCATGTTAAATGGTGCTCTGACAATCGGTACAATGGACGGTGCAAACGTTGAGATGTCTCAGGAAGTTGGCAAAGAGAACATGTTCATCTTCGGTGCTTCTTCCGACGAGATCATGAACTGGGAGCAGAACGGCGGCTACGATCCGATGGAGATCTTCAACAACGATCACGAGATCCGTCGCGTACTGATGCAGCTGATCAACGGCTACTTCGCTCCGCATGATCCGGAGTTATTCCGTGATCTTTACAACTCTCTTCTCAACACATTTGCAAGCGACCGTGCGGATACATACTTCATCCTGAAGGATTTCCGTTCCTACGCAGATGCTCATAAGAAGATTGACGAAATGTACCGCAACGAGAAGTGGTGGGCAAGAACAGCTATGCTCAATACAGCAAGCTCCGGTCTGTTCTCTGCTGACCGTACAATCCAGCAGTACGTTGACGATATCTGGAAACTTGAGAAGATCACAGTTGAGTTAGACAAATAATAAAAAATAGACGAAGTTATTCGTTCTAAAGATTGGACCCGCTTCATAGACTTTTACAAAAAGTTTTGAGGCGGGTCTTTTTATGCGTCAATTTTTAATGATTTTATGTATCATGGTCATGATCCCCTACGTGACGACTCTGGCATGGACAGGCCGATTGGAGGAAGACAGGGATCGTGGTGAAAAGGTAACGATTATTGAGCATGAGAATAAAGAGATACCTATTGATGTGGAAGAATATCTTGTCCAGGTACTGGCCGCACAAATTCCCGCAGAGTTTGAAGCGGAGACATTGAAGGCACAGGCAGTTCTGGCTCGAACCTATATTTATGGTTTGATGGAAAATCGTGCTGAAATCTATGAGGAAGAACTGGATATGGATGCGCTCAGCTTCGAACAGATGAAAGCATTATGGGGAGAAAAGGATTATCCGTCCCGGTTTTCGAAGTTACAGACAGCGATCCGTGAGACAGAAGGACTCTATATCCTGTATGACGGCTCAATCATTGAACCATTGTTTTGCTATGCTTCGGCGGGAGAAACGAGGAGTCTTGGAGAGGTATTTCCTTATTTAAAGCAAGTTGAGAGCCCGGGAGATTTACGAGCAGAAAATTTCCGAAGCCTTCCGATATTTGAAGTGAAGGAGTTTGTGCGAAGGATCAATGAGATACCGGGGGCTGTCACAGTATCCGAGAAAGAATTGGAAAGTGGAGGCGGAATACAGATTGTAGAACGTGACGGCTCCGGTTATGTAAAACAAGTACAGATCGGACAAAAAACATACACCGGAGAAGAGGTTCAATATGCACTGGGACTTGCTTCATCTTGTTATTCATTTGAGCGATTGGATGGAAAAATCCGTGTCATCTGCAAGGGGATTGGACATGGATATGGATTTGCACAGTTCGGAGCAAACGAAATGGCAAAGGAAGGGAAGACATACGAGGAACTTTTGAAATACTATTTTCAAAATATTGAAATTGTTGGTAGTTGAAGGCACAGTGTTTATAAATCGAACTGGATTTTATATTAGGAATGTATTAGAATAATAAAATGAGTGAATGGATGGCTCGGAGCATTCAGCCTCAAATTTTATACATTAAGGAAGAAATATATGATAGGTTTAGGTACAATGATCAACGTAGCCGGTATTATTATTGGCGGCTTGTTGGGATTAATGTTTGGAAAGCAAATGAAGCAGAGATTCCAGGATACTCTGATGAGCGCAGCAGCATTGTGTGTGCTGTTTCTTGGAATTGGTGGTTGTATGGAAGAAATGCTGGTGGTTACAGAAGAAGGTCTTACGACAACCGGCTCTATGATGATGATCGCATGCTTTGCGGTGGGCGCTTTGATCGGAGAGTGGTTGGACATTGACCGCCACATGGAAGAGTTTGGTGTCTGGCTGAAGAAAAAGACGAAGAGCGAAGGAGATTCTACTTTCGTTGACGGATTTGTCAGTGCATCACTAACCGTTTGTATTGGAGCCATGGCAGTAGTTGGATCCATCACAGATGGAATTACAGGCGATTATTCCATTCTGGCAGCAAAAGCAGTTCTTGACTTGATCATTATTATGATCATGACTGCATCAATGGGAAAAGGTTGTATCTTCTCCGCAATTCCGGTAGGCTTGTTCCAGGGCTCCATTACCCTTTTAGCAAGACTTGTAGAGCCGCTGATGACGGAACAGGCACTTTCCAATATGTCTCTGACAGGTTCCATGTTGATTTTCTGTGTCGGAGTCAATCTGATCTGGGGCAAGAAAGTCAAAGTTGCAAATCTATTGCCGGCAATTTTTCTTGCGGTGGCGTGGACGTTTTTACCGTTTGGGTAGTTAAGAGTGTATTTAGTTTAGTAAAAATAAAATAGAAGTATCTGTAGAAAATTCCCGTACTATCTCAAAAACGGCTGCCTACCTTTGCTTCACTTCGTTTTATTCGCCCTTACGCCGATCGCGATAAGGACGTTTGCGACCTCTGTAAGGGCGCAAAACTTGTGAAGCTCAGTCGTCCAGCCTATCATTTGAGATATGTACGGGATTTTCTATCAGATACT
>JAZTZT010000122.1:0-33816 GCA_045637605.1 Pilosibacter sp.
TTTTGATGCGACAGAATATAAGGCAAAACTGGCAGCAGAGGTAAAGGGTTTTGATGCGAAACAGTACATGGATCCGAAAGCTGCAAGACGTATGGAACGCTTCTCTCAGTTTGCAGTGGCAGCGGCAAAAGAAGCATTGGAAGATGCAGGCATACACATGGAGCAGGAAGGTCCGTTTCGCGTTGGAGTCAGTGTTGGTTCTGGTGTCGGAAGTTTACAGGTCATTGAAAAAGAACATACAAAATTAACAGAAAAAGGTCCGGGTCGTGTGAATCCGCTGATGGTACCGCTGATGATCGGAAATATGGCAGCAGGAAATATTTCCATTCAGTTTGGTTTAAAAGGAAAAAATATCGATGTTGTAACGGCATGTGCGTCCGGTACAAACAGCATTGGTGAAGCGATGCGTACCATTCAGTATGGAGATGCAGATGTGATGGTGGCAGGCGGTGCAGAGGCATGTATTACACCGATCGGTGTGGCTGGATTTGCAGGTCTTACCGCTCTTTCCACATCAGAAAATCCGGCGCGCGCATCGATTCCGTTCGATAAAGAGCGCGATGGATTTGTAATCGGTGAAGGTGCCGGAATTGTGGTACTGGAATCTCTGGAACATGCGAAAGCCCGTGGTGCAAGAATCTATGCGGAACTGGTCGGATATGGTGCCACCAGTGATGCGTATCACATTACTTCTCCGGCAGAAGACGGAAGCGGTGCGGCGAGAGCGATGATCAATGCAATCCATGATGCAGGAATTCAGCCGGAACAGATCGACTATGTGAATGCACACGGTACAGCCACTCACCACAACGATCTGTTTGAAACAAAAGCGATTAAGTTAGCATTGGGAGAACATGCAAAGCATGTGAAGATCAACTCTACAAAATCCATGATCGGACACCTTCTTGGTGCAGCGGGCGGAGTCGAACTGATTGTTTGTGTGAAAGCGATCGAGAATGGATTTGTACATGCAACAGCCGGTCTTCAGGTGGACGATCCGGAATGTGATCTGGATTATACAAAGGGCGAAGGCGTTCACATGGATGTGAACTATGCGATCAGTAACTCACTGGGATTTGGCGGACATAATGCCAGCCTGTTAGTAAAAAAATTTGAGGAATAAGGAGCCGGAGTATGGAAGTCAAAGAAATCATTGAATTGATGAAAGCTGTTTCTGACAACGGTCTTACAAAGTTTGAGCTGGAGCAGGGAGATACAAAACTTGTGATGAAACGGGAAAAACAGATGGTAACGGTATCTGCTCCGACAGCAATTCCAGCTGTGGTTCCGGCAGAAACAACAGTGGAAACTCCGAATGACAGCTCTGGTCACAATGTTGACAGTATAGTGTATACAGGAAATGTAATTTCCTGTCCATTGGTCGGAACATTTTACAGTGCTCCATCTCCGGAAGCAGAATGCTTTGTAAATATCGGCGATCGTGTGAAGAAAGGCCAGGTAGTCGGTATCGTTGAGGCGATGAAGCTGATGAATGAGATCGAAAGTGAATTCGATGGTGTTGTGGAAGCCATTCTGGTGAATAATGAGGACACTGTTGAATATGGACAGCCTTTAATTGTGATTCGTTAAGAGGATGAAATCCTTTAGACGAAGGCAGGAGGATCAATATGTTAGGAATAAAAGAAATTCAGGAAATAATTCCGCACAGACATCCGTTTCTTCTAATTGACGGTATTGAAGAGATGGAACCGGGTGTTCGCGCGGTTGGATATAAATGTGTGACCTATAATGAGCCGTATTTCCAAGGCCATTTTCCACAGGAGCCGGTAATGCCGGGGGTATTAATCGTGGAGGCGTTGGCGCAGACCGGAGCAACAGCAATCTTGAGTTTGGAAACAAACAAGGGTAAGGTTGCATATTTTGGCGGCATGAATAACGTCAAATTCAAAAAGAAAGTAGTTCCGGGCGATAAACTTCGTCTGGAGTGTGAAATTATCAAGCAGAAAGGCCCGGTCGGAATCGGTAAAGCAATCGCGACCGTGGATGGCAAAGTGGCAGTGACTGCAGAGCTGACATTTGCTGTTTCTTAAATGAAATGGAAGAAGCTCAAAGGAAAATAATGGGTTAGGCTGGTGAAGAAATGTTTCAGAAAATTTTGATCGCAAACCGTGGAGAGATCGCGGTCCGTATCATTCGTGCATGCAGAGAAATGGGAATTAAGACGGTTGCTGTATATTCCGCGGCAGACAAAGATGCACTCCATACCATGTTAGCGGATGAAGCCATTTGTATCGGTCCGGCACCGTCGTCGGAAAGTTATCTGGATATGGAACGAATCCTTTCTGCGTGTGTTGCAGCGAAAGCTGATGCGATTCATCCGGGATTCGGATTTTTATCAGAAAATGCGAAGTTTGCGGAACTTTGTGAGAAGTGCAGTATTCGATTTATAGGTCCGTCTGCGGATATTATCAACAAAATGGGAAACAAATCAGAAGCCAGAAAAACCATGATCGAGGCAGGTGTTCCGGTTGTTCCAGGCAGTAAAGAACCGGTATTTACGGTAGAAGAAGGATTGCAGACTGCAAAAGAAGTTGGTTTTCCGGTTATGATCAAGGCATCCAGTGGCGGCGGAGGAAAGGGAATGCGTGTTTCTCGTTCGGAAGAAGATTTTGAGGCAAATTTCCACAATGCTCAGATGGAGTCCGTCAAAGGATTTTCAGATAACACGATGTACATTGAACGATTTGTCGAGCGCCCGAGACATATTGAATTCCAGATTCTGGCTGACAGGCATGGAAATGTTATTCACTTAGGAGAACGCGACTGTTCGATTCAGAGGCGCCATCAGAAAGTTCTGGAAGAGGCTCCTTCTGCGGCAATTTCCTCAGAACTTCGTGCCCGCATGGGCGAGACCGCAGTTCGCGCAGCGAAAGCCGTTGAATATGAAAACGCAGGAACCATCGAATTCTTATTAGATCAAAACGGGAACTTTTACTTCATGGAAATGAATACCCGCATTCAGGTGGAGCATCCGGTAACAGAAGCTGTCACTGATATGGATCTGATCAAAGAACAGATCCGAATCGCAGCAGGTGAGCCGCTTTCTGTAAAACAGGAAGATATTACGATTGCTGGTCATGCGATCGAGTGCAGGATCAACGCAGAAAATCCGGAAAAGAATTTTATGCCATGTCCGGGAATCATTCAGGAGCTCCATCTTCCGGGAGGACGAGGGGTTCGCGTTGATACGGCTGTGTATAACCAGTATACGATTCCTTCCAATTATGATTCTATGATCCTGAAATTGATCGTACACGATAAAGACAGAGATTCTGCTATTGCAAAGATGCGCAGTGCACTTGGAGAGTTGGTAATCGGAGGAATCAAAACAAATCTGGATTTCCAGTATGAGATACTGAGTAATCCGGATTTTGAAACCGGAGATGTGGACACAAATTTTATCCAGACACATTTTCCGGAGTATTGTAAATAAATGTGGAGAAACAATGGTTTCCGTCAGAGAAATGTGGAAAAGTCTTTGTAAATCAGACAGAAAGGATGTCCTTGCATGATTAGAGATATGTTTAAAAAAACATATACAAAAATTGATACAAAATATAATGTAAAACAAGAGAGTGCAGAACAGAAAATTCCGGCAGATCTCTGGCGAAAATGTAATAAATGCGGAAAACCGATTTACGTGGAGGATGTCCATGCAAACCATAACATCTGCCCGAAATGTGGTGGATATTTCCGTGTCAGTGCATATCGCAGGATCCAGATGATCGCAGATGCGGGAACTTTCGAAGAGTGGGATCAGGAAATGGAACTTTCCAACCCGCTTCAGTTTCCAGGTTATGAAAAAAAGATCCTTGCAGCACAGGAAAAAACGAAGTTAAACGAGGCAATTGTCACAGGTTATGTTCTGATCGGCGGTTATCCGGCTGTCATTGGCGTGTGCGATGCAAGATTTTTGATGAGCAGTATGGGTCACAACGTGGGTGAAAAGATTACAAGAGCGGTAGAACGTGCTACACAGGCAAAATTACCGGTGATTTTATTTGCCTGTTCCGGAGGTGCCAGAATGCAGGAGGGAATGATCTCTCTGATGCAGATGGCAAAAACATCGGCAGCACTGAAGCGCCATCATGATGCGGGTCAGTTGTTTATCAGTGTTCTTACAGATCCGACAACAGGAGGTGTAACAGCAAGTTTTGCCATGTTGGGAGACATCATTCTTGCGGAGCCGGGAGCATTGATCGGCTTTGCAGGTCCAAGAGTAATTGAACAGACCATTGGACAGAAACTTCCGGACGGATTCCAGAGAGCAGAATTCTTACTGGAACATGGTTTTATTGATAAGATCGTAAAACGAGAAGAGATGAAAGGGACGCTGGCACAAATCTTAAAACTGCACGGTGGTGTGAATGAACATCACGAAGTAGTGGCTGAAATCGCCGCAGAAAGCGACTATATCCATTCTGCAAAAAAACAGGCAAAAAAGATTATGCGAGGTGCCTGGGAGTCGGTTCAGCTTTCCAGAAAATCGGATCGTCTTGTTGCTTCTGATTATATCCGAGTTCTGTTCGATGATTTTATGGAGTTTCATGGAGATCGTCTGTACAAAGACGATGGTGCGATCATTGGCGGTATCGCCAGTTTCCATGGAATGCCTGTGACTGTGATCGGACAGGAAAAAGGAAAAACAACAAAGGAAAACATTACCAGAAATTTTGGAATGCCGTCTCCGGATGGATATCGAAAGGCTCTGCGTTTGATGAAGCAGGCTGAAACATTTGGAAGACCGATCGTTTGTCTGATCGATACACCAGGAGCATTTTGCGGAATTGAAGCCGAGGAACGTGGCCAGGGAGAAGCCATCGCAAGAAATTTATTTGAAATGGCTGCACTAAAAGTTCCGATTCTTTCCATCGTTATTGGCGAAGGCGGCAGCGGCGGTGCTCTGGCAATGGCAGTCGCGAATGAAGTCTGGATGATGGAAAACTCTATTTATTCGGTTTTATCACCGGAAGGATTTGCGTCTATTCTCTGGAAGGATAGCAAAAAGGCAGATGAAGCTGCCAAAGTCATGAAAATCACAGCAAAAGAACTGAAAACTCTTGGGATTATCGAACATGTAATTGCAGAGGAGGAGCCGGCAAGTCGTGAAACGCTCTCACAGATTCAGAAGATCCTGGACCATGCGCTGATGGAATTTTTTGATCGCTGGAGTGGAAAAGAGGAAGAAGAACTGGTGAATTGTCGTTACGATCGATTCCGTAAGTTCTAACCCATAGGAAGGAAACAATATTATGGAACAGAAGGCAAGATTAAAATCGTTGAAAATCGGATCTCTTACAGCAAACTATCCGATCATTCAAGGCGGAATGGGTGTAGGAATCAGTTTATCCTCTTTGGCCGGAGCAGTTGCAAAAGCAGGTGGAATCGGTATCATATCCACGGCTCAGATTGGATTCAGACGTCCGGACTTTGAAAAAAATCCTTTGGCTGCTAACTTAAAAGCCATTCATGACGAGCTTGCAAAAGCGAGAAAGCTGGCACCGGAAGGGATTCTCGGTTTCAATATCATGGTAGCAACGAAAGAATACGGTCAGTATGTGAAAGAGGCCGTAAAAGCCGGAGCAGATGTGATCATCTCCGGAGCAGGACTTCCAATTGATATGCCGAAGTTTGTCTCAGAGGCAGAGGAAACAACAATAGAAAATCGTCGGACCATGCTGGCGCCCATTGTATCGTCTGCAAAATCTGCAATGGTCATCTGTCGAATGTGGGACCGAAAGCATAAGACAGCCCCGGATTTCGTTGTGATTGAAGGTCCGTGTGCCGGCGGTCATCTCGGTTTCTCAAAAGAGCAGTTGACAGAACTCGGTGTCGATACCGACTGTGTATCCAAAACATACAAACAAAACGAATATGAAAGAGAAATCCGCGAGATCATGAAAACCGTAAAAGAGTTCGCGGAAAAATATAAAAAAGACATTCCGATCATCGTTGCAGGAGGTGTGTACGATCATTATGATGTCGTGCGTCAGATGGAATTAGGAGTTGATGGCGTACAGGTAGCAACTCGTTTTGTAACAACAGAGGAATGTGATGCTGATTTGGCATACAAACAGGCATATCTTCAGGCAAATGAAGAAGATATCATGATCGTAAAGAGTCCGGTAGGAATGCCGGGACGTGCGATCAAAAATAAGTTCCTGGAGTGCGTTCAGAAAGGAAGAATCCCAGTAAAAAAATGCTTTGGATGTCTGGAGCACTGCAATCCGGCAGAAACTCCTTACTGCATTACACGAGCATTGATCAATGCAGCAAATGGAAATATTGATGATGCACTGCTCTTTTGTGGAAGCAATGCATATCGCAGCAAGACAATAGAAACAGTTCCGGAAGTCATGAAGGAACTCTGTGGATATTAAGAATAAATCCCATCCGACTGTCATAGAGCTTTGACAGAAAGGTGGGATTTTTATGTTGAACTATCTATGGGCAGGAATGATGTTGGTTGGAATTATATGGGGAGCTTTTCACGGAACATTGGGAGAAGTGACAGAAGGTGCCATTAATTCAGCCAAAGAAGCAGTGACACTGAGCATTACCATGTTGGGAATCATGTCATTTTGGTGCGGAATTTTAAAAATAGGAGAAGAATCAGGATTGATAGAGGTCATGACAAAGAGAATGCGACCAATCATTCGATTTCTATTTCCAAAACTTCCGGATAGACATGCGGCAGCGGAGGCAGTTTCCACCAACATGATCGCTAATATGCTTGGGCTTGGCTGGGCAGCTACGCCCGCAGGATTGAAGGCGATGGAAGAACTGGAAAATCTGGAAGAAGAGCGCAGGAATCTTCGTGTTAGTTCGGTTGCACATGGAACCGCCAATGATGAAATGTGTACATTTCTGATCATCAATATTTCCTCTTTACAATTAATTCCAATCAATATGATCGCATATCGAGCGGAGTATGGAAGTGTAGATCCTATGTCGATCGTTGGTCCGGCTTTAATAGCGACGACGATCAGCACGATGGCGGGTGTGATCTTTTGCAAGATCATGCAAAAATCAAAAGCGTTGTAATAAGGGTTTCTTACGGCGAATAAAAGTGAATCAATTGACAAAAGACCTGGACTTTTATAATATTAATTTAAGGAAAATATTTAGATTATGTTTAAACGGCGTGGCTGAAATATGCCGCGCTATTTTTAATTTTTGGAGAATGAAATGATTAAAATTTTGGTCACCATTCTTTTAGCGAGTATCGCTTATATTGATCATAAAACAATGAAAATCCCGAATAAGCTGAATCTGGCTATTGGAGTTTGTGGATTATTATCATGTATACAGAATACTGATGTAACAATGATGGACAGAATCATAGGAGTTCTTATCCTTTCAGCTCCTATGTATATACTCTGTATGATCATTCCCGAAGCATTCGGAGGCGGAGATATAAAACTGACGGCGGCTATGGGATTTTATCTTGGATGGAAACGGACACTTGTAGGAGCGTATCTTAGTTTTTTACTCGGCGGCGTGCAAGCAATCTGGCTGCTGATAAGAAAGAATCGGAAAAAAGATGCCACCTCTCATATGGCTTTTGGCCCTGCGTTGTGTATGGGAATGTGGATCGCAATGATAAAAGGAAATGAGTTGATTCAATGGTATTTTGAATTATTTATCTAGCATGTGGAGAAAGAAATGATGGATTTTTTGAATCGTATAAGACATCGAAAATTGACTGCGGATGTTTTGTCTGATATGTGCAGGCAGATCGGTGTCATGACCGGTGTAGGAATTACCATGGCGAAAGCAATGGAGATTTTGAAGAGTACAACGGAAGATAAACGGATAGCCGGCATTTATGGAGAATTAGAAGATTATATAAAACGTGGATATCCGATTGGTGATTCTATGGAAGCACTGGGAGTGTTTCCTGAAATGACGATTAATATGTTCCGTGCAGCCGAGGTCAGTGGGCAGCTAGAGAAAACAGCAAACTATCTTGCGGAACATTATCGAAAAGAACACCGTACTATGACGCAAATGAAGGCGGCAACCATGTACCCTAAAATGTTATGTGTTATGGCGATCAGTATTGTTCTGTTTGTCTTTCTGGTCATTATGCCAATGGTAGAACCGCTGTTTTATGGAGTGGAGCTTCCACTTGTGACTCAGATTCTAATGAGAATTAGTGTGTTTTTAAAACATGATTGGTATATGGTTGCAATTGCATTAGTCGTGATAATCATGCTGGAGCCAGTTATTCTTTCTATTTATTCTGTCAAATGTTGGATTGATAAAATGATTTTCTATATTCCTCTTCTCGGAAAACAGATGAGAACCATTTACACCGCCAGATTTGCAAGGAGTCTAAGCGGTCTGTATGCCAGCGGAGTTCCAGTGATGGTAGGTCTGGAAATAACATCGAGAACATTAGGAAATCGGTACTTAGAGTTGCAGATTCTTGATGTGGTGCGAGCAATAGAAAATGGAGCAACTCTGAGCCGTGCAATAGAATCAGTAAACGGATTGGACAAGAAACTGCCTGCAGTCATTTTTGTGGGAGAAGAAACCGGAAAGTTGGATTTGATGCTTCTCAGCTTGGCTGAGGGTTATGAACATGAGGCTGAAACAGCGATCAACAAAATTGTTTCACTAATAGAGCCTCTTATGATCGTGGTAATTGGAATTGTAGTTGCAGTAATCTTGCTTGGAATCATGATCCCTATGTGGAGCCTATACAAGTATATTGGATAATGAATTTGATAAAAGAAACGGGGATAGTAAAATGAGAATACGAAGAGACGACGGTTTTGTGATGATCCAGGTTTTGGCATTGATCATGATAATCTTATTGTTTCTGACTTCCTTATTTTCCACATCCGGGTTCCGTCATAGATTAGCACTTTTACGGATTCAGAAAGAAGAAGCAAGATATGCTGCGGAAGCAGCATTACAATTAATGGAGAAAGAAATTGCAAACGGTAATACAGAATGGATCGAGACCGGACTGAAAAGGACAGAAACGATATTGGAATTTGAATCGGAGGATGGAGAAATCCAAGTAGCCATTCCGATCATGATTTGGGCCAATTATGAAGATGAAGAACTATGTTTATTTGCAGAAGTGGAGGTTGGATCGAAGAAGGAAAGAGTACAAACAGTATTGGAGATTCCCAAGAAGGAAAACTTGATGACAGATTCTAACTCTGCGCCTGCGACATCATCAACAGCAATTCAAGCGGAAGGAAAGGAGCAATGATCAGAATGATAAACAATGAAAATGGATTTACCTTGGTGGAAGTCATGGTCGCATTTGTAATCTTATTGATGGCATCACAGTTATTGCTTTCCGGTTCTGCAGTTGCTCGTAAAATGGAACGTCGAGCAAATGAAGTTTCCAATGTGGCAGACACGTTGCGAGAATATCTGACAGAAGATTCGAAGTACATATCAGGGACATTAAGTTTGAAAATTGATGAAAATACAGAGTTGGTTGGTGAGGGGCATCTATATCAAAGAGAAAATCCGTCCGAATATGATCTTATGATAAATGTGATTCGTATAAAAGAAGGGAATTAGGATGATATATAGTTATTTGAAGCGAAATGAACAAGAGAAAACAGAACAATCCGCGGTTGAACTTTTGGAAAAATTGCTGTTGGACGGTTATAGGAAAAGTGCAAGTGATATTCATATTGAGCCGCACGAAGAATGTCTTATGATCCGAATCCGAGTAGATGGTATGTTAGTAGAGCACATGACGTTAGAGTCGGAAGCGCATCCGTCCCTGATCGCACGTGCAAAGATCCTATGTGGAATGGATATTGCGGAGAAGCGCTTACCTCAGGACGGTCACTGTAAAGTCAAGGTGGATGATGTTGAGATGGACCTTCGGGCAAGTTCTGTCCCAACGGTCTACGGAGAGAAAATTGTATTAAGGTTTTTGAATACACGTGTTCATGTGGAACATGAAGATTCTTTCGGTATGGACGAGGAAAATTATCGGAAAGTATTGGAAATATTGAAACGTCCGAATGGGATTATTTACATAACAGGACCGACAGGTTCTGGAAAAACAACCACATTATATTTGATCTTGGAGCGATTAGTAAAAGCACCGGTCAATATTATGACAATCGAAGATCCTGTTGAGAAACAAATAGCGGGGATCAATCAGATTCAGGTAATGGAACAGACAGGACTGACGTTTGAAAAAGGACTTCGTGCCATTATGAGACAAGATCCGGATATCATCATGGTTGGCGAGACAAGAGATCACGAAACTGCAAAAATCAGTGTCAGTGCAGCGATCACAGGTCATCTGGTCCTGTCAACACTCCATACAAACGATGCAGCCAGTGCGATCATTCGAATGGAAGATATGGGAATTGAACCATATCTGGTTGCCAATAGTTTGAGTGGAGTCGTGGCTCAGAGACTGGCTAGAAAAGTATGTCCGCATTGTTCTCAGGAGATTGCAGTTGGAAAAGAAGATGCAATGCTGGGAATTAAGACGAGAACGATTAGAAAAGCAGTCGGTTGTGAGCATTGTAATGGAACCGGATATAAAGGAAGAGTTGCAATTCATGAAGTTGTAGTGATTGATAAGCATATTCGAGGTATGATCGCTGAGAAGCGTACGATCGAAGAAATTTATCAGTACGTGGAGAAAACACAAAACATTCGGAGATTAAAAGACGATATGGTCCGTCTGGTGGAAGAAGGAATTACAACCGTAGATGAATTGCTGCGATTGACATATGGAGAATAATACGGAAGAGCTTTCTCAAGTTTTGGAGACTTGAGAAGGCTCTTTTTTTGACATAAAAAATCCTGGTTTTTCAAGGGGTTGGATATATACAAGAGAAAAGTTCTGTGCAATCTGCTGAAATTAATAAAAGCAAATTCAACGGAATGCACAGTTTTCGGAGGCGGTTTTCGACGGATCCGACATGGACAACGTAGTCTTACCGTGATATAGTTTACTCACTTTACAAAGTCTTTAGACAAATCTTTAAAATCTTAAAAGCGTTTCTTTTGTTACTGTCTTCGGCGTATCAGCCGGGAAGTCGGGAGGATGAAAACATGAAGAAAAATAAAATATGGAACATACTGGCGGCGACGGCAGGTTCTTTTGCTGTACTTGTCAGTAGTCAAATGGTAATGAGACCGTTTGCGAGTATGGAAATTCCGGAAACCGGATATGAGGTGGAAGGACCGGAACAATGCAGGAGGCTGCTGATGGAAATCGTATCAGGAGCAAAACTCGGAGAAAGGAAAGAATGTTTGATCACAGGAAAGGATTATGAACCGGAATCTTTGGTCATTGCCCAGATGTTTCCGGACGCAGTCAATATTTCCAATACAAAGATCATGGAATATCAAGAGGATGGACATCGATATGTGACATGCAGGATTGGTTTTGAACGATCTCCGGAGAGAGAGGAAGAATCGAAAGAAGTTGAAGGAGAAGTTATCGGACGACACTGGAAGATTGGAGATCTTAGAAGCTGGGAAATAGGAGGAAAACAATACCTGTTCCGGTGTATTGATGATAATTACAGCAGCAGTTCTGACGATCAAAGCTTTGCACTCTTCTTGTGTGAGACAGTGATACGTTCTGATGTAGACAGTACAGATTCCAAAAGAGAAATCCTGACTTTTGGCGAGACAAACAACTATAGAACTTCTGAGATACGAAAGTGGCTTCAAGAAAATGTGAACGATCCGGGAGATTGCCTGGTTTCTGTGAATACAGGGGTCAATGCTGCCTATCTGGGCACAACGATACCAGGTACATTTGAAGAATTTTCCACATCCGGACTGTTGCGTCATGAGCTTTATCGTCAAATGGCAGAGGATGAGGTGTTTTTGTTGTCTCTGGAAGAGGCGATTCAATACAAAGAGGTTCTCTGGGAACTCGAAGGAGGAGGAACTCCCTATAGCCACGGATATTGGTTAAGGACACCTTCTTTTTCGACAGGAGAAAACGGTGCGTTTTGCTATGGAAGCTGGGCATATGCAGTAGATTTAGAAAGAGGATGTATTCGTCCGGTGGAGGTCAATGACGGGAGTATTGGTATCCGTCCGGCGTTTTGTCTTCCACAGGCATAATGAAAAAGGGAGGAGATTACATGATGAAAGGAAATGGAATGAAGTATAAAAAAATGTGTGCAAGAGCAGCTGCAGTGGGACTCTGTACATGTATGGCAGTGATGTCTCCATATCAGAGCATGGCAGGAATGTTGTATGAGAATTCCACATTGGCAGTAAATTCCGGGAGTAATGCTGACTTGGCGACGGATGCGAATGCGACAAGTATGTTTTCTATGCGTTCGATTGGGACCGGAGATCTGTGGGAGCATTGGATCGGGGACATGAGCTTTTTAAGTGGAAAAAAAGGAGACGGTACAGAAGAGAGGCCATTTCAGATTTCTACAAAGGAACAATTAATGGGACTTTCGGAGCTTGTGGCAAAAGGAATGATAATTGAGGACGGAGAAGGAACATATCCGGGAGACTATACCGGTTGTTATTTCCGTTTGACTAGAAACATTGATCTAGGCGGTATGGAATGGATGCCTATTGGTTTCTATCAGAATGACGTTGATTTTCTGACAGGAGAAGTACACCCATTCATTGGACACTTTGATGGAAATGGAAAAACAGTATCGAACTTTGTGGTTTATCGTCCGGAGTGGAAAGATGTAGGATTATTTGGTGTTTTAGAAGAAGCGGAGATTACAAACCTGACAGTAAAGCCCGGATATGTGATTCAGGCAAGAGAAAACGTGGGTATCTTGGGAGGCCGTGCAATCAATAGTGTGATCAGGGATGTAACTGCGATGGGTACGATACGAGCAGAGGGTACAGCCGGAGGTCTTTTTGGAGAGATCATGGAAAACAGTGTAATTGAAAATTGTACGGCTGATCATGTGGCAGTAGATAGTGGAAAAGAGAAGGAAGTATATACCGGAGGAATAGCAGGTAAGGCAGCAGAGTCCTTGATTGCAGATTGTGTGGTAAACACTGGAGACAGTATAACGGCTAGGATCCAGGGAGATGGATATGTTGGTGGAGTTGTGGGATTTCAGAATGGAACGGATATTTTCAACGTGCATGTAATGGGTACCATTGGCGGTAACGGATCACAGGCAATCGGTGGTGTAACAGGAAAATATGCATCAGGAAAGATGAAGGTAGCACGATTTGAAGGTGTAATTGCAGACTCCGGAATGGGAAGTCTGGCTAAAGAAGGTACGTTTTTAGGAACTCACGAGACTTCTTTTTCCTTTAGATATGGTACGGAATCAGGTTCCGATCTGGCATATTTGTTTGCAGATACAGAAGGGAAAATCACAGCCGGAGTATGTGGATCCGGGATCCCGGATGACAATAACTTCGGATACGATGCTCATATTGGATTTTGGCACAGCAAAGATAACTTCTTTACGTTGGTTCAGGGACAGAATACGAAAACGGAAACAGAACGCTATTTCTACGAGGAATTGGCTGACGGTGTGTTGCACTTAATCGATACCGAGGAATATGCAAGAAATCAAGAGTATACACCGGACCATTTTGCACCAAATGCAGTCGGACGTCCGACCAGAGGTTATTTAGTTTCTGTGTTGCAGATTGATACAGCAGCCAATGTGGAACAGTATTATGACATTGCCACATTGACAGCCAGAGGAGAATCTGCGTATAGCAAGGAACTGGATAAAGATACGAGAGGAGCAGTGGCAGAAGGAGATGTTGTTACAGTTGTAACTGCTCCAAGAAATACGACAGACGAGAAGTATCAGATGGACGGAGCACCTACGTATACGGATCGAAAAGGAAATCGCGTAGCTATGGCTTATCAGACCGGAGGTAGCTATTCCTTTGTGATGCCTGCTCATGATACGGAGATTTCTGCTGAATACAAAAAAGTGGCAGCGGATGTTCGGATTGAACCAGAGGAATTTTTATTCCGAGTGGTACAAGAACGAACCGGAGATCGCAAGAATCCGTCAATTGTGACTGAGGTCAAAGATAAGGCAGGAAAGTTAATCGCCAGGTATATCAATGGTGCGTTGGAAGATGGAACAAAAGTACAGGAAGTAACCTTGGATGCGATCGTAGATAAAAATAATGACGTAGCAGACAGTCGGGTTTCCTGGAGTATTGATGATTCAGATCTCTTGTTATTAAAGAAAAATGTAGATGAGGACTCTGAAGGATACACAGCGATGAGTGCATCGGTGGAGTTAAACCTGCAGGCAGATTTTTTCAAAGATATTATTGAATGTTTAGAAAAGGCGCAGAGAGAAGGAGGATATCGCTATGCGATTCCGGATACGGTATATGGAAATGGAACACAGGGAGGATTGGCGGTGCTTACTGCGAGAACTCGTCCGGCATCCAGCTTTGAGGGAAAACCAGTGGAGGCAAACTGTAAGATTCCGGTGACGTTCCAGATTAAGGATCGTACGACGGTCAAAGTAGAGGATATTTCTTTTAACAAACAGGATATGGAGTTTACAGTTACAAGAAGGTTGACCGGAAATAGAAAATCTCCCAAGGAAGAACTTCTGGTCAGTGCGCCGGAGAGTCTGACTGTATCGTTAAGTCCGGAATATTTCGAGTTAAGATCGGCGGAATGGAGTGTCAGTGATCCGTATGTCATTGGTTTAGACAGTCACGATTATAGTGGGGAAGTTAGAGAGAATGATTACAAGACAGCTATAGTTCGAGCGATTCCTGACACGAAATGGATCAAGGATTTAATGACGATGGATGATGAGGCTTACAGAGCAGATATGTCGACACAGAGAAAAACTAGTGGAGAGCGATCTTCACAGATTACGGTAACAGCAACAGATGTACTTGGCAATCGAGAAGTTGCAGTTTGTAATGTGACTGTCAAATTTATTACAGAAGATAAGACGACACTCTATAGTAATAGCGATTCCGGGGGAAGCTCTGGGTCCAATGGTTCATCAGCATCGAGAGTCGTAGAGAAAATGTCACCATCTAAAACCGGTACTTGGGTACAGACGGAAGAAAATAAATGGAATTATTACAAAGATGGTAAGAAGTATGCAGGTCAGTGGGCATATATTCACAATCCTTATGCAACAGAAAAGGAACATCAGGAGGATTGGTTCCGATTTGATAAAGAGGGTGTGATGTGTACCGGTTGGTATCAGGAAGAAGATGGAGGCTGGTATTACCTTCACAAAGAGGAGGACGGAAAACAGGGATATATGTATACCGGATGGCATGCAATTGACGGAAAATGGTATTGTTTCGGTTCAGATGGAAGGATGTATTCCGGTACTTTAACACCAGATGGATATTTGGTTGATGCGTCCGGTGCATGGATTGTGGATGGTGAGGTTCAGCGTGTGAATTAAGAGACAGGGAAAACGAGGAAAGGAAACTATGTATGGAAAGGTTGGGTAGATGGCTTAGATTAGGAAAGAGAAAGTTGGCAGGGCTCATGGCGATGGTGCTGGTGATTTCGACAATCGGAATACCGGTCCCTGCCATGGGATCAGAAGTATGGCCTCAAAAGTCAACAGCACCATATTATTGTCTGGATGGTGGTAAGGGATGGAAAGCATCAGATCGATATGAAATATATTTGTACAATACGTTACCTACTCCTCTGACAGAGGTGCAGGCAAAGCGACTGTTCTGGGCCTATCCTTCAAACTGGGATGCATTAAAAAGGGCAGCCGCCAAGTATGATCTTGAATTGTACCAGGAGATTGCCTCTACGGTGTCAAATCCGAATATTGTAAAACGAGTAAAAGATGATGCAGGGACAAAATTTGCATGGGTAGCAGATCATCCAGAGATAGAAGACAGAGCGATCAAGGCGTTGGAACAGGTGGCGGTAGAAAATTCTGTGAGTGGAAAAGAAGTACCGGAGCCGATTCGAGAGGCTGTTTCAGAGGAAACGGCAGCTTCTTTCTTTGTACCGGCACTTTGCGAAGGTCCCGGTGCTTTGAATACGGAATTTAAATTAAGTAGCGAATTTATCCGTGATATTGCAAAAATTGAAGCGCAGAGCGTTTGGGATAATGGTTCCACAGGAGGAAATGTAGGTTGGCTAGATGCATCTCAGGATAAAAATATTGCAAAAGCAGTATTGGGTGATGAACTGTATGAGATTACTTGGAGTGGAGATTCTATTAAGATCCATAACAATGGTTCTGCAGTCGCAAATGAGAACATTGTGGGTGGAAATCTGACGGAAGAACAAATGTACAATAAGACAACCGTACGCTACAAAATTACAATGCGAGAGGATTCTGGTTGGTATACAGATGGATCCTGGAATCAGAATTATCTGACAGAGTGGATGGATTTTAAAGCATGTGTCAATGCGCCGGGACATCAAAGATTGTATAAAGCAGATATTCGAATCGTACCGTCGGATATGGTCTTTTATCTGGTTGTCAGTCAGGGACCACTTGGTGAAGCAGCACCCAGACCAGAATATGGAGTCGGTTCTACGGACGTAGATTTTCAGGTATATCGCCATGAAGAAACATTCGAAGCAAACTACAATGTAAAACTTCAGAAAATCGATGATGAAACGGGAAAACCGTTAAAGGGCAGCCAGTTCTATTTGTATGAGAGATTTGAAGATGCAGGGAAACTTGGAAGTGATGAAAGCAATGGTGGTTTATTAGCAGAGAATCTGAGTTTCACTCCATGGCAGGGATTTCAAATATTTACAGAAGGAACAACTAATGAGAATGGAGAAATTACATACACAGATACAAGAAACTATATATATTCAAAAACATACTGTGACGGTCATGGAATACCAAAATGGGTGGAGGTTCCGGAACGAGAGGAGGATATAGGTGGTAATGATGAGGCCAACGGAGAAATCATTACAGAAGAAGCAAGAGATCAAAACAGAAAAGCGGCCAAGCAGTGGCTGGATGTGTTTGAAAGTTGTAAAGAAGCGGAAGAAGAACGTGGAGGAACACATTTCCATTGGGAAATAAACGAAGACTATTATGATGCGATTCTGGAAATTGCAGAGAATGGAGAATCCGAAGATATAGAAGATAGATCTGGTGCAAGCGCAGAGACTGCTTTCGAGGAATCAGGATGCAAGGAAGATTGTGAACAGACATATGAAACATTTATAAATCTTCGATTTACTTATACTTGGAAGGAGATTCAGGCAAGAAATGGATACATTCTCCATGGTGTACATCCGGAGGATATTCCGATCCATTTAGTGACAACCGTATCTTCTGAGGCTGGCGCAGATGCTCATGTGAGTGAAGGCAATAGTGGTTTGATACAGGAAAATATTTGGTATACGGGCAGTAACGTAAATGTAAGAGATGCTCGCAAAGCTCAGGAAGAAGTACGACCAGAAAATGAAAGATTGGAACGTATGGTTGTACCTTGGAGCAAAGATACAAATTCGAATTCTGAAAATACTAGTGAGGATATAATGTCGATTTCTGATTTTGATGAGATGATATTTGACAAAATCCTATACACAGAAACAGATTCTAATTCTACAAATTCTGCTTCAGATGCAGTGGAAACAGATTCGAATGCAGAACAATCAGAGTCTATTTCCAGGCCAACTCTATGGGAACGGTTGGTAACATTTCTATCTAGAAAGATAGAGCGATCAGAAGATGACGATTGGGATGAAATGGAATCAGATGAAAATTTTGAATTCTATCTGGATTCTGCTGAAAAAGATGGAATTAGGCATTTGGATTTAGGTAAAAGTAATCTTTTATCCTATGCGGAGACAACTCAAGAAAACCGTGAATACTGGGAGGTTAGAGATCACAGAACGGAAGGAGAAATCCATATAAATAAACGAGATATGGATTTATATAAAGAAGAGTCTGATGACTATTCCTCTTATGCTGATACAGAAGGAGATGGAACATTAGAAGGTGCCAGATATGGTCTTTTTGCAGCAGAGGATATTATTCATCCTGATTCAGATATGTTAGCCGATGGTACGATGACAAATACTGGAATCGTCTATAAGAAGAATGATCTGGTGGCAGTTGCAATTACAGATGCATACGGTAATGCAGATTTTTATTTCTATACAGTTGCTCCAGGGAATACGTTTGATTATGAAACCGAACAGATCATAAAGCGTGCAGACCAGGATTGGTCCGGTCCGGAAAATCTCTATTATGAAAATAGAGAGGGACAAGGAAACTGGTGGATTGGACGACCGTTGATATTAGGTAGTTATTATATAAAAGAATTGTCTCGAAGCGAAGGATATGAATTATCGGTCAATGGCACTTCTAAGGAATGGACAAATTATGGAAGTGATTTTGAGACTCCGGAAGAGATTTTGACTTCGAATGGAACAGCTATTATTTCGTTACCGGAATTGACGGCAACGATGGAAGGTGAAAACGAAACAGGTAATGGTTATGATCAGCTTACATTTTCCGTAACATCAACCGGAACATCGGACGAAATTAATGGAGTGAATGGGTACAACTTGGTACTTTCCGGTTTCCCTGAGGATACAGAGTTTTATCGTGTTGATTCAGGAGAAATGGAAGTAACAGGACCACATATAATCGGAACAGAAAAAGTAATTGTAAAAGATTCATATGGGAATGTTGTCTGGAAAACAGCAGATAGCAATACGAGCAATGTAAAGTATCAGCCAGAATATGACACAGAAGGAAGACTAATCGGACAGACACCGATGAGTCGTCTGGAAGTACAGACTCAGACGTTTGAGCAGATACCACAGGCAGTTAACATGACAATACGAAATATAGAACTGGACACAGAAGAAGCTTTTTGGAGCCAGCCTATTATGGAAAGTGATATTGACCATGAAGACTCAGAGGCATTTGGTTTTATAAAAGCAAAACTGGAGGAAGTGTTAAGTCAGAATGGTTATGATGTTCCGGTAACAGCAGAAGGAATACGATCCAAGATAGAATCTCCAGTGTTTAGTGTTGGTGTTGTGGCAGGTCAGCCGGATATATATGGTATAACAACGGATGCAGGACAGGCTGCAGTGAAAACGGTTTATGGATCAGCATTACAAGAGGTTATTGTTAAGGATGTCAAAGAAACTACTACATTTAACCAGTTATTCGGTACGATTTTAAGTTGGTATCAGGAGCATCCGCATTGGAATTTTGGAGGACTTCATGAAATCAAAGTCGAAGACGAAGATGTTGTGCTGACTTTATATGCAGGAGTTTCGAATATCACAAGTCGCAGCTTTTTTACAATGATAGATAAAAATGGACAAAGCAAACCAGAGGAGATATATACCGTTTTAGAAAATCCAAAAACGTTACGATGGGAATATCAGAAATACCAAGACTCCGGTGCTTTTCGATACCAGATCAATGAGCAATATTTCCTTAATAGCGGCATGAACAAACGATACTATCTGGATGCAACATTAGCACCGGCTGTCATGATTGACCGAGAAGGAACAAGAAAGATAATTGAGCACCAGGTCATGGTGTACCATGAAAAGGGAGAGGAAATTATTGATTATCTGAGTGGTAGTGCGGAACATGGATATCGAGTACCATTGACGGAACTTGTAGACAAGATTGAAGTTACGACAGAGACCGAGTTTGTAGAGCAGGATGTACGGTTAGAAGATATTCAGTACGACCAAGAAACAGGAACATACAAACTCTATGTACAGACGACCGGAGAGGATTCTTTTGGAAAATACTTTTCTGATTCAGAGCAAAGTTTAAAATTAACGTTTATGGCAAAATTACCGGAGAAAAAGAGGGTCTTAAAGAAATCGGATTTAAGTTACATAGGAAATGCAAATGTATATGGATATCAGGAGGGAATGGAAATTGGTTGTGCAGAGTACTTAATGCGATTTACAGACGCAGCGATTCGAGTAAGCATAGGAAGTGGAAAAATTTCGGAAGATACATATATTGTTCAAAAAAGTCTTGTTTATAAAGGTCAGGAAAAAGTAGAAGAAGATGGAAATACTGCCAACACTCCGGTTCAGGTACTGGAGCGTCCGATCAAGCAGAAGGTAAAGATAAAAAAGGAAATTATGAATGAAGAGCCTATTGGAAACTTTAGATTCAACATCTATCTAAAATCAAACTTGGAACGTCTCTATCGCAATGACAATGGAGAGATTACATGGTTGAATCAGTTTGGGAAACCGATTGATGTGATGGAGTATAAGCGTACGTTTCCTGAATTAGTAAAAAACTTCTATACAAAAGATTCCGGAAGCCGTCTTCTGGAAGACGTAAAGAAAATGATTGTAGACCCAGATGGAAAAGAAACAAAAATAGATACTTACAACTACGAAAAGTTTTTTGATGCGATCGCTGTGGCTAACAAAGATAAGTGGAAGAATGATGGTTTTATTTGGAACACTTCTTGGAAACCATTTGTAAAAGGGCTATTTTCCGGTATTGAAAATGAAATTAACACATCAGAGGAAGCGCGAGAAAATGCAAAGCGTTCCGATGCAGTCAGACAGTTTGCTGTGGATTGGTATTTAGATGATGAAGTAGAAATGCTAACCATTCAGGGCGGATTGGATCATCAGCGATACGTGAAAGAAGGAATGCTTACGTACGCAGATGAGATTTATGATAAGGCTTTGTATCAGGCGATTCTAAAGACAGAAGATTATTTAAAACCATTTTTTCTATATGATCTGGATTATATTTATAGTATTCAGTGGGACAGTGAAGAAGGAGGAGGAATTGATCAAGATTTATCGACATTATCAGCGGATCAGATCATGCCGAATGCAGAGGAAGCATATGGAATTTCGAAGTATCTTCCATATGGTGATTATATAATTGTAGAGCAACAGCCGTACCATGCAGAGTGGAATGATTTTGCGAACCGACATTTTGAAATTGATGCGCCCAAAGAACTTTCATTACCTCAGTATTTTAATGAGGAAGGAGTACTCCAAGAATCTTCAGAGGTTCCGTGGAGTATGACTGAACCGGGAACAAAGATAGAGATGAGTGGATATGCAGAACAAAGTGCAAAAAATAATCGATATTTTACGAAAATTCGAATCGAAAAATTAGATGCAGAAACAGGAGAAAATATTTTGCATGACGGAGCTGTCTTTGCATTATATCAGGCAGAACGAATAGAAGACGTCAATGGAGACGGTTCAATAAAGAGATATGAAGCGGATACCATTATTTCAGGAAGTAAACCTTTTTTAGAGGCTATGGGAGCTAAAAACATTACTTCTTTTGCAAGGATTAATCAGGGAAATATGTTAGGAGTTGGAGTGCAATACACGGGAATGGTGCCGAAAGGAACACCAATCTGTAAGGAAGAACAGGTTGTAATAATAAATCTTGAGAATCAAGATGTGTTGCAAGCAGCAGGATATTTAGAAACACCTGAGCCAATTGAAGCAGGAGTTTATGTTTTAGCAGAACTAAAAGCTCCGTCCGGTTATGTACGCACTAAACCAATTCCTATTGAAGTGTATAGTGACCAGGTACGATATTATCCGAATGGCAGAGAAGAAAAGGTGGCTGCTGTTTCATTTGGGAATAGGATGGATAAAGATGGGGCATTAACAGAGAAGGAAATGGAGACGGTTCGTATTTTCGTAAATGACATCGCGACCAGCTTAGAAGTATCAAAGATGAAAACTTCCGATTCTTATCGTGGTATGAAAATTTCCGGACGAGTGGAAGGCACAATTGTAGAATTGGATCAGCTTTATGGACTGGAAAATCTGGAATTGGCATACAAAAATGGAAAATACCAAGGATTCGCCTGGAAAAAAGGGACATTAGAATATCTTGAAAACAGAAAGGAATTAGGAGAGAGGATTCAGCTTGTATATGAAGCTGGAGTATTTCAGGGATATGGGTATGTTACAAGAAATCTAGAAACAGAAAATGATGAAAATCGGTATGTAGCAGGAGCAAAGTTAGCTCTTTACAATGCTATTGCCGTAAGAAAAAATGGTGATTCAGAGGATTTTGCATTTTCCGGTGTTCAAGTTCAGAGAGATAAGTATGGTGCAGTAAAGCGTATTACAGTAAAGAAAGGAGAAGAAATACCGGTGCTTTTTTACGATTTAAGTAATCTGGAAGTATTACAAAAAAGTCCGGAAGGAGAGATATATGGATTTGACAGAAATGGTCAAAGAATGAAAATTACATTTGATACAGAATCAATTTTTGCTATTCGAAACGGTCAGGCGGTATTTGAACTTACCGGAGGATTCTTTGATGAACTTGTATATAGTGCAAGAGACCATGCTTTCACAAAGATAAATGCTGATACGGTCATTTATCATTTAGATGAAAAACTCCGGAGAGATGCACAGGTAGACGGTTATACAGGACTTGCGTATATTGAAAAAACTACGGTTGGAGAGCGTGGAGAGGAAGAAGCTCAGTATTACGTATGGCCAGTCACAGAATTGAAAAATGAGAAAGGGGAGATATTTGCAAGAGAGAAACAATTGACTGGAAGACTCGGAGAAACCGGTAGCGGAACTTCACAGGCGTACATAACAGGAACCATGCAAGGCAAAACAGGTGTGTTTGAAAAACAGATGAATCCGATTGTAAATGAGTCTGGTTTAGTAGAATATTATCCGTCCAGTGCGGTGGAGTACAAGAAAGGTCAGGAGATTTTCGATCGAGACGGGGAAAAGATAGGTTTTCAGTATGATGATCTGCTGGATAAATATGGACTGGCAGGATACCGTATTACAGAGGATCCGGAAATATATGGGGATGAACCGTTATTGCACAGGCAAGGTGAATCCTGGATCATTCCAAATATCTGGACATCCGGAGCAGAGAATCCTCAAGATCCACAGAATTTAAATATAAGAGTAGGACAGGCAGATTTACTGCGTAGAGTAGAACCAGGCAGCTATATTATGGAAGAGCTAGATGCTCCGGAAGGATATGTGCGTGCATTTCCGATAGCAGTTCATGTGGAAGAAAGTGCGGAAATACAAAGAGTATCTATGATCAATGAAAAAACGAAAGTAGAGATTGCTAAAGTAGAAGACAAGGGGAATCGCATAGGAAAACTGATTGAGAATGTAGAACTTGCACTTTATAAGGCAAAGCGAGTATATACAGCAGATTATGAGAAATATCCAAAGGGATATTATCTGGCAAAAGAAGAGCAGACTCCTGCTTGTTGGTATACAGAAGGAACCGTGGATAACCAGCCTGTTTTAGTTGAAGCTGTGTGGATTAGCGGAAAGACACCGAAATACTTTGAAGGTATTCCAGTGGGAGATTATATTTTGGAAGAACGATGGACACCGGAAGGATATGTTCCAGCATCAATGGAAGTTACTATTCAGGAATGCGCAGATCTTCAGAGTTTTATTTTCATAAACGATCATACAAAACTGGAAGTGTTTAAATATGAAGAAGTGCAAGGAACATTGAAACAGCCTCTCCAGTGGCCGGCAGAAGCAGAGTTGACACTCTATCCTGCAGTTTTAGGTGCTGATGGCTCAGAAGTTATCGTGAACGGAGAATTAATCTATGAAAAAGACCCGATTATCAGTTGGAAAACTGGCTCTTGTGAGAATCATGAAGCTATTGTAAGTGCTTATGAGGAGATGTACGAACAATATGGAGATGCTTTTGATCAGTTTTCGTGGGAATTTGTACAGGAAGGAAACTCAGAAGAAGGAAATGCAGTTTTAACAGAAAGTACGTCGACTACAAATAAAGAGACCATAACTCAGAGTTGGAAACTTAACGATGATACACTACTTCGTATTGTCGGAACTATAGGAGATAAGGATTCCATAGATAGAGACAATCGAAGGGTATTTTCATATCAGTTTCAATATCAACAGGGCGAGAGTGAAAAATATCCAGATTTAATAAGCTATGAAACACGAAATGGGTTACATCGCTTGGACTATATTCCAGCCGGTACATATGTTTTAGTGGAAACGAAAACGCCAGAAGGATATGAACATGTGAAGCCTATGGTCGTAAAGGTAGAAGAAACGGCAGCAGTACAGAGGGTTTATCTGGAAAATGAAAAATTGGAAGAACCAGAAAGAAAAGGTAAGCTAGTAATCCATAAAATCGATGGGAAACGAAAAGAAGAAAATCTTTCGGGTGCAGTATTTGAGGTACGAAATCTACAAGATGAGACTTGTTATCGTTTGGTTACTGAAGAAAATGGATATGCAGTTCTTGAAAATCTTCTGGTATATGGAACATATGAAAGCGGAATCGAGGGTCCATGTGTATATGAGGTTCAGGAAATACAAGCACCGGCCGGATATTGCTTAGATCCTATGATTCACAGAATCCGATTTGATGAAAACACAGAAGAAGTGAATATTCTCTATGAAATGACGATAGAAAATCATCCAACAGAGATTTCATTTTCAAAAACGAGTTTTAACACGGGTCATTTTGTAGAAGGAGCAAGTTTGGCAGTATACCAAACAAAACTGGAAAATGGAATATTTGTTGCAGAAGGAGAACCGATCGAGAGATGGATATCAACAACGGAACCGCACAAGATAATCGGAAAATTATCAGGGGGAAAAACGTATTTGTTGGTAGAAGAAAAAGCACCGGCCGGATACACTTTGTCCAATCCGATTCGTTTTACCATTTCAGGAGATGGTAAGAGAATTATCTCCATTACTGAAGATATGTCCACGGTCCGGATTCGATTTAAGGAAGGAACTGAAGATATCGAGTCTATTCTAATTACTGGACGAATGGCGATGAAAACAAGAACTACGTATAGTGAAGATGATGAAATATCGACTCTCAGCGAGTGGCTTTGTTTTTCTGACGGAAATCAGATTTTGTTGGAACGTGAAACGTTCCGTGAGGAAGAAGGAAGCAGAACTACTCATGGAAACGAAGAACGTTATCCTAAGGGAATAGAATATTGTCTGTTGAATTCAGAAGGAATACGAATGGATCGATGGAAGGTATCTTCGGAAGTATTTAGTCATGAAATTTTTAATGAGAAGAACCGAGAAGGAAAGTTGCGTTTTGAAGTTGGTAATACATATTATCTGGAAGAAGAAGTTCTTTTAAGTGATGGGGCTCGAATGACGACGGCTCGAATGAGAATACATCTAGAGAATGAAGAGGACCATGCAGAACTAGAAATTTTAAATCGAGAAACTGATGTACGAATTAGAAAAACCGACCTGGTAACAGGAAAAGAACTTCCAGGAGCAGAAATCGTAATAAAAACTTTGGATGGAAATGTAATTGATTCTTGGATTTCCGGTGAAGAGGAACATGTAATAAAGGGTGTTCTTTCTCCGGGAAAAACCTACATCTTGTCAGAAACTATGTCAGCAGATGGATATGCATATGCAGAAGAAATTCCATTTACTGTACATGAAAAAGGAATTGTGGAACTTGTTGTTATGGAAGATCGACCAACCCAAGTTGAGATTCGTAAGATTGATATGGTAACTGGAAAGGAGATTCCGGGAGCAAAGCTGATATTAAAAGATAGTAATGGAAACATTGTGGATCAGTGGATTTCGGGAGCACAGCCTCATTGGATAAAAGGACAATTGATTGCAGGGGAAGAGTATACACTGATAGAGGAAATTGCGCCAAAAGGGTATTTGATTGCAGAGGAGGTAAAATTTACTGTATCAATGGATGGAACAATTGATCGTGTGATCATGGAAGATCAGAGAGAAAAACAGTATGAGGAACCAAAAGATTCGGAGCCATCAGAAACTCCGAAAAAAGAAATGCAGACAGTTCCGGAAGTTCCTGAAGAAGCAAAAAAGATCGGATATATCACTGCTTATTATGAACCTGCTATGAAACAGAGAGGAACATATAAATTGCTGCAGCCGATGGAGTTAGAAGTCGTAAAAACACCTAAAACAGGAGTGGATAATACGCTGTTACTTTCGATTGTAGGATTGATTATGTCATCGATTGGTTTAAGATTGCTGAATCAAGGCAGGAGGAAACATCATGATTGATAAAAGAAAACAATTGCATATGTGTCTTGCAGTTGTATTGGCATTCAGTACGATGGTGCTTTGCCGTTCCTGTACACCTCCGGACGCTGTGTATGCGGCAGTGAGTGATAAGTCTGATCTGATGGAGCAAATGGTAATAAAAGGACCTGTTTTCAATGATATGAAAGATGTTGTAAAGCCAGATTTAACACTGGAACAAGGGGATATCACATATCATTTAGTATCGACGGAACTGGCGGAGGTATCGGTGGAAGGAATGATGACATATGTATCAGCCAGTGTTCCGTATGAATTAGAATGGAAACAGAATCCTCCGGAAACAACCATTGTTACTTTGTATGATCAACGTACAGAAAGCGAATACAAAAGAGAGCTGTCTTTTTTAGGTATGAAAGAAATCGAATTGTTATGGGAAAAGAGTTTTTCTTTTCCCATAACGATTTCCGATTATGACGCAGAGCATCTCCAACTAGGAGATAAGTTGATTTCGAAAAATGAGGAACTTATTCACTATGCAGATCATATCTTAGAAAGTATGGGGCTATCAAAGGAATACTATCATATCAATACCATTGAATGGACTGGAGAACCATATGAAAAAGAAGGAAAGATATTTCGAGAAGCATTGGCAGATGGAGAGAAAAAGATTCGGTATGTTGACGTAACATATGGTGGAGAAATAAAAACACCCAATACGACAGGGTATCAGTACATAAGTACTTATGAGGTGCTTAAAACGGTAGAAGATATAAGTGAGAGTACAAGTATATCCGATGTAGAAACGTACGTAGAAGAAACAAGTATTCCAGAACAAACCGAGGGATTGTTGGAACAGATTCGTAGTTTTCTCCGGGAACATATGACGATAGTAACAATCAGCAGCTTATTTTTATTATTCGTAATAGGAATGATTTATTTGTGGCATGCATCAAAGAACAGTATAAAAAAACAGAAAAGCAAGGAATTAACCTAGCTTTTCTGCCCACTCAGCTTCCTTGAACCCTACAAGAACAAAAGAATCAGAAATGATAAGCGGACGTTTTACTAACATACCATCCGTTGCTAATAAGGCCAGCTGTTCATCTTCACTCATGGTCGGTAGTTTGTCTTTTAAGGACATTGATTTATATAAGAGACCACTTGTGTTAAAAAATTTCTTTAACGGAAGACCGCTCTGCTTATACCAAAGAGTAAGCTCTTCCTTTGTCGGATTTTGCTCTTTGATATGGCGTGCGGTATAGGAAATCTGATGAGAATCCAACCAGGCTTTTGCTTTTTTGCAAGTGGAGCATGGTGGATATTCTAAGAAAATAATACTCATAAAGAACTCCTCCTTGTGATTACTAAGATAGATTTAGTATATCTGATTTTTTCGACGAATACAATGAGTATAAAATAAGAATGGCAAGCAGATTATGAAAATTCTGTTGTATTTATCAGAGTGGCTGGTACCATTGATGATATTTTACATAGTCGGATTTGGAGTGCTTTCGAAAAGACCGGTATTTGATGATTTTTTAAAGGGTGCGACAGAAGGAATAAAGACTGTTTTTGGAGTGTTGCCAACACTAATTGGTCTTATGACGGCGATCGGTGTGTTGCGGACATCAGGATTTCTCGATGCAGTATCGGAGATTTTGAAAATTCCGGCTGGGGTATTTAAGATTCCTGTAGAACTTGTACCTGTTATATTGACGCGAATGATATCTAATTCTGCGGCAACGGGGTTAGTGCTCGATATCTTCAAAAGCTACGGACCGGATTCTGTGATTGGGAATACAGCTTCGATTATTATGGGAAGCACAGAAACGATTTTTTACACAATGAGTGTGTATTTTATGACAGCTAAAATAGAGAAAACAAGATGGACACTTCCGGGAGCATTAACAGCGACGGCAGCCGGAGTTTTGGCTAGTATTTTTCTTGGAAATATATCCTGCAGTTCTTGATTTCTGGTACAAATTTAAGATATAATGACGCTAGATAGAGGTTATTGTTCAGAAAAAGAATACGAATGAAAGGACACCGATTGTTTTGGATAATTATGGAATCTTAAATGAAGTACTGGTGCGTTTATTCCGTGATATTATGGATATTGAGGAAAAGGCGATTATTACGCAGGAATTTAAAGACCTTACCAATAACGACATGCATGTAATTGATGCAATCGGAATAGGTGCGCCTAAAAATATGACATCCATTGCGAGAGAACTGTCAGTGACAGTCGGAACACTGACCATAGCAATGAACAGCCTTGTAAAGAAGGGTTACGTCATTCGCGAGCGTGGTCAAGAGGATCGCAGAATTGTATATATTTCCCTTTCTGAAAAGGGTAGAAATGCTTTTCACCATCATGCGGAATTTCATCGTGAAATGATCGAAGGGATTAAAGAAACGCTGGATGAAGATGAGATGCAGGTTCTGGCCCGTGCGCTGACCAAATTAGATGGTTGGTTTCGAGAAAAAGAAAAGCAAAATTCCTAAAGAAAAGCTGTGTTTCCGTAGATGTGGAGACACAGCTTTTTATTATCGGATATATCGGGAGTTATTTTACAAATACTACTTTTCCGATTCGCTCGATTGGTCGGATCGGAGTTTCCGGATCAGCATAACCAAGTGCTGCCATACCGGTTACACTGTGATCAGACGGGACACCAAGTTCATCTAAGATTGAGCGGATTGCCGGACGATCATTGATATTCTGCATCTGGTTGATCCAAACAGAACCTACACCGTAGGAATGTGCAGCAAGAAATGCATTTTCCAGAGCACAAGCATTATCCTCTTTTGTCCAGTTTCCGCCTGTAATGTTGGAGACCATAAGGAGAGCAGCCGGTTTATAAATATCGTATCCTTTTCTATCTAATTCTTTTGCAATTGTATCAGCGAGTCTGGAAATGACATCTTTGTTTGTAATCATGGTAAATTGCCAGGTCTGTTTGCCCATTCCGCTCGGAGCATGGAGGGCGGCCTTGACGATATCGTTTAAAATGTCTTCCGGAATTGGCTGATCAGTAAATTTACGTGTACTTCTTCTGCTTAAAATTGCGCTCATAACTTCATTCATATTAAATACCTCCTTAGAATGACAGCGAACATGATTTTGAATAAGTTTATTATAAAAAGAATCACGTATAGAGTCAAGTGCAGAGAATTCGATGCATCATAGTATAAATTACTTATACAATGCCTATAATAGCGTAAAGGAAAGAAAAGGAAACGGGCTAGATGTGATGAAAAGATGGGACAGAGAAATTTATTATTATGACACAGCCGTTGATTTTGAAATAGAAAAATTTGCCGGTCGTTTTTTAAATTTATTATCAGAAGAAATGAGGCAGAAAAAGAAATCAGATGTATTGTTTTTATGCATTGGAACAGATCGGTCTACCGGTGATAGTCTTGGGCCCTTAATTGGATATAAACTAAACGAATCAGGTATAAAAAATGCCAGAGTAATCGGAACACTAGATCATCCGGTACATGCTTTAAATTTGGAATACAGTGTGAAACGAGCAGAAAAACTATATTCGAATTCTATTATTGTAGCAGTGGATGCTTCTGTAGGAAACTTAGAGCATATTGGTTACGTGACAATGGGAAGAGGTTCCCTTAGACCAGGGCTTGGTGTAAAGAAAAATCTGGATGCAGTTGGTGATATGTTCATTACCGGGATTGTCAGCGCGACGAAGGATGGAGATCCATTTCTTCTGCAAAGTGTTCGTCTTTCTGTGGTCATGCGTTTGGCGGATTATATTAGCAAGAGCATTCTTTTGAGCATGAATGTAATAGGGAAAACTGTCGATAACTTTTTTTCGGAAGCTTCGTCGCTTTGACAAGATTTGCAAATAAGCCATGCTATACTCTCGTGAGAATATAAAGGCGAAAACCAAAATAGTTTTAATCGCCAAAATATAGCGAGGTGACAGTATGGGAGAGTTATACAATCCATTTCCAAAATTACCGAAAAACATTCGTCAGATGGGGGAATCGGACCCAATCGTTCGATTTTATATGGAGGATTACGTAAATACGTACTTGAAGCGTTTATATCCATCCGGAAAACAGACAATACGTGTCGGATTATTATTAGGAAATGTAGAATATCATGAAGGGATACCGTACATTTTTGTAGACGGAGCCATGGAGATGGAGGAAGTGGAAACCGATGGAGAAAAGGTTTTACTTTCGGAAAACATATGGAAAAAGGCCTATCAACGCATAGAAGATACATTTCCAAAACGGACAATTCAGGGATGGTTTTTATGTGGAAATTCAGACAGTCAGTTAAGCCCATTGAATTATTGGAAACAGCACAGTCAGTATTTTGCCGGAAAAAATCAACTGATGTATTTAAACCATGGACTGGAGGGGGAAGAGTCTATTTACATAGCATCAGAGGACGGATTTTATCAATTAAAAGGTCATTGCATCTATTATGAGCGAAATCAGATGATGCAGGATTATATGATTACCAGAAAAGATGTAAGACGTGTGGAGTCCTCTTCGCAAGAAACAGTTATCCGTGATTTTCGTTCGCGATTGGCAGAAAAGAAAGAGCAAGTATCTGCAAGGAATCGAACATTGAATGCAATGGGAATGCTATGTGGTGTTCTGGCAGTTGCAGTATTAGCCGGAGGTGTTGTACTGGTAAATAATTATACAAAAATGCAAAAGATGGAGAGTGTATTGGCTTCTGTATTACCTGCCAATGTGGAAAGTTGGGACAAATATCACGAAATGAAAGAGGACGAATTTGTTATTGAGGAGGTTGCGGGAAAGGTATTTCCGACCGAATCTATCGCGGAAGAAACAGGGGAAACAATTGTTGCAGAAACCATGAGTCGTGAGAATGTGGAACAAAGTACAACATCAACAGAGCAGGAAGACGTAAATCGAAATACAGAAGAGACGACTCCAGAGTTTGTTGGTATGGACAAGGGTAACGGCCAAGGAGATACATTTGAGAACCCAATAACAAAAATTGATTATAAAGTGGCAGCCGCCAATGGATATCAGATTTATATCGTTGGAGAAGGAGAGACACTATATGGAATTTGTTGGAAGCAATACGGTAGTTTAGAGCATCTAACAGAAATCTGTCGCCTGAACCAACTGAAAAATGTAGATCGAATTTTAGCCGGCCAGAAATTAATTCTTCCATAAATAGCTGAAAAGGTGTATACTAAACCATATATGGGCTTTTTCGGGAGAAAATTTATGAGTGATATACGATCAATGGATAGAGAAAGTAAAAAGCGTCAACTTCGCAGCAATATTGTTCAAATTCCAAATCAAAACAGATCGGTTTCCTATGAGGAGGAAGAAGATAGCGAGGAAGTGATCCGTCAATATCAAAGCGGAAAACGAAAAAAACAGCTGTTAATTTTTCTGTTTGTGGCGATGTTTGTGGGAGTTGCGGTATTTTGCTTTTATCGTTATCAAAAAGAATATGAATATACAGAGTATGAAGTAACCTGGGAACAGGCGATGAGATATGTGGATCCGAGTACAACTCAATCAAATGATGTTGCGGCTGGAGAAGAAAGTGGTTTGGAAGCGGGAGCATCAAACAAAAATGTAAGCGACACCGGATTTGTAAAATTTGCCTATTTTGGCGAGAATATGATTAAATACACGAAGGACGGTGCAACTTACATAGATGCATCAGGAAAAAATGTCTGGACGCAGAGTTATGAGATGAAGACTCCGATGATTAATATAAACGGAGATTATGTGATTATTGCTGATCAGCAGGGAAATGATATTTATATCTGTAATACAACGGGATGCACGGGTGTTGCAAAGACACAGTTGCCGATCACGAAAGCGGCTGTATCTGCCAAAGGTGTTACGGCAGCAGTGGTAGAAGACAATACTGCCAGCTATATCTTTTATTTTAAAAAGGATGGAGATGAGCTGGGAATCAATATTAAAATGCTTCTTTCCGGAGACGGATATCCGGTAGACCTTGCATTATCTCCGGATGGACAGCAGATTGTGATGTCTGTCATGTATATGGCGAACGGTGCATTAAAGAACAAGGTTGTTTTCTATGATTTCTCAGAAATCGGTAAGAATGTGAACAATCGTTTTATCGGTGGATTCGAAGAGGAATTTGATGATAAAATGGTTGCAAGAGTACGCTATTTGAATGATGATACCGTTTGTGCGTTTTCGGACAAGGGTTTGACATTTATTTCTGTGAAAGATGTGATTCCAGATGTAAATGTAATTTCTGTTCCGGTTGTGGAAGAGATTGAGAGCATTTCTTATTCTGAAAAATATGCAGCAGTGGTGGTGGAGAATCCGTCAGGTAATCCATACCGTCTGGATGTATACGAAACAAACGGAGAGCAGAAAGTATCGTTTGACTTTGATTATGATTATACAGATGTGAAACTTGATGGAGAAAAGATTTTCATGTACAATGAAGAATCTTGCAGAGTCTACAACATGGATGGAAATTTAAAGTTCGATGGTCAGCTGGATTTTGCGATTTCCTGTATCCGCGAGAGCAAAAAGCATATGAATTCTATGATTGTTGCAGGCGGAGAGGTAATGAAAGAATTAAAGTTAAAATAAATACGAAAGACTAACAGAGAGAGAGGACATAAGTATGAGTCAGAAGTGTATCGGTATTGATATCGGAGGAACAACTGTAAAGATTGGCGTATTTACAACAGAGGGAACACTCCTTGAAAAATGGGAAATTCCGACAAGAAAAGAGGAAGATGGAAAATACATTCTTGGAGATATTGCGGCATCCATCAAAGAAAAGGCTGCAGAGTGGAATATGCCACAGTCTGACTTTGTAGGAGCAGGTATGGGTCTTCCGGGCCCGGTAGAGCCGGACGGACACATTCCGTTCTGTGTAAACCTTGGTTGGAAAGCGGGAAATCCGCAGGAAGAATTAAGCGCTCTCCTTGGAATGCCGGTTAAAAGTGGTAATGATGCCAATGTTGCAGCTCTCGGCGAGATGTGGCAAGGTGGCGGTAGAGGATATAAAAATCTCGTAATGGTAACACTTGGTACAGGCGTTGGTGGTGGTATTATCCTCAACGAGCAGATTTGGCCGGGTGTAAAAGGTGTTGCTGGTGAGATTGGTCATATGCACGTGATGGAAGAAGAAAAAGAGCCGTGTAACTGTGGTGGTTACGGTTGCCTTGAGCAGGCAGCGTCTGCGACAGGTATTGCTCGTGTGGCAACAAGAATGCTTGCAGCAGAAGAAACACCATCTACACTTCGTGAGATCGAAGACATCACAGCAAAAGATGTTCTTGATGCAGCGAAAGCAGGTGATGAGCTTGCACTTGCAGCAATCAACAAAGCAATGCGCTATTTAGGTTGGGCAATGGCAAGCATTACAATGGTTGTTGATCCGCAGGCATATATTATTGGTGGCGGCGTATCGAAAGCAGGAACATTCCTGACAGACATGATTCAGAAGTATCATGACATTATGTCTCCGATGTCCACACAGAAAGCAAAAGTAGTTCTTGCAGAACTCGGAAATGATGCAGGTATCTACGGTGCAGCAAGACTGATCCTTGGTTAATAGAAAGACCGATACGGATATTTTAGGTGAAATATCTGTGTCGGTCTTTTTTATTTTATGATTGTATTTTCGTTCATCAATTATTGGATAAAATGAGGAGACCCCGGTCGCGACAACCGGGGCAATTATGAAAAATCTATGTGCAATTTGTCTAATTCGGAAGCGAAAACACATTTGTTTTCGTATAATATTACTATAAAACCGAATTATGAACAGCTTGTGAATAAAGTGTGAAAAAACTGTAAAATCCACAAACACCCCGTATTTGGTTATA
>JAZTZT010000123.1:0-10544 GCA_045637605.1 Pilosibacter sp.
CTGCCTTGATCAGGCGGAAAGCCTGTTCAACTGCTGCAATCATGTTTTTGCGTGCATTTTCCGGATTCATTGCTTCGTCCAGAGAAACTACTCCGCGGAGGATCGGGAAGAACGCATCGATACCGTGTTCATTGCAATGAACGGCATCCTCGGTCACAGCACCTGCGAATGCAAGGACGGTCTTACCGTATTTCTTGGCAATATTTGCAACACCGCTCGGAGCTTTACCCATAACCGTCTGGGCATCAAGGCGTCCCTCACCGGTGATCACGATGTCTGCATCTTTTACAAAGTCCTCCAGTTTGGTCTCTTCCAGAACAATGGAAATACCGGATTCCAGAACCGCATTTGTGAAGACGGAGAATGCAAATCCAAGACCTCCGGCTGCGCCCGTTCCCGGGAATTCCGCATCTGCGTTTGGATTCACTGTTTTGGCCAATTTTGCATAGTTTGCTAACCAGCCGTCCATCATGCGAACGATTTCCGGAGTGGCGCCCTTTTGTGGTCCGTAGATCGCGCTGGCGCCCATCGGTCCGCAGAGTGGATTGGTTACGTCACAGGCGATTTTGAAAGAGCACTCTGCAAGTTCCGGAATGACATGGTCAGCGGAAATGCTTGTCAAAAACTCTAATCCGGCGCCGCTGTGTGGGATTGGCTGTCCGTCAGCATCCAGGAAATCATAGCCTAATGCCTGAAGCATTCCGATACCGCCGTCATTGGTAGCGCTTCCTCCGATACCGACAATGAAACGTCTGCATCCTTTACGGATCGCATCGAGGATCATTTCTCCGACACCATAAGTGGTGGTTTTGAGCGGATTGCGTTCCTCACCAGATACCAGTGTGATACCTGCCGCAGTCGCCATTTCCATGATCGCCGTATTGGTCTCCTTGATGATTCCATACTGACAGGAGACCGGGCGGCCGTGTGGTCCGGTTACGGTAATAGTCTCCAGTTCGCCGCCCATACCGATAGTCAGGGCTTCTACTGTTCCTTCACCGCCATCTGCCAATGGACGTACACAAACATCTGCATCCGGATACACGTGTTTTATACCAGCCTCAATGGCGTGACCGGCTTCCAGAGAGGAAAGGCTGCCTTTGAGGGAGTCGATTGCGATTGTCACTTTCATAATTATGTACCCTCCTTATAAAGTGATGGTATGTCATGGTATAGTGTAGCACAAATAAAAGAAGAATGGTATGTTTTCGTCGAAAAATGATTAAAAATAAACCCGGCACAGTGTGATCTGTGCCGAGTCAGAAAATGCAGAATCAATATGTATCAAGCGGCGGAAGAACAGAGTCCGGAAGCGGGCATGTATATTTGCCGCCGTTTCGTTTGGTGACTTCCTTCTTCGCAGCCTCAATGACGTCCGGACGGTCCATAGTGCGGATACAGGACAGAGCCAGGACTTTTGCTGCAGTCAGAGTACCTTTATGTGCGATCGGGCTGCAGGACTGGGCAACCATCTGCCAGGAATGACCTACATTTCCGATACATGCAGTTGCAATATTGAGATTGAGTGTTGGACATGCATAGCCAACGTCACCGACATCAGTAGATCCTGCCATTAGCTTGATTTTATCCGGATTGAACGGATGAATCTCAGAATCCAGAGGACGCTCTAAGATTTCTTCGAGACGATCCTCACCGTAAGTTTCGATGATCTGCTCTTTGATCGCCTGCTTCGTCGTATCATTGAAGGTATTCAGGAATTCTTTTGCAAGAGCATAGTCGGCCTCATCCCATTTTGGAGCGCCCACTTCTTTCAGACACTCGTCTGCAATGGAAGCCAGAGCATTGTTTGGAAGATACTCCGTGAATGCCATAGAAAGATCTGCCTGATACTCGGTATCCGTCATAATCGCTGCACCACGGGCGCAGTTTTTCACACGCTCATAAAGCTCTTTTACTTGCCATACCCAAGGAGAACGCACTTCGTAACGGATGATCGCATGGTCCTGAACTACGTTCGGAGCAGTTCCGCCTGCATCGATATATGCGTAGTGGATTCTTGCTTCCGGAATGGTGTGCTCTCTCAGATAATTACATCCGATATTCATCAGCTCACATGCATCGAGGGCGCTGCGTCCAAGATGCGGACTTCCGCCTGCGTGAGAGGAAACACCTGTGAAAATAAAGTTTGCACCCATGATTGCATTGGAATGTGTAGATTCGACTGCATTTTTTGTGGACGGATGCCATGTATACACGAAGTCAACATTGTCAAACATTCCGGCTCTTGCCATGAATTGTTTGGAGCCGGCGCCTTCTTCTGCCGGGCAGCCAAAGTAAATGATGGTACCGTCTTTTTTATTTGCTTCCAGGTATTCTTTTACTGCAATAACAGCTGCCAGAGAACCTGCGCCGAGGCAGTTATGCCCGCAGCCGTGTCCAGGAGCTCCCTGAATGATTGGCTCTTTTGTAGTCTGACCGGCTCTCTGACTAAGGGCTGCCAGCGCATCGTACTCACCCAGGATACCCATGACCGGTTTTCCGGTTCCATAGGAGAAGGTTCCTGTGAAACAAGTCGGAATGCCAGCATCGCCTCGGGTCAGAGTGAAGCCTTCTTTTTCTAAAATATCACAGATTAAATCTGCAGATTTTGTCTCATGAAATGCCAGTTCAGCGTATTCCCATATTTTATCATTTGCTTCGATGATCATAGCAGATTTCTCATCGATGATCTGTTCAATAAATTTTAAATCGCTCATGTCGTCAATCCTTTCATGTGGTAATAAAGTAAAGCGTTACTAAAGATGAGTTTACTATATTTTGAAGGAAAGAACAAGGGTGATTTGGAATAATTTGGGTTTTGAGGCAAACTTGCGGCACAGTATTTACCGAAAACATCGAAACTGGTATACTACAAGTAAGCAATGAGCGAGGAGGTGCATCATGGCAAAGAAGATTTATGTGGCTGATGATGAGAAAAATATATGCTTTCTGATCCAGAATTTCCTGGAGAAGGAAGGATTCGAAGTGACCTGTTTTCATGACGGAGAGTCCATTTTAGAAGCGTGTGAAAAAGAAATGCCGGACCTCTGTATTTTAGATGTGATGATGCCGGGAATGGATGGATTGACTGTCTGCACGCAGATCCGAAAGAGAAGTCACGTTCCGATCATCATTGTATCGGCGAAGGATTCTCCGTTGGACCGAATCACAGGTATCACATTGGGCAGTGACGATTATCTGGTAAAACCATTCCTTCCGCTGGAACTGGTAACCCGTGTAAAGGCATTATTCCGCCGTGTGGATGCGTTTTCAGGACCGGAGGAAGAATCGAAAGATACGTTGGAATTTGGCGATATTATACTGTATACAAAACGCCGGGCTGCCCAGTTGAAAGGGGCAGACTTTGCGCTTACACCATTGGAGTTTGATTTCCTGAATCATATGCTGGAGTATCCGGAGCATGCGGCCAGTCGTGATGATCTTTTAAAGGCCCTCTGGAAAGTAGATAGCAAAGAAGTGGACACAAGAGCAGTGGACGATATGGTAAAACGTTTGCGCAAGAAACTGAAAGAACAAGGAAGTACTGTAAAGATTGAAACTGTATGGGGATATGGTTTCCGTTTGATCGCCGGAGGAGAATGATGAAAGCGAGTATCCGGATGAAAATCTTTTTACCGGTGACAGTGATCCTGATCGCCTTTCCTTTGGCGGTCTGGCTGATGTTCCGGTACACTCTGGATGTACATATGAACTACAATGCAAAACGTGATCTGGAATTAACAATCTCCCGTGTGGAAAAAGTGATCAATGAGAACTATCTGGCTTCTGCAGCTGCAGCGGCGATCGGAGCAGAAGAAGGTCCGGAAATCATTCTTTCACTGCTGCAAAATGAACTGCAGACAGAGGACACGGAAACGAGAATGATGGCGGTCAGCGGTGGTTATCGTGTGCTATATCCAATTAATTTTGATGATAGACCTGAGATGACCGAGTTTTATCCGATGTTCCTCACAAAAGCGACAGGAATGGAAGAGTTCTGGACACAGGGACGGATTTTGGAGGAGATGATCGGAGATGAGAAGTATCTTCTTTATTATCGCCATGTAGAAAGCGGAGATACAGATCAGGTGAAGCATCTGGTATTGTATACACCAATTTATGATACCGGAGCGATTCTGGATCAGATGTCTCAGTTTCTTTTGTGGATCATGGCTGGAATCGCGGCAATTGCGATTATGTTGTTCTGGTTTGTGGCGGGAAGTATTTCCGGACCATTGATCCGATTGAGTGAGGCTGCCCGTGGTATCGGTGAAAAGAAATTTAAAAAGGTAGAGACAGGAGCAACTGTGAAGGAACTGCTTCAGTTGGAACATGAGATCAACCAGATGCAGGAAAAGCTGGCGCAGGCAGACCAGGCGGAGCGGACATTTTTCCAGAATGCGTCTCATGAACTGCGGACCCCGCTCATGTCCATCAGTGGTTACGCTCAGGGCATTCAGTGTGGCGTTTTTGAAGATACAGCTCAGGCAGCCGGTATCATTCTTGACGAAAGCACCCGTCTGACGGAGGTTGTGGATGGTATTTTGACGTTGACCAGGATGGATCAGCTTCGTTATCAGGTAGTTCCGGTGGAAATGAACATCGAAAGCTTTGTGGAAGAGAGACTGGAACTTTTGGAAGGATTTGCATTCTCCCAGAGCAAAAAGTTGGTCTTTGAACCTGGAACCGAGCATAAAATGATCGTGGATGCAATGCTTTTGGAACGAGCATTTTCCAATGTGGTCTCCAACTGTATTCGATATGCGAAGATGCAGGTGACAGTATCTGTGGAGACACAGGAAGAACATGTGCAGATCATGATCAGGGACGATGGTCCCGGAATTCCAAAGGAAGAGATTGAAAGTATCTTTGATCGTTTTCATAAAGGAAAGAACGGAAATCATGGACTTGGACTTGCGATCGCGAAGGCTTCTTTAGAGTATATGGGTGGTACGATCCACGCAGAATGTGCGCCGGATGGGGCAGTTTTTGTGATCGAATTACCACATGATTGCCGCAGCTTTGCCCCAGAAGAATTGGTGTAGAGATGATATAATACGATTAGAGTAATATATCCCGACGTCGATACGACGAAGGAAATGTGATAGATACGAAGGAGGATACTGAGATGAAGAGACTCATGTTTATCGTCAGTTTGGTATTCTGTCTGTTCTGCACACCATTGGTAGGTTTCGCAAATCCGACAGAAGAAGAGAAGGCAAAGTACGAAGAAGCGATTTCAGAAAAATATATTGAGATGTTAAAGGGAAGTATCGCACTGGATAAGAGCAATGCGGAACTGACCACTTATCTGGTAACCTGGCTGGAGGCTGAAAAGCAGCCGAGAGAGGCAAAGAAGATCATCGCAAAGATCGATGCGCTGAAAGCTGAGCAGGCGAAGAAGGCAGAGAGTATGGACCCATATCTTCTGGCCAAAAAGACTTGCGACGAAAAATGCAATGCAGAGGGTGCCAATGCGGCCTTGGAAAACATTATCCGAATCCAGAACAATCGATTAAAAGATCAGGCAGATCTCGCAAAGCTCTGGAAACAAGTGGTAGAATTACTGAAATAGTTTACGACATGACAAATGGCTGTGAAGCAACAGATGCTTTACAGCCATTTTTTGGTTCATATCAATCTTTAACTGCCGGGATATAGTTGGCAAGAAGATCCAGAGAGAAGTTTGCCACGAGGTCTTCCGGGAATCCGGCTTCGCGGATGACAGCAAGGGCAGAATCATGATTACCAACGTTGTGGGTAAAATGTGCATCACTGCCCATGAGAACCGGAACTTCGTAGCGTTTGCAATGTTCCAGAAGAATCAGGTCGTTTTCACGCGCACCGGATCGACTGCTGTCCGGTGCCAGAGAAGAGTTATTGATCTCCAACAGCTTGCCATATGTTTTTGCACCACGAACGACAGCTTCCAGATCGAGCGGATATCGACTGTCGTCCGGATGTCCGATGATCTTTACGTAAGGATTTTCCATTGCTCCCAGGATCGCAGCCGTATTTTCTTCACGGGTACCGAATGGGAGACAGAGGTCGTGGAGGCTGGCGATGGTATAGTCCAGTCGTTTTAATGCTTTTTCAGATAAATCGATGGTTCCTTTGTAGTCTATAATATTTAACTCACATCCAAAGAGAACGCGGACTCCTTCCACGTATCTTGGAATGGTTCTAAAGCACCAGAAGTATACTTCGTCCATAGTTCCGCGCATGGACGGTGCATGATCACTGATCCCGAAGACCGGAAGTTCTTTGAGCGCAGCTGCATGGATCATCTCGGAAATCGTACCGTATGCGTGACCGCTGGCGATGGTGTGAGTATGTAAATCTACAAAATCTTTCATTGTATCAGCTCCTTTTGAGCTATCATACCATATTCCGGGGCAGAAGACCAGAAGTGATCGAATGAAAATAAAAAGGTGGAAATATTGTTCAGAATATGGTTAAATAGAAGTAGCGACATTTTGCCGGAGGACCGGCAGCAGAAAGAGGTAACAGCATGCAGACAATGGCAGATTTGATGGATGAGCTTGAGGCAACCCTGAAGAAGATCAGAGTGGGTGACGTGGTGACTGGTACAGTCATCGATGTGACAGAGGACGCAGTTCTTGTGGATTTAAAGTCTTACTGTGACGGTGTGATCCGCAAGGCAGACCTGAGCGAGGATCCGGATTTTAATATGATGGAAGCGATCCATCCGGGCGATGAGATCACAGCAACCGTACTTGCGACCAATGATGGAGAAGGCAATATGGTGCTTTCTAAAAAAGAGGCAAACGCGATCTTGGCGTGGGATAAATTAAGACAGATGATGGAAGACCGCACAATTGTGAAGGTAAAGATCCAGGAAGTGGTAAATGCAGGTGCGATCGCGTACCTTGAGGGCATTCGTGGATTTATTCCGGCTTCCCGTCTTTCTGATGAGTATGTGGAAGAGCTGGCTGAGTGGAACGGTAAGACCATCGAGGCTACCGTTATCACTGCAGACGAAGAAAACCGCCGTCTCGTTTTATCCGGACGTGAGGCTGCAAGAGAGAAGAAACAGGCTGAGACAAATAAAAAGATCGCCAAGTGCGAAGTAGGCGCTGTGATGAATGGTACTGTAGAGACATTAAAAGACTACGGTGCATTTGTTGCGCTCGAAAATGGTCTGACAGGACTTCTTCACATTTCCCAGATCAGCACACAGAGGATCAAACATCCTGGTGTGGTACTGAAAGAAGGTCAGGAAGTAACTGTGAAGATCATCTCCACAGCCAATAATAAGATCAGCCTCAGTATGAAAGAACTGATCGAGGAGCAGGCAGAAGCCGAGTCTCACGAGACATATGATTATAAGGAAGAAGGTCAGGCAAGCACGGGACTTGGCGCACTTCTGAAGGGTCTGAAATTTTAGTAATGACAGACGTGATGTGATTGCAGCTGCCTCAGAGAGCGTATGACTGCAGGTGTGATTCCTGTGCATGAGAGGAGACAGTGCATTGACAAATCGTAATGGAAATAAAGACCAGGTTGATCAGTGGAAATCGACCATGTTCTTATATAGTTCAGCGCTCAAATCGATCAATACCAAGATCGAGATCCTGAACAATGAATTTATCCAGCTTTACAATTATAATCCGATCGAGCATGTGACTTCCAGATTGAAGACACCCCAGAGCATTGTGAAAAAGCTGAAAAGCAAGGGACTGGAAGTGGACATCGATAACATGGTGGAGCATGTGAATGATATCGCGGGAATCCGCATCATCTGTTCATTCATGTCGGATATTTATCCGATCGCGGATATGATCGCAAAGCAGGCTGACATTACTGTCCTTTATGTGAAGGACTATATTAAAAATCCGAAGGAAAACGGCTACAAGAGTTACCATATGGTGGTGACCATTCCCGTTTATCTCAGTGACGGGAAGATCGAAACGAAGGTGGAGATCCAGATCCGCACCATCGCCATGGATTTCTGGGCGTCTCTGGAACATAAGATCGCATATAAGTTTGAAGGGCATGCACCGGATTACATTGAGGCAGAGCTGAAGGACTGTGCAGATATGGTCCATATGCTGGATGCCAAGATGTATTCTCTGAACCAGGCGATCACAGAGTATTCGGATGAGAGAACAGACAACACGGAGGAAACATAAATGAGAGCAGTACTTCAGAGAGTAACAGAAGCGACAGTACGAGTGGACGGCGAAGTAGTCGGTTCCATCGGAAAAGGATTTTTTATTCTTCTGGGCGTTTCTGATGAAGATAACGAAGCAGTGGCCGATAAAATGGCTGACAAGATCTGCAAACTGCGTATTTTTGAAGATGAAAACGGAAAGACCAATCTTTCCTTGGCAGATGTGGGAGGCGAAGTGCTGGTAGTGAGCCAGTTCACACTCTATGCAGACTGCCGCAAAGGAAATAGACCGAGTTTCGTAAAAGCCGGAGCTCCGGCTGAGGCAAACCGCCTCTACGAATATTTCATGGAGCGCTGCAAGACCCATGTCGAAAAAGTAGAGCATGGCATTTTTGGCGCAGACATGAAGATTTCCTTAGTAAATGACGGACCGTTCACCTTGATGCTGGACAGTCAGGAGTTATTTACAAAATAATAGGACCCGTACAGGGGAGGTAATCGGACCGTGTCCGAAAAGTTCCTGATAAATGATATATTTATTTACAAAAGGAGAGGGTAACAATGAGTGGTAAAGATTTAGAGAAAGCACTGTTATGGGAGACTCCGCACATCGCAAAAGAGGCTCCGGCACAGTTAGAAGCAGCACATGAATTCTGTGAGGGTTACAAGAAGTTCCTCGATGCAGGTAAGACTGAGCGTGAGTGCGTAACAGAAGCGATCAAGATGTTAACAGCAGCAGGCTACACAGAGTTCGATGAGAACGTAGCTTACAAAGCAGGCGACAAAGTGTTCTGGAACAACAGAGGTAAAGCTCTCGTTGCAGCAACATTTGGTACATTAAGCCCGGAGGAAGGTATCCGTATGAACGGTGCTCACATCGATTCTCCGAGACTTGACTTAAAACCGAACCCGTTATTTGAAAAGGGTGACATCGCTTACTTAAAACCGCACTACTACGGTGGTGTTCGTAAATATCAGTGGACAACAGTTCCGCTTGCAATGCACGGTACAGTTGGCTTAAAGACTGGTGAGATGGTTGACATCGTGATCGGTGAAGACGAGAACGATCCGGTATTCTGCATCACAGATCTCCTTCCGCACCTTGCTGCTGACCAGAATAGCAGAAAGCTTGGAGAAGGCGTAAAGGGTGAAGAATTAAATATCATCATCGGTTCCCTTCCGTTCATGAGCGAAGATGAAGAAGATAAAGTAAAACAGCCGGTGAAATTACTCGCTATGAAGCTGTTAAACGAGAAATATGGTATCACAGAGAAAGATTTCACACGTGCTGAGATCGAGATGGTACCGGCTTACAAGGCAAAAGACGTTGGTCTTGACAGAGGCCTCATCGGTGCATATGGCCAGGACGACAGAGTGTGTGCTTACACAGCGCTTATGGCTGATATGGAAACAAAGATGCCGGCTCGCACAACTCTCACAATCCTTGCAGACAAAGAGGAGATCGGTTCTGTAGGTAACACAGGTCTGAATTCCGATTTCGTTCTTCACATTGTAGAGGATATCTGTGCAAACCAGGGCAATGCAAACCTTAGAAAGACTCTTCGCAACTCCCTTTGCTTATCTTCCGACGTAAATGCGGCTTACGACCCGACATGGTCTTCCGTATACGAAGAGAGAAACTCCAGCTACATCCACAAGGGCTGCGTACTTACAAAGTACACAGGTGCAAGAGGTAAATCCGGTTCCAACGATGCAAGCGCTGAGACCATGACAAAAGTCATCAACATGATGGATGCTGAAGGCGTTTACTGGCAGACAGGTGAACTCGGTGCTGTTGACGTAGGCGGCGGCGGAACAATCGCTCTCCTCGTTGCTCACATGGATGTGGACGTTGTAGACCTTGGTGTGCCGATCCTTTCCATGCACGCTCCGTTCGAGCTTGCTTCCAAACTTGATGTATATAATACATACAAGGCATTCTGTGCATTCTACAAATAAAGTGTGTATTTAATTGAGGAAATGTTTTTAAAAGAGCATTTCCTCTTTTTGTTCATTCCCATATGCAATATTCTGCAAACAAGCTGCGTTTCCGAATTTTGTACGTCCATCTATCATCAACCGCTCTCGACCAACTCAGCCCTGACGGGCTTCAGACAAGTCTCCGCGGTTGGAATTAGTCCGTACAAAATTTTCGGAAGCCTTGCTAATGTTTGCAGAATACAGCATATGGAATCGAACAAAGAGTAGAAATGCATAAAAACATCTTCTCAATGTAAATACACTTTATCTATAGGTTTCTCACATACTAAAAGTGCCAGTTATCTTGAGGAATGCACAATTGCAGTATTTAGGTTTAGAAAAATAAAAAAGTATCTGATAGAAAATCCCGTACATATCTCAAATGATAGGCTGGACGACTGAGCTTCACAAGTTTTGCGCCCTTACAGAG
>JAZTZT010000124.1:0-8712 GCA_045637605.1 Pilosibacter sp.
TGCATGCAGACGGAACCATGTCCTATCATACAAAGAATACAGACATATCCAGCTGGGCAGCGAAGCATGGGGTGCAAAATGAAGATCTTTTGGCCTTCCCGCAGTTTAGCGATGCATACATACGCGATGTGGTCATGAAGCAGACCTACAAGTACATCAAGTACATTCCGGACGATCGGAAAGAACGAATGGCGGCATTTTATGCAGACCTTTATAAGGATTATTACGCCGGTCGTCAGATCAACTATAAAGAACGGACAAAAGAACTTGGATATATATGGTGGGATAACTACATGAATCCGAGTGTTCAGTTCCGCCAGATCGAAGGCATGTTGAAGGACAGTGTGGTAAACAATAATAACGTAGAAATTCCAAATCCGATCCGTCAGATTCGAGAATGATAGGAAGCATAAAAGGAAAAAATAAAAGAGAGAGGTAAGGTCGTGAAATTTTCCCTTGCCCCTCTCTTTTTCATGTATTATAATCATATTAAGTATGCCATATTGGAGAAAGGACGGAACATAGTTATGAAGCGAGTTGGTTTTTTAACCAGTGGTGGTGATTGCCAGGCGTTAAACGCAACCATGCGCGGTGTGGCAAAAGCACTCTACAGCATTTATGGTGATGAAGTGGAAATTATCGGATTTGAAGATGGATACAAAGGTCTGATGTATGCGAATTACCGTTTTATGAGCCGTTCTGACTTTTCCGGTATTTTGACAAAAGGCGGTACGATGCTCGGAACATCCAGACAGCCGTTCAAGCTGATGCGTGAACCGGATGAAAACGGTCTGGATAAGGTGGAGCTTATGCGCCACACATACTACAAACTGAAATTGGATGCACTGGTTGTACTGGGCGGAAACGGAAGCCAGAAAACAGCAAATCTTCTGAGTCAGGAAGGTTTAAATGTGATCGGACTTCCGAAGACGATCGACAATGATCTCTGGGGTACAGACATGACATTTGGATTCCAGAGTGCAGTGGATGTAGCGACCAACGCGATTGATTTTATTCATACAACTGCATCCTCCCACGGCCGCGTCTTTATCGTAGAGATCATGGGACACAAAGTCGGCTGGCTGGCACTTCATGCCGGTATCGCAGGCGGCGCAGATATTATCCTTCTTCCGGAGATCCCATACGATCTGGAGGCCATTGCGAAAAAAATTAAAGAGCGTACCAAACATGGAAGTCGTTTCTCTATTTTGGCAGTAGCGGAAGGTGCGATCTCAAAAGAAGAAGCGAAGTTATCCAAGAAAGAATACAAGAAGAAGCTAGAAGAGCGCAAACAGAAGTATCAGTCTGTTGCGTATGAACTTGGTGCAATGATCCAGGAAAAAACAGGTCTGGAGATTCGTGTGACGGTTCCGGGCCACATGCAGAGAGGTGGAGCTCCGGTTCCGTATGATCGTGTCATTTCTTCCAGGATCGGTGCCCATGCTGCGACCCTGATTGACAAAGAACAGTTTGGCCGGCTTGTGGTTGTGGAGAACAATGTGATCACGGACATTCCGCTTTCTGAGTCCGCAGGAAAACTGAAATATGTGGACCCGAAATCCGATATTATTAAAGAGGCGAAACTGCTCGGCATCAGCTTCGGAGATGAATAGATTATGTCATATACAGCATTATACAGGAAATGGCGACCGCACACCTTTGACGATGTGAAGGGCCAGGACCATATTGTTACAACTTTACAGAACCAGATCCGTGCACAGCGTATCGGACATGCATATTTGTTTTGCGGAACCCGTGGTACAGGTAAGACGACGGTGGCAAAAATTCTTGCCCGTTCTGTTAACTGTGAAAATCCGGTGGACGGAAGTCCGTGCGGAGAGTGCCCGAGCTGCAAGCAGATCGCAGCCGGAACATCTCTCAATGTGGTAGAGATCGATGCTGCGTCCAACAATGGTGTGGAAAATATCCGAGAGATCCGCGACCAGGTCCAGTATCCGCCGACGGAAGGTAAGTACCGAGTTTACATTATCGACGAGGTGCATATGCTTTCAACGGGAGCGTTTAATGCACTTTTAAAGACATTGGAAGAGCCTCCGTCTTATGTAATCTTTATTCTGGCGACGACAGAAGTTCATAAGATTCCGATTACGGTATTATCCCGTTGTCAGCGATACGATTTCCGTAGGATCACAGTTGACACGATCGCAGATCGTTTAAAAGAACTGACGGACGCGGAGGGAATGCCTGTTGAGGAGCGTGCGCTCCGTTATGTGGCAAAAGCCGGAGATGGATCCATGCGAGATGCACTGAGTCTGCTGGACCAGTGTGCAGCATTCCATTTTGGAGAGACCCTGACATATGAACATGTGCTGGATGTGCTCGGAGCTGTGGACAACAGCGTATTCCGTGAGTTATTTCTGGCAGTTGTACAGGGGCGGACCAAAGACTGCATATTAAAATTAGAAGAAATGGTCATTCAGGGACGAGAATTATCACAGTTCGTGGTAGACTTTATCTGGTTCCTTAGAAATCTTTTGCTTTTAAAGACAGCGGAAGATGCAGAGGAACTGTTGGATATGTCAGAAGATAATTTAAAGTTGCTGCGCGAAGATGCGAAGCTGGCAGATGAGAATACCCTGATGCGCTACATCCGTGTATTCTCGGAGCTTTCTAACCAGATTCGTTTTGCAACACAGAAGCGAGTACTCATTGAGTTGGCGTTCATTAAACTGACCAAACCTCAGATGGAGCAGGATATGGAATCAATCCTAGAGCGTTTAGCAGTTTTAGAGCGTCAGATGGAAAATGGTATTCCGGCGGCGCCGAGTGTTTATGTACCGGCAGCGAGTGGAAGTTCCGATCAGTCGGCAGAAACCGGCGGAGTTGTAGCGGTGAGCAATCCGGTATCGAATGTTGGAGTTCCGACGCAAGGATATCAGGCTCCGGTTGAACCGCGGACCGTGACACTCCCGAAGGCTCAGCTGGAGGATCTGAATATGGTGCGCAATGAATGGGGCAAGATTGTTCGAGCGATGGGTATGTCTGTGCGCCCGTGTTATCGAGAGACCGTTGTGGAACCTGCAGGTGAGAGCTGCCTATGCATCGTGTTCAGCGATTCGATGAACTTCCATATGGGCAGCCGTCCGAGTATTCTGGGAGATATCGAACGATACGTGGAGCAGATGTACGGCAAATCCATTTATTTTAAAGCAAGGCTCCGCGAGAGCGGAGAACGTATGGATACCAGATATATTACCGATGAAGAGCTTCGGGAAAATATCCATATGGAGATCACAATTGAAGATTAGTCTGTGAGATGACTTTTCAATATAAAAAAATCAATTTAAGAAAACATAGAATTCAGGAGGATTGAAACCATGGCAAGACGTGGCGGTTTCCCGCGTGGTATGCCGGGTAATATGACAAATATTATGAAGCAGGCGCAGAGAATGCAGCGTCAGATGGAAGAGAAGACAAAAGAACTGGAAGAGAAAGAGTACACAGCAAGCGTAGGCGGCGGTGTTGTTACTGTAACAGTTTCCGGTAAAAAAGAAGTTGTTTCTGTGAAGATCTCTCCGGAGGCAGTAGATCCGGATGACGTTGAGATGTTAGAAGATCTGATCGTAGCTGCAACAAACGAAGCATTCCGTAAGATGGAAGAAGAGTCCAGCGCAATTATGGCAGAGCTTACAGGCGGTCTTAACTTAGGAGGACTTTCTTTCTAAGATGGATTATTACAGCAGCCAAATTTCAAAATTAATTGAAGAACTGTCAAAACTTCCGGGAATCGGAAACAAGACGGCGCAGCGGCTGGCATTCCATATTATCAATATGCCGGAGGAGCAGGTGGACCGTCTTTCCGGCGCGATCCGAGATGCGAAGCACAATGTTCATTATTGTAAAGAGTGTTTTACTCTGACAGATATGGACATTTGCCCGATCTGTAAGAGTTCGGTTCGTGACCACAGTGTGATCATGGTTGTGGAAAATCCGAGAGATCTGGCAGCTTACGAAAAAACCGGGAAATTTGAGGGTGTTTACCATGTACTTCATGGTGCGATCTCCCCAATGCTCGGAATCGGCCCGGGAGATATCAAATTAAAAGAATTGATGACCAGACTCCAGAAAGATGTGAGAGAAGTCATCATCGCAACCAACTCCAGTCTGGAAGGCGAAACGACAGCCATGTATATCAGCAAGCTGATCAAACCGACAGGGATTAAAGTCACAAGGATCGCGAGTGGCGTACCGGTGGGCGGAGACTTGGAATACATTGATGAAGTAACACTTCTGCGTGCGCTGGAGGGCCGTGTGGAATTGTAGGAAACTTAGGAGAAGCTATTCATGGATAAGTACGAGTTTAACATAAAAGTTGAACAGATTAAAAAATTAGTAAATCGCGGCGACTATGCGACTGCAATGAAAATTTGCGATACCATCGATTGGCGCCGAGTAAGAAACGGAAGCCTTCTTTCCATGGTTTCCCAGATTTACGAGAAAAACGAGGAGTATCAGGAGGCGAAAGAAGTTCTGCTGATCGCATACGAGCGTGCTCCGGTGGGAAAACGCATTCTGTACAAACTGACAGATCTGGCGTTGAGAGAAGGACGCGTTGGAGAAGCAGAGACATATTACCGCGAGTTTTGTGAGGTTGCACAGGACGATCCGCGTCAGTATTTACTTCGTTACTTGATTTTAAAAGAGAAGAAAGCACCGATCGAGCAGCTGATCCGTGCATTAGAAGCATATACATCCTCTGAACTGGATGAAAAGTGGATGTACGAGCTTGCAGAGCTTTATCACAAAGCTGGTCTCGAAGACAAATGCGTGGCAACATGTGATACCATTATGCTGATGTTCGGCCTCGGTAAATACGTGGATAAAGCCATGGATTTAAAACTGGAGTATGCTCCGCTCAACAAGTATCAGATGGATCTTGTGGAGAACCGCGACAAATATGAAGCGAAGCTTCGTGCGGTAGAGGAAGAATACAGCACCAAATCTTACGCAAAAGTGGAAGAAGATCCGATTTTAGAAGAGGAAGTTCCGGAGCCGGAAGTTTCTGTAGATGAGCCGACAGAGGAGGATGTGATCCGTATCCATGAGGATGAGGAATCCGAAAAGTTGGCACAGGAAATGGCTAAGATCGCAGAAGAACCAAAGACAGCGATCGTAGAAGAGGATGAGATGGAGGCAACAAGAACGCTTGATGACCTGCATTCTCTGAAAGAGATCAAGCCGACACAGAGAGTTTTAGATGCTGCAGCAGAGCGCAAAGCAGAGGAGGAAGCTGAGGCTGAGCGTGAGATCGAACGTCAACGTGCAGCAATCCGTGCTGCCAAAGAGCGCGAGGAGATGGAAGCGGAAGCTCTCCGTCGAGCAGAGGAAGAGCGTGAAAAAGCTCGTCGTGAGGAAGAGGAGCGCCGCGCGAGAAGAGAAGCTGAGATTGCCCGTGAGCGTGCGTTGAAAGAAGAAGCAGAACGCTTAGAACAGGAGCGTCTGGAGCGCGAAAAAGCGAAAGCAATTGTGGCCGATGAAATCGAGATCGAATCTCTCGACGATGAGCAGGAGATGAATAACCTGATGATCGAAGCAGAAACAGAGGAAGAGGGCCTTGCAATGGCCATCGAAGCTCTGAAGAAGATTCACAGAGAATTAGGATACAAGAATCCGGTTGCCAAGATCAGCAGTGAAAAGTTAAACAAAAAGGGAATCCGTGCTGTTGCTGACAAACTTGCAGGAAAAGACCTTGTGATCGAACATGCAGCTGGCCTGACTGCAGCTGTGCAGAACGAGTTGGACGACCTTATGGAAAACGATAAGAGTGGTATGATCGTCGTTCTTATCGATACTCCGGAAAATCTGGAAACTCTCCATGCGACACATGCATCCTTGGCAAGCAAATTCCAGTATATTGGTTCTGATGCGAAACCAGAAGCACAGGATGCAACAGAGGCAGCTGTAGAAGAAGCACTGGAAAAAGAAATTGCTGCACAGGAAAAGATCGCGAAGGAAGCAGAAAAAACTGCAAAGATCGAGAAAACTCCAATTGTTGTGAAAGAAGAACAGAAGGAAGAACCGACATATGAGGAAGAGGAAAGCAAAGAAGACGAATCCACATATGAGGAAGATGATTCCGACCGCAATGATACAGAAGAGTATGATGATGATGTCGAAATGGATGCAGACGAGTTTGCACAGTTTGCATGTAAATATGCGTCCGAAATTGATTGCAGCATTACCGGTAAGAGCATGCTGGCTCTTTATGAGCGAATCGAGATGATGGAGGAAGACGGAGTGCGTCTGACTCAGAAAGCAGCCGTAGATTTGATCGAAGAAGCTGCTGATAAAGCAGAGAAAAAGACACTCGGCAGAAAACTGAAAAGCATCTTCTCTCCGGCGTATGACAAAGAAGGTTTCCTGATCTTGCGCGAAAAGGATTTCTTTGACTAACATAATATAATAGAATTAGTCGCCGGAGCGTCCGCCTCAAATATGGTCAGGCAGATGTTTCGGCGAACTATTATATGGTTCAAAATAAGAAACCTCTATCATTGAAACGGGGGAAACATTTATGACAATAAAGCTGATCGCAACAGATATTGACGGTACTTTTGTGGATGACCGAAAACATATGATTGATGAAAATATTCAGGCATTGACAGAATGTGCAGAACGTGCGATTCAGATCGTTCCGGCAACCGGTCGTACGATAATCGGAATTCCGGATGAGCTTAAAAATCTTCCGGGAGTTCGCTATGCGATAACGGTAAACGGTGCATCGGTGGTAGACTTAAAGACCGGAGAAATTATTTCTTCCTGCCTGTTAAAAGCAGAAACTGCCATAAAGATCATGGAACTTGTACGTGACTGTGAAGACGATATTATGTACGACGCATATATTGACGGAGTCGGATATACGAGACAATCTTTCTGGGATAATCTTGCATATTATGTACCGAATCAAGGAATTCATGATCTGGTGCGGAAGACAAGAAAACCGGTTCCGGACAATATCGAATACATAAGAGAGCATTGCGAGTATGTTGAAAAGATCAACTTATTCTTTGTAAAGGAAGAAGCGCGAATGCGCATGCGTAAAGTGCTGACAGATATACCTGGAATTCTGGTATCTTCTTCCCTTTCTAATAATCTGGAAATCAATGCAGCCGGAGCTGACAAAGGAAGTGCGTTAATCCGACTTGCAGAGCATCTTGGAATCAGCCAAGAGGAGACCATGGCATTTGGCGATGGAGAAAATGATATTTCTATGATCCGTATGGCTGGTTTTGGTGTGGCGATGGAAAATGCAGAAGAATGCGTAAAAGCAGTGGCAGATCATATTACAGTTACAAACAATGAAGCCGGAGTTGCAGTGGCAATTCGAAAATATGTATTGTAACTAATAAAGAGGAAAATTATGGAAATCATGGCGAAAGTAACGGAGCACTGGCTGGAAATCGCTGTGGCAGTATATTTGCTTGCTATGGTGCTCCACGGACATCATAAAGGCTTTATTCGCCTGGCCGTATCTGCAGCAGCAATGCTGATCACGCTAGTTACGGTAAATTATACTATGCCCTATGTGACAGAGTGGCTGAAAAATGATACACCTGTGTATGAGACGATGAAAGAGAAGATGGCAGAGAGCGTCGGTATTGACGATATTCTGAAGGAACTCGGTCTGGAAGAACATACACAAAAAGCGGATGAATGGCTTATCATAGAAGAACTGCCTCTTCCGGAGCAGATGAAGAATCTTCTTGTTGAAAATAATAATATAGAAGTATATCGGTTGATGGGAGTGGAATTCTTTCGAGACTATATTGGCGGATATCTTGCAGATACCGTGTTGAAAGCGGCTGTATTTGTTGTGTTGTTTGTAGTTGTATATCTGGCATTAAAAGTTCTCGTAGTGTGGTTAGATCTGATCGCGAAACTTCCGATCCTATCCGGTATCAATAAAATGGCCGGCGCAGTCCTTGGGGGTGTGCAGGCGCTGATCTTTATCTGGATCCTGTGCATTGTACTGACCATATTCTCCAGAACAGAACTTGGTCAAATGATATTTACACAAGTGAACGCAAGCCCTTGGTTGTCATGGCTTTACGACCACAATATGTTGGCAAATCTGGTCCTTGGATTAATCCGAAGTCTCTTATAAATTGTATATTTTACAGATACAATTCAGTGCGTTAATGTGAGAATTAGTCGTTTTACATGCTAAAATCATAATTACGAATAACCACAAAATGTAGATAAAATAAGGGAAAAATCGCATATCTTGTGCCAGAAAAATGCGTAAAAAAATTGTTTTAAAAAATGCAACAAATTTGCTTGACAATCATAAAATAAAGTGCTATATTAAAGCTCCGATGAGGCAAACACCTCTCGGAGCTTTGGTTTTGACCAAAGAATTCAACTAAAAAGCTTCTTGAAAAAGAAAATAAAAAAAGTTGAAAAAACTTGTTGACAAACAGAAAAAGCTATGTTATAGTAATCTGGCTGTCGCAAAACAGCAAAGAACCTTGAAAACTGAACAGTATGTAAAACCCTGAAAATTCTTATAAAAATGGCCTTTGGTTATTGGCCATGAATGAGAACATTCAGAACAAAACCTAAAACAACAGTAGAACGGTTTAAAACTAGCCAAGCTAAGTTTTGAACTGGGATAAACTTTAACATGAGAGTTTGATCCTGGCTCAGGATGAACGCTGGCGGCGTGCCTAACACATGCAAGTCGAACGAAGC
>JAZTZT010000125.1:0-10365 GCA_045637605.1 Pilosibacter sp.
GGACATCATTCTGCCATCTTCATCGAAGCAGTAATAATCTCCGCTGATTTTTACCACTTTGTACAGATCATTGCTTCCGCTGCTTTCCGGACAGTACTTCTTGCCATTGCTGCCAAAATAGAACCAGTACTTACCATCGACACTTTCCGGACCGGCATACTCAGAATCCCATTCAAGATCGTCTTCTGTCGGCTCAGCCAGATACTTCCATCCGGTCTTTACTGCTCCGTCATCACCAAGATAATAAAGTCCATCCTCTGTCCAGCCGGTCTGCATCACACCGTCACCGTCAAACAGATAGTTTTTACCGTCAATCTTCTTCCAACCGTCTTTTGCTGCTTTTCCGCTGCTTCCGAAGTAGAACCATACATCTTCTGCATCGTTCTCATACTGCGGTTTTGTCTTCACCCACTGGTTATTGACCATAATACCGTTGGAATCCACGTAATATTCATCATCGACCCAGGTGCTGATCGCCATCTCACCTTTATAGTTCAAATATCTCCAGAGATTGTCCGCACCTTTTCTCCATTCATCACGAACTTTATTGCCCTTCGCATCCAAATAGGTCCAGGCATTGTTAGACATAGTCCAACCTTCTGCCGCATATGCACTCATTGTAGCTGCACCGATCGTCAACATCATCGCTAAAGTCAGTGCCTTAAACCCTTTTTTCTTCATCTATCTCATCTCCTTGGAATCTGCGCATCCACTGCGCCCATCATAGAATTCTATATCATGTATACATTTTATCAGCATAGAAAAAAATATTCAATATATAGAACCTTTCAATTCTCTTACGATTTCCGTAAATAAGCCGTAAATAACCATTTCCCTATTTGACAGTGCTTCTCGAATCACGTATAATGTCATAGTAATATGAAACTTTAAATTGGGTAAATATACCCGTTTATTCTTGAGAGAAAGAGATGGTAAATAGATATGTGGATTGCAGACGGTTGGAAAGACTACGAAGTCATTGACTGTTCAAACGGCGAGAAACTGGAACGTTGGGGAAATTACATTCTTCTTCGTCCGGACCCGCAGGTTATCTGGGATACTGAGAAAAAAGTCCCGCAGTGGAGAAAACTAAACGGACATTATCACAGAAGTTCCAAAGGCGGTGGAGAATGGGAGTTCTTCAACCTTCCGGAACAGTGGAGCATCAACTACAAAGGACTTACTTTCCAGTTAAAACCGTTCAGTTTTAAACATACCGGACTCTTCCCTGAGCAGGCTGCAAACTGGGACTGGTTCGGTGATAAGATCCGCAATGCAGGCAGACCGATCAAGGTTCTGAACCTCTTTGCTTACACAGGCGGCGCAACATTGGCGGCTGCGAAGGCAGGTGCTTCCGTTACACATGTAGACGCTTCCAAAGGTATGGTCGCATGGGCGAAGGAAAATGCAAAATCCAGTGGTCTTGAGGATGCCCCGATTCGCTGGATCGTGGATGACTGTGTGAAATTCGTAGAGCGTGAGATCCGCCGCGGAAATCATTATGACGCGATCATCATGGATCCGCCGTCCTACGGACGCGGACCAAAAGGTGAGATCTGGAAGATCGAAGATGCGATCTATCCGCTGGTAAAACTCTGCGGACAGCTCCTCTCCGACGCCCCATTATTCTTCCTGATCAATTCCTATACAACAGGACTGGCTCCGTCCGTTCTGACCTATATGCTCGGAACTGTGGTGCAGCCGAAATTCGGCGGTATCGTAAAGTCTGATGAGATCGGTCTCCCGGTTTCTCACACAGGCCTGGTACTTCCGTGTGGCGCCTCCGGACGTTGGGAGTCTGACAAATAAAATCTGTACGATTGTGCAAAACTATCTTAAGACTATTAGCATAAAAAAGGACGCAATATTATGAATATTATTATTGTTGGCTGCGGAAAAGTCGGTATCAGCCTTGCTGAACGTTTATGTGCCGAAGGCCATGACTTGATCATGGTAGATATTTCCGCAAAAAAAGTGGAAGAAGCCTCCAATCGTTTTGATATTATGGGTATCGTCGGAAATGGTGCTTCGTTCGCGGTTCAGCAGGAGGCCGGTGTAGAAAAGGCAGATCTCTTTATCGCTGTTACCCAGGCAGACGAACTGAATCTGCTCTGCTGTCTGATGGCTAAAAAGAGCGGCTGTGCAACGATCGCCCGTGTTAGAAACCCGATGTACAGCCAGGAGATCGGATTTATCCGAGAGCAGCTTGGTATTTCCATGATCATCAATCCGGAATTAACTGCCGCGCGAGAGATTGCCAAACTGTTGAAATTCCCGTCCGCCATCAAGATCGATACGTTTGCAAAAGGCCGTGTCGAACTTCTACGCTTCCGTTTAAAACCGGAGATAGGTTTTGGCGGAAAAACTATTATGGAAGTTATGGCACGTCTCAAGACGGAAGTCCTGATCTGCGCAGTTGAACGTGACAACGAGATCATTATCCCAAATGGTAGCTTTGTTCTTGAAGACAGCGATACTCTTTCTATCGTTGGACCGCTGGAAGCGACTGCGGAGTTTTTCGAAAAGATCGGTGTCCGTTCCAAAAAGGTAAAGAACTCCCTGATCATTGGCGGAGGTACGGTTGCTCATTATCTGGCAAAAGATTTATTAAAAGTTGGCTACCGGGTGCGTATCATCGAGCGAGATGCAGCTCGCTGTGAATATTTGACTGAGGTGGTTCCGGGTGCTGATATTATCAATGGTGATGGCAGTGACGAGAGCCTGCTTCTGGAAGAAGGTCTTACCTATGCAGATTCTGTGGTTTCACTCACAGGTCTGGACGAGGAAAATATCTTCCTTTCCCTGTTTGCGAAAAAGCATTCCAATGCGAAACTGATCGCAAAGGTAAATAAAATCGCATTTAATGATGTCGTAGACAGCCTGGACATTGACAGTGTCATTTATCCGAAATACCTGACCGCAGACTACATCGTACAGTATGTACGTGCTCGTCAGAACTCCATCGGAAGTAATGTCGAGACTCTGTACCAGCTGTTTGATGGACGCGCAGAAGCTCTTGAGTTTTCCATCAAAGATGCATCTGAAGTTACTGATGTACCGTTAATGAATCTGAACTTAAAACCGAACCTTCTGATCTGTGCTATTAACCGACACGGAAGGATTTTAACTCCGCGTGGTCAGAATATGATCTGTGTCGGCGATACGGTTATTGTTGTTACTACAAACCGTGGTCTCAATGACATCCGTGATATCTTAAAGAAATAAAGGAGTGTTTCCATGAATTATTCCATGATTGCTTACATCATCGGTTGGATTCTCAGCGTGGAAGCGGCTCTTATGGTTCCTTCGGTGATCGTTTCTATGATCTACGGAGAGAAAAGTGTTTGGGCACTGGTTGTTACGATTCTGATCTGCCTGATGATCGGACTTCCGCTTCTTAAGAAACAACCAACGAACAAAGTTCTTTATGCCAGAGAAGGCGGAGTTATCGTTGCCCTCAGCTGGATCGTGATGAGTTTTATGGGTGCTCTTCCATTTTACTTTAGCCGTGAGATCCCAAATCTGGTGGATGCTTTATTTGAAACTGTCTCCGGTTTTACAACGACAGGAGCCAGCATTCTCGCAAATCCGGAAGGAATGTCCAAAGGATTGATGTTCTGGCGTTGCTTCACTCACTGGATTGGCGGTATGGGTGTACTGGTATTCCTGTTATGCTTGCTTCCAATGACAGGCGGAGGTTCCCATATGAACTTAATGAAAGCAGAAAGCCCGGGACCTTCCGTTGGAAAACTGGTTCCGAAAGTACAGTCCACTGCCAAATTATTATATGGTCTGTATTTCATGCTTTCTTTGCTTATGCTGGTATTACTGCTTTTGGGCGGAATGCCGCTGTTCGACTCCCTGTGTACCACATTTGGTACTGCAGGTACCGGTGGTTTCGGTATTAAAAATGACAGTTTCGCCAGTTATGCTCCACATTTGCAGGTTATCGTAACTATCTTTATGATCCTGTTTGGCGTTAACTTTAACGTTTATTTCCTGATCTATATGAGAAAAACAAAAGATGCGTTGAAATGTGAAGAAGCACGTTGGTACTTGGGAATTATCGCAGTTTCAGTTCTGACTATTACAGGCTTTATCTGGACAACTGGATGCTATTCCACCCTTTCAGAATCATTTCGTCATGCGTTCTTCCAGGTTGGTTCTATTATTACTACCACCGGATTTGCGACTACAGACTTTAACCTGTGGCCTGCAATTCCGAAAACAATCCTGGTTCTTCTCATGTTCTGTGGTGCCTGTGCAGGCAGTACAGGCGGTGGTATGAAAGTATCACGTATCATGATCCTGCTTCGTACCATGTTTCGTGAACTTGCCTGGAACAGAAGACCGAATCAGGTAAAACGAGTATATTTTGAAGGCCGCCCATTGGATAACGAACTGGTTCGTTCCGTAAGCGTATTCCTTACCACATACGCATTTATTTACGCCGCCTCTGTGTTCCTGATCAGCATTGATAATTTTGACATGACTACAAACTTTACTGCTGTAGCTGCCACAATTAACAACATCGGACCGGGTCTCGAACTGGTTGGTCCAACTCAAAACTTCAGTATTTACTCAAACTTTTCAAAAATCATCTTGATCTTTGATATGCTGGCCGGACGTCTGGAGCTCTATCCAATGCTCATCCTGTTCAGCAGGGATACATGGAGAAAATTCTAAAAGATCATATAAACTCAAAAAAGTCGAGAACCTGATCATTTTCAAGTTCTCGACTTTCTTATTTCTTCTAATTATTCTTTTATCCTACGATCTGAACTAAAATACCGCCAATCGTCAACATCAATGCTCCGCAGGATCTTGTTACGATCTGTGCAAACGGAAGCAATTCCATTCTGTGCGCACTGCTGAGTACTGCAACGTTTCCGGATCCTCCCATGTTCGTGGTACACATACCGGCTGCAATGGCAGATTCCAGAGGATAAAATCCTACAAATTTTCCTAAAATAGAGGCAGTTAAAGTGATGACCGTCACGACCAATACAACTGCGATCAGATAGAACGGAGTCAATGTCTTTAAGATCGTTCCAAGATCGATCAGTGTAAATCCGATTCCTGCCAATGCTGCAGCTGTCCAGCTGTGGATCGCAAACTGCCCCCACTCTCTTGCTGCGTCTTCCAGTTCTTCGGACATAATACCGGTTCCTTTTACTAAAACAACTGCAATGATCATCCACGCATAAGTCGGAATGATCTCGATATAATTATGAAGCAATGCACCCAACTGATAGAAGACAAACGCAATAACCATTCCGGTACAAAGGTTTGCAAATGTCGGCTTCATTGGAGGAGTTTTCTTCACCGGTTTTCCGTCATTTACCAGCATACCATTTCCGGTAACTTCCGGATGTTTACTTCCGTAGTTATTAAGAAGACCTCCGTACACGATCGCTGTAATATTTCCCAAAACAGTCGCCGGAGCCATCTTTGTCAGTGCCTCAGATGCATCGATTCCCAACGCCTGTGCATAGATACTGGAAAGCGGCACAGTTCCGGCTGTCATACCACCACTGGTCATCGGTACACCAATGAACAAGATTCCGTTCCAGAAACCATCTCCCATAAGGACTCCCAGCAAACCAGAAGTCAGGATTCCCACTGCAAGCGAGATCACAGCTACCGGAAGCAGCTTTACTGTCGCACGAAGAAGCAAATTTCGATCAATGTTAAAAAGACTTCCCGTGATCAAGGCTGCAATATAAAATACTAAAAAACCGCTTTTATTGACAAAATAGTCCATTGTCTCAAAGGTCTGCTGCGGAATGATCCCTGTCGCCTGAATCGCTGCTGCACCTAGAATACAGATGACCGAACCGCCCAGATATGTTTTTACCACAGGGACTGTCTTTCCGACAGTATTTAACCCTTCACCGAATACCATCAGCACCAAAAATGCCGGAACCAGGCTGTTCGGTACGCATCCGGCTGCCATACACGCAACGGTCAATGCGAGTACTACCAAATACAGGGGCAATGGAAGTCCCAGAATCTTTATATCCCTCATGTGGAATCCTCTACTTTCTTTCTCTATCCTATCGTGGAGCACTCGGACCTCAATAACTTCTCAATGCCGCACTTCCGTCATCGACAGTTTTCTCAATTCTCTTGATCACAACCTCATAGCCGGCCTTTTCACTGATTTGAACATAGACGCGTTCCCCAACTTTGTGGCCCATGAGTGCTCTTCCGAGTGGAGACTCTGAGCTAATCATGTTGTTAAGAGAATTCCCTCGGATAGAAGTAACGATCTGGTATGTCTCCGTCTCATCATCCTCTTCAAAATACACGTCCACAGTATTATACAGACCGACTTCATCCTCTTTCGACTCGTCTGAAACAACTTTTGCCGTACGGATTACTCTCTCCAGATAACGGATTCGGCTCTCATTTTTATTTTTGTCCCTTTTTGCCGCATAATATTCAAAGTTTTCACTGAGATCCCCCTGGGCTCTCGCCTCTTTTACCGCTTCAATGGCATCCTTGCGAACCACCAGTTTGCGGTATTCAATCTCTTCTTCAATCTTTTTGATATCCTTTTCTGTCAGCTCATTGCGCATTCTGTAATCCTCCTGATATTACGTTTCGTCAGAAATCATTTCCCCCACTGATACAACAATGCTGACTTCACACTGTCACCATCACAGATGATTGTACGATTCTTACCCTGACGTTTGGAAATATAAAGAGCTTCGTCGGCACGATTGAAAAACTCAGTTGTTCCCCAACCCTTTTTCCAAATCGCAATACCGGCACTGATTGTAACCGGACTCTTACGAAAATCAAACTCTGTCCGTTCGATTTCCCGACGAATCCGCTCTACAGTCTGAATATAGTCATCGATGGTTCCATTTCGAAATAAAATCGCAAACTCTTCTCCACCAAATCTAGCTGGAAAATATTTATCTCCACAAGCTTCTCTCATAATGCGCGCGAGTTCCAAAATAACGATGTCACCTTTTACATGACCGTATGTATCATTTACTTTTTTAAAATCATCAATATCCAATACTGCAACTGCCGGACGATTACCTACCTCAGCCTCATTCACCAACATCTTCATGCCAGTCTGGAATGAAGTATGACCATATAAGCCCGTTTTCTGATCATATTTCAACTGTTCCAAAATCTCCATACGACTTCGATGAAGCATTTCCAACTTACGATCCTTCTGAGATTCATATCTCATCAAAAGTTCGCAAAGAATATTGGCACTCAATACAATGGCCGCCGCAATCAGATAACTGGAAAATAAGTATCGATTTTCCACCTGTGTGATTTTTGGACCAAGATACATCATAACCGTCAAACAGATTAAGCACAGGACCGTAATCCTTCTGGTCAGTTTCCTCTCCTGGAAGATTGCCGAAATAAAGATCGGAAAGCAGAAGGTTGCAAATGTAACAAAAAACACATGATGGATCGTTGACAGTACGAAACAGATCAGGGTCATCTGAATCACAGGAACTGAATTTAAAAGTTCATGTTTTACCCAACGACGCTGCATCACTACAGCACCTATTCCTAAAATACTCGCATTCAGAAATGTCGGGAGAAACATATACCAGAAGAAATACACACCCAATGGCTGATCTCTGAGTCCCTGAATCTCAAAAACGAGCCACAAGATCAGTTCCATCAGGAAAATAACACCTGCAAATATTATGTTAGCCGCAAAGATTGCCTTACACCACTTCTGCTGGTCTTCACTGTAAATCCGCTCTAATTTTTCCTGCATAACTGATTTGCCCTCCTTTCCGAGTTTTATTTCCTATTATACCAAATTGTACCAACAATTCCTAGAGCCAAATTTGCGTTTTATTAACTCCTTTTGTACTCTATGACTCGAATGCTGTCTGCATTGCCTGATTGATCAATTCTTCCTGATACTGTTTTGTATATAAATTATAATATTCGCCACGCTTCGCGATCAGTTCTTTATGAGATCCTTGCTCAATAATCTTTCCATTCTTGATCACCAGGATAATATCTGCCTGGCGAATGGTGGAAAGTCGATGAGCAATGACAAAGGAGGTCCGGCCTTTCATCAGTCGGTCTGTTGCATCCTGGATTTTCTTCTCCGTTACGGTATCGATGGAAGAGGTTGCTTCATCCAGAACAAAAATCCTCGGATCTGCCAGGATCGCACGTGCAAAGGAAAGCAGCTGTTTTTCACCGGTGGAGAGTAAGTCTCCGCCTTCACCCACATTGCTTTCATAACCATGCTCCATTCTTGCGATCACTTCATCCGCTGAAACATTTCTAACGGCTTCCTCAATCTGTTCCATGGTCGCATTGGGATTTCCGTATCGAAGATTTTCTAACACACTTCCGGAGAACAAATGCGGAGTCTGCAGTACATAACCTATATTGCTGTGAAGCCATAACTGAGAGCGTTCTCTCGCATCACGTCCATCGATCAGCACGCGACCGGAGGTCGGCTCAAAGAAACGACAGACCAGGTTTACCAGTGTAGATTTTCCGGCGCCTGTCTCGCCAACGATCGCCACATTGGTTCCTTGCGGGATATGCAGGTTAAAGTGTTCCAGAACATACTCGTCGCCATCCGGATATTTAAATGACACATCTTCAAATGTAATATCACCGTACAGCGGTTCCCAGTTTTCGCGTTTCGGATCAAAAGAATCTCCGTATCTTTCTTCTACTTCTTTTGAATCACATACGTCAGACTGTGTCTCCATCAGAGTGGAGAAACGCTCTACATTGACCTGCACTGTGATCAAATCTGAGATCGAGCGTACGATCCACTGGATCGGCTCCATCATGCCGAGGGCATAGGACATGAATACAGAAAGGGTACCGATTTCCATGATTCCTTCCATAGTAATGCGTCCTCCTTGCCAAAGTACCAATGCAAGGGCTGCGGAAGATGCAAAGGAGATCATGGATGCGAACAGGGCACGATAGTGCGTCGCATGCACAGAACGAAGTTCCATCTCCTCTGTTGTACGATCAAAGTTGTCCTCCATCTTCTTTTCAATCACCAAAGTCTTCGTGGTTTTCGCACCGGTGATTCCCTCGTTGAAATTGCTTGTGATCTGAGAATTGACCTCACGGATCTTATGATTCAGCGTCACCAGCTTCATCTGGAACATCTGCGCCACCACAGCGATGACCGGTACAATGAGGAGTACCCAGAATGCCAGCTTTGCATTGGTCTTTAACATGACAAAAATCGCACCAATGATATAGGAAATATACCAGACACCATTCATCAAACTCCAGGATACCAATGCACCGATACGGTTAGTGTCACTCATGACTCTGGCGTGGATATAACCAACGCTATTCTGGTTAAAATAGGAAAATGCCAGAGTCTGCAAATGATTGAAGCTCTCACGCTTCATATCGCGGCCCACATACATCTCGATCTGACAAGCCTGATACGCAGAGATTCCGTTGGCAATGACCTGAAATGCCAACACACCAAGATACACCCAAATGAACGTACTCATGGTATCCAGTGTCTGTTTGGCAATAAAATGGTCGATGGCATATTCCTGAAACAGCGGAAGGATGATATCCACCAGACCACCGGCAAAACCGAGCGTGATCATCCAGAAAATGATCCCGCGGTATGGTTTTAAATATGGCAATAATTTATTGATACCGAAGTATGGAAGCGTCTTGAATTCTGTTTCTTTATTATTCTTCTTACTCATCTTCTTCCACCTCCTCTTCTTCAACCGTCATCTGCATATCATAGATCTTGCGATAAATACCATGTTTCTCCATCAATTCCTCGTGGGAACCGATCTCTGCGATCTTTCCTTTATCGAGCACCATGATGCAGTCAGCCTGCATCAATGTCGTGATACGATGAGCGATCAGGATCACTGTCGCCTCCGCCAGTTTTTCTTTCAGAGCCTGACGGATCATGGCATCGGTCTGGGCATCTACGGCCGACAATGAGTCGTCAAAGACCATGATCGATGTCTTCTGGACTAACATGCGTGCAATGGCAGTACGCTGTTTCTGACCACCTGAAAGCGTCACACCGCGTTCTCCCACAACCGTATCATACCCTTTGGTAAACTCCATGACAGAATGATCCACACAGGCGATCGCTGCTGCCTCGCGGATTTCTGAGAGGGACATATTTTCCTTGGTAATTCCGATATTTTCTGCAATGGTTCTGGAAAACAGGAACGGCTCTTGCAGCACCAGTCCAATCTGGCGACGCAGCGCTTCCCGCTCAAACGCACGGATATCCACACCGCCGATGGTAATGCAACCTTCGTCTTCTTTCAGATCATAGAGCCGGTCCAGCAAATGCACCAGCGTACTTTTTCCGGAACCGGTTCCAAGTCGGATCGTAGCCAT
>JAZTZT010000126.1:0-4714 GCA_045637605.1 Pilosibacter sp.
AGTCGCAGCCTGTCTGCGGATATCGCCTTCTTTATTAAGAAGAAGTTCGTATAAGAATGTCAGTGTCTGACGTTTCTGTTTGTGATTCAGATGAATAGAATATTCGTTAAACATATTTAAATATGCACGAACATTCTTCCAATCTTTTTCACTTCGCGCTGCCTCCAGAATATTTCCAAACTGGCGCTCGGTACCGAGACGATGCATTACATCGATGTTATGCTCGATTCCGAAGAATACAAAAGATTTATTAATCTGATCTTTGTCCTGCAGAACGATATTTTTCGCCACTTCCGGTTCCGGCGGATTTCCATCCAAGTCCACATCCACACCAAGAGCACGCATATAACGCTCGAACTCATGCAGCCTCGCATATACTACGCGGTAACGATTTTTCTTCACCTCGTCTACATTATCCAGCTTCGATAAAATAACATCGAAGGAGTCTTTTAAACTATAAATTTTTGTAATTTCTCTTCCCTGGTCATCGCGCTCCTGCTTTACACGGAAATCGGCATAAATAAGAATTAAGTTTTCAACAGAAATATTGTCCAGTTCCAGATCCCAGGTAGAATGGTTGGCCGCAATGTGACCGATCCCTTCCATATGGAACGCGTCAAACCACTGGGCGGTGTAATAATAATGAAGGTACGGTACACGTTCATTCGGCTTACAGCCAAACTTTCCAAGGTCATGTCCGGCTGCTGCTCCGGATGCCAGTGCCAGATCGATCGGAACTCCTGCCTTGTGGAGACCACGCGCCACAGTCATAGCCACATGGTGAACACCTGCGATATGACCAAGCGTTTCGAATGGGGTCGCCTCGCGGTTCAAACGCATCATTTCATAAACATACTGGTCACGGAATTCGCGTACAAAATGATCGTACTCTTCTGCATGCTCGCAAAGAGTATATTCCTCTTCTGTCAAAAGTGCGAAGTCGTTAAATGGATCAAATGAAACAACTTTTCGCTCTTCGTCAAACAAGAACTGCATCAGACGCAGGAAAAAAAGAGCACCTGCAGCGTACGGCGCTGCTGCCTTTGTGTATTCCGGATCCGGATATAGGATATGTGTTACATATTTATATGTGAAAGACATCCATCCCTCTTCCGGCTCACTGCAAAGCTGACTGAGTTCCGGACGACACATCTCTAAAATCTCCGCACAGGTAAATCGTTCTTTCACAGGAAAAATCTGTTCCAATACATTCTCCCACTTGTCTCTTTCAAATATATCCTGCATGGTTTTCCGGCTGATACCGGCCACTTTTAAATAATCACGATCAAAGAATCTGGCGGAAAGTTCCGCTACCAGATTGCGAATCTGTCTGGTTGACATCAAATCACCTCAATTTTTTCACTAGTTTGATTTTAGCTAATTATCACTAGTATAGTGAAACATTAACACGTTTTCAAGCTAAATTATGAATTTAACCGCAAACAACAGATTTTTACAATTTTCTGTAAATATGAATTGACAGTTTCTGATTGTTCTGCTATTATAATAGTAACAATTATCGTTATTGCTTTAAAATTAATAAAGGAGGGAAATCAGAAATGAGAACCTTAAAGTACAGTCGACAGCGCGAATCGATTAAGAATTGCCTGATGAACCGTACTGATCATCCCACTGCCGATGCCCTTTATCTTTCCATTCGAGAAGAATTCCCGAACATTAGCCTGGGCACGGTATACCGAAACTTAAACCTTCTGGTTGAGTTGGGTGAGATCATGAAATTCACTTGCGGAGATGGTTCTGAACACTTTGATTACACAACTGATCAGCATTACCATTTCGTATGCAAGACATGCGGTCGGATCATCGATCTTCCGGTCAGCATGGTACGCGACACCAGCGAATTCTTTACCGAGGAGCTTCCGGGACACGTCGACACACACGCTCTCTTCTTCTACGGAGAATGTGATCACTGCCTGGAACCGAAGTTAGAAAGTTAAAAGAAAAAATTAAATAGCATGTTGACAAAACGAGAAAGATATGCTATATTAATATCAGTAACAATTACTATTATTAAATTATAAATAAATCATTAAAGGAGACATTTTATATGAAGAAATTTGTTTGTACAGTATGTGGTTATGTTCATGAAGGTAACGAAGCTCCGGAGTTCTGCCCGGTATGTAAGGTTCCGGCTTCCAAGTTCAACGAGATGGCTGGCGAGAGAACATGGGCTGCTGAGCACGTTGTTGGCGTAGCTGAGGGTGCACCGGAAGATATCATCGCTGATTTAAGAGCAAACTTCGAGGGCGAGTGCTCTGAGGTTGGTATGTACCTTGCAATGGCAAGAGTTGCTCATAGAGAAGGTTACCCGGAGATCGGTCTTTATTGGGAGAAGGCAGCTTGGGAAGAGGCTGAGCACGCTGCTAAGTTCGCAGAGCTTCTTGGCGAAGTTGTAACAGCTTCCACAAAGAAGAACCTCGAGTTAAGAGTTGAGGCTGAGAACGGCGCTACAGCTGGTAAGTTCGACCTCGCTAAGAGAGCGAAAGAGTTAAATCTTGACGCTATCCATGACACAGTTCACGAGATGGCAAGAGACGAGGCTAGACACGGTAAGGCATTCGAAGGCCTCCTTGCTAGATACTTCGGCTAATCCAAAAAACCTTGTAACTACAAGAAATTTCCTAATTGAATAATGATGAAGGGGACAGAGAAATCTGTCCTCTTTTTTGCATCTGTCTTGTACTTTACTTGTACTGTACAAAACTTGTACTATTTTTGAGTCCACTTTATCTTTTCCCACTACTATGCTATACTATAATCAAAAAAGGATGTGGTCAAAATGACACTGCAGGCGATAACCGCAAGACTGGCTCAATTTGTAACTGAGCACCCAGACAATTCCATTCAGGCGTCCTATGCACTGGACCCAAACCTGACAGGGACTCCTTTTTATGAAGCACCGCTGTTAGGCTGCGCTGCCGCGGACGATTTGCTCTTTCTGCAATTCCAGACCGACCCGATCATTCTCGGTCCTATGTTTCAACTACCGGAGCAGTGGCTTCCGGGGGCGAAAAGTGTGATCTCATTCTTTTTACCTTTCACAAAAGAAATCCGGGACAGTAACCGGGATAATCTGGGAGAACCTTCCGAAGCATGGCTCCATGGACGTGCTGAAGGCCAGGACTTTTTGATGGCGGTCTGCGAACAGCTGGCTCGATGGCTGCGTGAGGAAGGGTATGAGGCTGTGATCCCTGCCGGACATCCGGATTTTCGTACCAACCGCGATCCGAATCGGCTGGCGTTGGGACAGCCCATGTTCACTAGTAGTTGGTCCGAACGACACGTGGCCTATGCCGCCGGGCTCGGTACCTTCAGTCTCACAAAGCATCTTATCACAGAAAAAGGCGTCTGTGGACGATTCGGAAGCGTGATCACTACGGCACCGCTGACACCAACGGTCCGTCCATACAGCGAACCCTATGAATACTGCACGTTCTGCGGTGCCTGCACCCACCGTTGTCCTGTCAATGCCATTCATGTGGACACAGGTAAGGATATGATGACCTGCGCCGCTTTTATGGACATAAACAAGGCGACTTATGCGCCTCGGCACGGTTGCGGAAAATGCCAGCTGGAACTTCCTTGCACTACAAGAAAACCCGAGAAACCATAAATATCCGACAAAAAGTCCTTTGTCGAAATCTTCCACTAGGGAGAGTGCAAGATAACTGCACTCTCCTTTTTGTACTATATTTCAAACATTTTTGCTGTCTACTTTTGCTTGCTTTTTCCATATTCCATCCGTATAATCGGCGCGAAACATTAAATTATATGGTATTTTATAGAGGAATATTCATGTATACAGAAATGACAACAATACTCTTAAACCTTCACAATGCTGGTCTGCTTCCGCAGTCTATTATGATCGTTGCTATGGGCCAGATCTTAAATGCTGAGTACGGTAAAGAGCTCTTTCCGTTAGGCTAATATGAAATTTAAAAGCAGCAAAGTGTATTTGATACTCTCTGCTGCTTTTTCTATACTTTTTACTTTCTGATCAGATATCCAAATTTATTCATATCGATTTTTTCATGAGTACCATCTGCATCCTGGCTTAATTTTAATGAATATGACAGGTTCTGCTTTACACCACGTCCATACAAATGACACCATGCAAGTTTTCTCTGGGCATCCAGATGTCCCTGTTCCATTGCTTTTCGGAACAGTTCTGCTGCGATCTTCTCATTCTTTTTCAGACCATCTCCTTCCAGATAACAAAGTCCCAGTTTGTACTGTGCCTCGGCGTCTCCTTGTTCGGCATTTTGCATCAGAAGTTTCAGTTCCGGATCCTGTGGTGTGGACGCGGTCTCTGTTTTTTCACTTTTATTTTTAAACCAGTTTAACATATCATTCTCCTTGGTCACGATTGCTTCTCTAGAAAAATTATGCCATAGAACAAGAACGCCGTCAAGTTTGAGCCATATTTATGAAGTTGGCTTTGAAAGTATAAGAAAATGATGGTATAATGTACATGTTTTTCTAACGATATTGCATAGAACTACAAGGGGATAAACGTATGAAATACCATTTTATTATAAATCCGGTTGCCGGAAAGCAGGATTCCAGTAAAACATTGGTACCGGAGATCAAGCGCGCTGCCGCTGCATATGGCATTGCAGAAACAGACCTGACCATACAACTGACAAATCGTCCGGCTCACGCACACTTTCTGGCATTGGAAGCGGTAAAATCT
>JAZTZT010000127.1:0-4535 GCA_045637605.1 Pilosibacter sp.
GATGCGATTGTCGCAGTCGGCGGCGGAAGTTCCATCGATGTAGCGAAGTGTATCAAACTATATTCCGGTATGGATGATTCCAGGTTATATCTGGAGCAGGAATATAAAGATAACGATGTGACACTGATCGCGATCCCGACAACATCCGGAACCGGAAGTGAGTCCACCAGATATGCGGTCATTTACTATGACGGAAAAAAACAGTCCGTAACCCATGAATCCATTATTCCACAATACGCGATTCTGGATTACAGAAATCTGATCACACTTCCAATGTACCAGAAAAAATGTACGGTGATGGACGCATTATGTCAGAGTATTGAGTCCTGGTGGTCTGTAAATGCAACAGAAGAGAGCAGGGTGTATTCCAGAAAAGCACTTGAGATGATTGTGGAAAATCTCGATGCATATTTGGCGAACGAGGAGCGTGGAAACAGAGATATGATGGCTGCAGCGAATTTGGCAGGTCAGGCAATCAACATTACACAGACTACGGCCGCACACGCAATGAGCTACAAGCTGACTTCTCTGTATCGCGTTCCCCATGGAAGAGCTGCGTTTATGTGCCTTCCGTACATCTGGAAGTACATGAATGAAAAGAATGTACTTCCGGAGGTGTTCGGAGACATTGCAGCGGTATTGGGTCAGAACAATGTGGATGCTGCAGTTGAATATTTGCATGATTTGGATGCAAAGCTGTTTGACGAGTATCCGGTAGAGATGAAGGAAGAAGATCTGGAGATTCTTACAACTTCCGTAAATCCGGTCCGTTTAAAGAACAACCCACTGCAGCTTACAGAAGAGGAAATCAGAGAGCTGTACCGGGAAATTATGAAGCCATATATGCGATAGTGGCAGAAGAAAAATATTCTGTTCGTCAAGGTCCTGTCAGTTCAATTTACGCGAAAATCTGATATCAATAAAAAAATCACTTGTCGATGATGCCGCCAAGGTCTATAATAGTAACGATAGGGGAATGCCTGGATTTACAGGCAATATAGAGCAAAAATGTAACATGTATACAGGCGGAAAGGAGATTCTTTTTATGGATCGTTTAGAACAGAAAATCTTAAGCATTATCGATGAGCATGCAGAAGAATTAAAAGAAATCGCAACAAAAATTTACTACAATGCAGAGCGTGGTTTCCAGGAGTATGAGACAGCGAAGGCAGCAGCAGAGTTCCTTCGTAAATATGGCATGGAGCCGAGAGAAGGCCTTGCTCTCACAGGCGTAAAAGCAAACATCAACGAGTCTGAGGGTCCGAGCGTTGCTCTGATCGGTGAGTTAGACGGTATTGGTTGTCCGGCTCATCCGGATTCCGTAAAAGCAACCGGTATTTCCCACGCATGCGGTCATGAAGCACAGATGATCGCGATCATGGGCGCAGCACTTGCACTCAATGATCCGGAAGTTAAGGCGGCTCTTGGCGGTAAAGCGATCTTCTTCGGTGTTCCGGCTGAGGAGAACCTTTCTGCAGATATCAAAGAAGATCTTGCAAAAGAAGGTATCGTATTCAACGGTGGTAAGAGCGAACTGATCCGCCGCGGCGAGTTCGATGATGTTGATATTTCCATCACATCCCATGTACATATGGTAGGCGGTTGCACAAGCGACCTGCTTTTAGGTAACGTTGCAAGTACAGGTTTCGTTTCCAAATCCGTTCATATGAAGGGTAAAGCAGCTCATGCAGCAGCAGCTCCGCATAATGGTGTAAACGCGCTCAACGCAGCAACTCTTGGTTTCAGCGCAATGGCAATGATCCGTGAGACATTCCAGGAGAAGGATGCAGTTCGTGTACACGGTCAGATCCGTGACGACGGTTTCCCGTGCCAGACAATTCCGGATCATGTACATGTAGACCTGATGGTTCGTGCGAAAACTCTCGATGCGATCAATGCAACATCTGCAAAAGTAGACCGTGCATATGAAGGCGCAGCTCATGCGATCGGCGCTGAGTGTGAGATCGTTACATCCCAGGGATATCTTCCGGTTATCCAGCGTAACGCAGAAAAGTCTCTCATTGATGCAGCTGATGTGATCAAAGAGCAGAATCCGGAGACAACCATCGAGCATATCACAGACGATATGATCAACTTCGCATCAACAGATGCAGGTGATCTGACACACATTATGCCGGTTATCAACTTCACATTTGGTGGTTCTGAAGGTGCACTTCACAGCAAAGATTACAGAATTACCGATAACAACAAACTTTACATCATGTCTGCGAAGATGATGGCTCTTACAGCTTATCAGCTTCTGAAAGATGGTGCTGCAGAGGCAAAGAAAGTAATCGACGAATTCGAGCCGGTTATGACAAAAGAAGAGTATATGGCTTACGCAGCGGCTCTGCACTAATTTATAAAGAGTCGAGGGGAATCGGAAGATTCCCCTTTTTATTTTGTGTTATTGTATCCAATTGGAACAATGTACTGGCGGTTCAATCGCTGGATATGGTATACTGAGAATATTAAGAACTAGGAATAATTAGTTAATCTAAACGGATACCGGAGACGAATTATGAGAAAGAAATTACATAGAGGTTTATTGATTATAGCTGTGATGACATTGGTTGGCTGTTCTGCTGGAACTTCGAAAGGCCAGGCTGTTGCGGACACAACATTTACAGAGCTGCACGAAAACTATCTTCCGGAGATTGCTCTGAATGGTGATTTCACGCTGACCTACGAGTGCAAAGTAGAAAATGAGTCCGGAGCTTTGGATGATTCGGAATTGGGATTTGACTTGGTGTTCGATGGTGAGACACTTCATATGCCATTGTTTGATGCAGATACTTACCTGGAACATGCAGATGGCACGGTATATGAATTTACTGCAGAGGATAAGGCAAAAGGTCGAAAAGAGCCGGGATCTGTATATAGTACTAACAAGGTGCCAAGCAGCGGAGTGGAACTAGTAGTTAAACTGAGCCGCAGCGGAGATGTGATTTCAGGAGAAGCTACTTACGAAGGCGGAGCCATGGGCAAGGGAAACCATCAGTTCTGGATCTACCATTACTATAGTGAAAAAACTCTGCCGGAAGCAATGGCATTGAACGTAACAGCACAGAATTTGAATATGACAAAGATCAGTTATGTATTGGAATAAGGAGTGATGGATATGAAGGCATTATCGAATTTAAAAGTTCTTGATTTTACGACATTATTACCGGGGCCGTATGCCACATTAATGCTGGCGGATCTTGGAGCAGAGGTACTTAAGATCAGTTCTCCGAGTAAACCGGATATTGTGCTGGAGTATGCACCGTTTATTGAAGGGACCAACCTTGCTGCAAATGAAGTTTGGCTTGGAAGAGGAAAGAAGAATCTTTTCTTAAACTTGAAGCATCCGGAAGCCATTGAGATTGTAAAAAAATTGGTGAAAGAATATGATATCGTTGTGGAGCAGTTCCGACCGGGGATCATGCAGAAACTGGGACTAGGTTATGAGGAACTGAAAAAAGAGAACCCGGCTCTGATCTACTGTTCATTGACCGGATATGGACAGACTGGTCCGATGGCAAAAGCCGCCGGACATGATTGCAACTATATGGCGCGCAGCGGCAATCTTTCCATGGCCGGTTATAAAAATGCTGGTCCGGCGCCAATGAATATTCAGGTGGCGGATATTTGTTCCGGATCCTCCAATGTGGTGATCAGTATTCTGGCAGCAGTGAATTTCCGCAACATGACTGGAAAAGGTCAGTATATCGATGTTTCCATGATGGATGGCCTCGTTCCGTTGACTGGAATGGATGGAACCCGTTATCTGGCGACCGGCGAGGAGAGCGGACGTGAGTCCAGAAGGCTCAACGGTGGTTCTTTATATGGTTATTACGAGACTGCAGACGGAGAATATCTGAGCGTTGGTTCTCTGGAGCCGAAGTTCTGGGCAGCATTCTGTCATGGAATCGGATGTCCAGATTTGATTGAAGGAAGTGCAGAACCGAAAGCGGAAGAGTTCGAGGAAGTACAGGATCGGATTAGAGCAATCATTAAGAGCAAGACAAGAGATGCGTGGGTGGAGATTTTCAAACCATTGGATTGTTGCGTGGAGCCAGTTCTTTCTTTGAAAGAAGCACTGGACGAAGATGAGCAGATCAAAGAACGTGAATTGGTCGTGGAAGTAGAAGTTCCTTGTTCCGGAGGAAAGAAAGTTCGCCAGCTTGGCTCCCCGTTCAAACTTTCCGAAAGCCCGGTTACTTATGACATGGGTGGTTATCCGCTGGGATACCATACAAAAGCGGTAGTCGAGGGACTAGGATTGGATTATGAGAGCCTCAAGGAAGACGGAGTGTTTGCGTAGTGCCACAATTAGTGTGTATTTAGTTTAGTAAAAATAAAATAGAAGTATCTGTAGAAAATTCCCGTACTATCTCAAAATACGGCTGCCTACCTTTGCTCCACTTCGTTTTATTCGCCCTTACGCCGATCGCGATAAGGACGTTTGCGACCTCTGTAAGGGCGCAAAACTTGTGAAGCCCAGTCGTCCAGCCTATCATTTGAGATATGTACGGGATTTTCTATCAGATACT
>JAZTZT010000128.1:0-10213 GCA_045637605.1 Pilosibacter sp.
GCACTTGACTTATCGTAGGAACTGATAGAACCATTCTTCGGCTTCACATCCCAACCTTCTGCGAGTACTGCTGCAGCTGCCTGAGCTGCTTCCTCAATACCATCAGCTTCAACCGTGTAATCTCCGGCTTTTCCATTTTCAAATGCTTCATCGAGGATCTTATCTACATTGCCGGACAATAAGTTTTCAACAGCTTTTGTTTCGTCTTTATAAGATACTTTTAAATCCCAACCCATCTCTGCAAGGATCTTTTCTCGTGCTTCGGACTTCGTCATACCATTGACAGAAATACCGTTGACCGTTATCTCAGCTTTGATCTCAGTCTCCGGCTCCGCCGTCGTTTCAATCGGCTTCGATTCCTTGATAGATTCTCCATTGGAGCAACTTTTTAATCCTACCGCAGCACAAAAAATCAATATTACAATTCCGATCGCCACCAGAAGGATCTTTGCAAAATCCGGACTCTGACGACGTCTGCGTCTTCTTCTTGTGGTGGAAGTCGATTTTCTCGCTGTACCGGAACCTGCACTTCTTGTATTCTGAGCTGCCGCTGCACGTTCTACACTACGCTTCGTCGCCGCCTGTGTACTGCGTTTTGTCGCTGCAGAGCTACGGGAACCGGAACTGCGGCCTGCAGCTCCGCGAGCACGGGCAGTATCTCTCTGTCCGCCCTGAGTTCTCTTTGTATCACTCATTGTTTCACCCTATTCTACCCCATCTTCGGGGATTATCATTGTCATAGTTACTGGATATAGTGCATACCCGAACACTAGTATAGCACAAATAGTGGAAAATGGAATAACATATTTCTTAAATTTCTTTTCCAAAGTTATGAAATGTGTTAAAATCATATCTGGACGCAGAACAACTGCTCCGGAAAGAGGGAATCTTATGAAACTGATCGATTTACATGTTCATTCCAATGCTTCCGATGGTTCACTATCTCCATCAGAAGTCGTTCTCGCATCAAACGATGCAGGGCTTACGGCGATCGCACTGACAGACCATGATACTGTATCCGGTGTTTCAGAAGCACTGGAAACTGCTGATCCCCTTGATATAGAAGTCATCCCGGGGGTAGAGCTTTCATGCTTGTATAAAGAAAAAGAAATTCACATCTTAGGTCTTTACATTGACCATAACAGTGAATCTCTTCATCAATTTCTTACTTCAACTGCAAAAAAACGTCGCGAACGCAACGAAAAAATGGTAGAGGCATTTCGCGCCGACGGCTTTGATATAACTATGGAAGACCTGTTGTTAGGAAATCCAAAGACAATCATCACCAGAGCTCATTTTGCACGAGCTTTGGTCAATAAAGGGTATGTCTCCACTCCGGAACAGGCCTTTAAAAAATATCTTGATCCAGACCGTCCATATTACAGAAAACGTGAGGTCATCACTCCGGAAGAATCCATCAAAGCCATTCGTGAAGCAGGAGGATTCCCGGTCCTTGCGCATCCATGCCAATACAAGCTTGGTTGGCAGGGTATTGAAGACCTGGTCGTTGAACTTCGTTCCTACGGTCTTTTAGGATTAGAATGTTTCCATTCTTCCAACAATCAGCATGAAAGCGGAAAACTCCGCGCCATAGCCATGAAACATGATCTGGCTTTGACCGGAGGTTCTGACTTCCACGGCGCCGCAAAACCGGATATCCAACTGGGCATCGGTCGAGGCGGTCTGAAAGTTTCCGCAGCTTATCTGGATACCATCAAACTTGCCATGTTTTTTGGACAAGTTCTCGGATCTTTTTAGAGAGGGCGGCCACTGATCTGTGGTCGCTCCCTCCGCTTGTTACACCTATTACCATTTCTTTTTCTTTGATCAATCCAGGAAAATAGAAATCACAGTCTTCTTTTTTCGATGCATTGTTGACAGGAATTCCCAATGCCTTGCAATCTCGGACAACTACTGCATTTACCTGTTCCAAAGCAGCCGCAAGTACAAACGTCCATCGATTTCCTTCATGCCCGGAAATGAAACTGTCTAAGTATTCCTTCGAATACATCTCATTCTTCCAAATGATTTTTCCTGCTTTAGCAAGCTGTTCCAACTTATCTGTAATCTTCGGTGAAACCAAAACAATCATACAGCCAAACTCCAGCAACGAAACAACCCTTCTCTCTGCGATCGCACCGCCGCCAATGACCAAAATATGCTTTTCTTTTAAATCTACAAATAATGGGAAATATGCCATTATTTCAACTCCTTCAGATACAGATCAGTCAGGGAATAACGAATCTTTCCATTGTATCCTTTCACAGTATCCGCCATGGCCATGGAATTTAAGATAGCCTCTTCCGTTGCCTCAGCAACTGCCTCAAATACATCATCCATCATATTCTCATTGAGCTGTCTGCAAGATACAAACGCAAGTTCTTCATCTTTATTGAAACGATTACCGGTAGAGAATCCAAGCATGATATCCCCGCTTCCATGTCCCATAAAGGAACCACATCTGGAAAGACCAACACCGGCTCTGCGAATCATTCGCTTTAACTGACGATCAGAAACAGGAAGATCCGTACCAATGACCATCATAATGGATCCTTCGTCTTTCTTAGCTTCTGTGATTTTCTCACTGAGATATTCACCCAACGGTTTTCCATCTAACACAAAATTCTTTGTTTTACCGAAATTAGACTGTACCAGAACTCCGATCGTATAGGTTTCTCCATCTTTCGTAACCAGTCTGGATGCAGAACCGATTCCTCCCTTTAATCCAAAGCATGTAGTTCCTTTTCCGGCTCCCACATCGCCTTCTGCAAAATCTTCGCAGGCGGAATCAATGGCTGTTCGGACTTCTTCGATTCCGATCACACGCTCTGCGATCTTATTGAGACTCGCATCATTGCATTCACCCACAACTGCGTTGCTGGAAGTGACAGCAACACCTTCTTTCGCAGAACGCTCCACAATATAGTCGATCAGCGCATCCTGCACTCGACCTACATTTAATGTATTCGTCAAAGCGATCGGAGTCTCCAACGTTCCCAACTCTTCAATCTGAGGAATTCCTGCAGTCTTTCCGAAACCATTGTGCACAAACGCGGCTGCAGTCAGTTTATTTACAAACATATTATCCTGACATGGCATAATAACAGTTACACCTGTTTTATGTTCCTCTGTGTCCACAGTATAATGTCCGACTGTTACTCCCGGAACATCAGAAATCTTATTTAATTTTCCTGTTTCATGGGTTCCGATCACGATTCCATATTCTCTGATTCGTTTCTTCATCATTCTTGTCCTTTCCCGGAATTTCCGAACTTCACGCTTAATTGATCTTTGTAAATCCTTTTTCGATCAAAACTGCATCAACCTGTTCTTCCTCAGCAAAGAATGTTCCCTGTGCCATCTGAACACTTCCGCCACCGCGTCCGGACAGTTTCTGGTTTAACTCTTTTGACAGCAGGCGCATATCCTCTTCCTGGCTTCCCATAATATAAATGAAGCCATTATCCTTATTTCCGGATAAAGCAAGTACAGTTTTTCCCTTTTTCTCGTCCAACATACGGTTTACCATCATACGCAGATGCTGTGCACCAAAATCTTTTTCAATAATATAAAGAGGATTCTCGCTGCATTCCAATCCACTGACTCTATTTTCGATCATACCACGGTAGCATTCCGAAAGTTTTTCCTGAAGTTTAGAAATCTCGCGTTTCATCTTTTCTACTGCGTTTGAAATTTCGGTCGGTTTTGCAGAAAGAAGATTGGAAATCTTCTGTACTTCTGCTCTCTTCTTTTCATAATCTGCCATAGCACGCTTTCCACAGAGAAGAGAAATGCGAACGCCCCCCTTATAATGGATCATAGTCAGGAACTTCACAAGACCGATCTCTCCGGTACGTTTTACGTGTGTTCCACAGCAAGCACAAGTATCTCCTCCCGGAATCTTTACAATACGTACATCTCCGGTCAATTCTTTTTTACTTCTGTATTCTAAGTCATCCAATTCTTCTTTCTCCGGAAAATCAGCATAGATCTCGCGATTATCCCAGATGATCTCGTTGGCTTTTTTCTCGATTTCCATAAGCTCGTCCCACTCGATCAATCCATTAAAATCGATGGTCACTTCTTCTGCACCCATATGAAATCCTACGTTGTCATAACCAAATCGCTCATGAATCAGTCCGGATACCAAATGCTCTCCGGAATGCTCCTGCATGTGAATGAAGCGCGGTTCCCAATCAATCACACCCGTCACTGTATCTCCTACAGTCAAAGGTGCTTCCAGATAATGTGTCACTACCCCCTGTTTTTCATGTACTTCCAACACCTTTACACCGCCCAGAACACCGGTATCTGTCGGTTGTCCGCCACCTTCCGGATAAAATGCAGTCTGGTCCAGCACAACCTCATATCCCTTTTTTCCTTTTTCGCAAGATAGAACGGTACCTTCAAACTCTTTGATATATGATGAGTCATAATATAACTTCTTCATAACTTACTCCTTTAATATATTCTAATCTTCAGTATATCATTTTTCCTTCTATTCCACAATTATTTTTCTGAGTCAGGCAATACTGACAACCTTTCCGGCATATGATGGAGTGTAAACAAATTTTCCCTGGAGGAACGTATCATGAGTGATTTAGCTGCAACAAATTGTGGATGTGGTTGCGAGACAACAAATAACAACTGTGGATGTGGAAACAACATCATTTGGATCATCCTGCTTTTATCCTGTTGTGGTGGTTTGGGACATAACAGCTGTGGTTTTGGAAATGACAACAGCTGTATTTGGATCATCCTTCTGCTCTTCTGCTGTGGTGGCTGGGGTGGCAATGGCGGCGGGTTCTGCTGCTAATTTTTCCAAGGGCGGGCATTCACCCGCCTTTCTCTTTCTCATTTTTTGTATCTTCTTCTATTTCACTGCTCAGTTCTAACTCGGATTCTTCTTCTATTTCGTAGACACTGTTTCCATCTATAATCAAACGATAAATCATATCCAATTCCTCCTATATTCCTTATTGTATTCGTAATTTAAAATAACGGTTCCGTTATCGGATTTCAATTTATCTGCATGATTCTGCTTTCTGATTCATATATTTCAAAAGAGAAGGAGGCTGTACCATGACTGAAAAAAACCTAAAACTAACCGACCTTGACTATGCGATCGCTGATCACCATATGCAGATGCTAAAGGCTGCACTTCCATATATGAAGATTGCAGAACAGCGTTCTCTTTCCTTATTTATAAAATGGAATGAACTCGTACGCACTATGAATTTCTTTTCGGAAAATGATGAAGGAATGATGAGCATCTGTTCTCTGGATGAGGACCATACGTCGCCGGCAGACATGCTAGCTGCGATCAAGCCTTACGCAAATCTGAAAGAACAGGATATGATCGACTTTCTTTCTAACTTGCTTCAATATCGTCAAACGAAAGAAAACCGTCCGAATTTTTCTATGGATCAATTGTTTTCCATGCTTTCACCGGAACAACAGTCTCGTTATGAAACCTTGCAGATGGTCATGCAGGCACTCAATCAAGGATAGGAGGATCCACTCTATGAATCAGAACCCCATTCATCAAGACCAACGTTTACATCATCTGGATCCGGAGCGACTTGCACGCTTAACAAAACTGGCTGAGCAACTTTCCAATACACCGGATAATCAAAAAATGTCCGCATTCCTAAGTATTATGCAGGAAATGCGGTCATCTGATCTTTCATTTTCTCCATGTGAGCAAGATCTTCTATTTACAGTGCTGACAGAACATATGAGTGAACGAGAAAAGAAGAAAGCAATGATGATCCGCCAACTATCCTCACAATTGACAAAAAACAAATGAGACTGAAAAACGCAGCTGAATAGTGATCATCAGCTGCGTTTCTTATTATAATTGTGAATTATGCCTGTTTTACATACTGGTCAAGCCAAGCATGAATCTCTTCTAATCTGCGGATTCTCTTATTCGGTTTACCAGAGTTGGAAACACCATGGTGCTCGCCATGGATAATAAGAAGCTTGGACGGTACACCGTGATACTGAAGGGCAGAGAACATCTGAACGCCTTCTGTCAGCCATGTACGGTAGTCTTCGTCTGCATGGATGATCAGAGCCGGAGTTTTGATCTGGTCTGCATATTTCATCGGAGAGAGTTCCCACATCTTATCGTGGTTATGCCATACATCTCCGCCAAGCTGTGTTGTATTGAAAGAATAACCAATGTCTGTTGTATTGGTCTTAGAAACCCAGTTGGCGATGGAACACTGCGGAACAGCTGCTTTGAAGCGGTCTGTATGTCCGATGATCCAGTTGCTCATGAAGCCACCATAACTAATACCCATAACAGCAAGGCGGTTGCCATCCATAGCCGGATAACGTCTTAATACTTCGTCTGTAAAGAACATTAACTGGTCGTAGTCAATGGAACCCTGTTTTGCAACGATATCAGCAAACTCATTGCCTTTACCATCACTGCCGGTCGGGTTTGTATAGAATACAAAATATCCACTGGACGCATATGTCTGGAATTCATGCTGTAAGTGAGCACCGTAAGCGCCCTTCGGACCGCCATGGATTGTTAAAATGCCAGGATAAGACTTGTTCGGATCATAATCTACCGGTTTGATCACAAAGCCGTCCAGCTCTACACCTTCGTGTACAAATACGAAATGCTCTACCGGACTGATCTTGATCTCGTTCTGAATCTCCTCATTGAGAGATGTGAGTTTGGTCTCCATACCATTTTCCCAACAGTAAAGCTCAGAAGCAGTCTGGTTTCTTCTACCGATAAAGTAGATTTTACCATTCTTAATATCAAACATATTCACTGTGCCGGCTTCTCCGATCACTACGTTTGCATTTCCATCCAGATCAAAACTTGTCATCACAACATCAGTTCCATTTACACCGATTACATAAATGATGTCATCTACTGTCGCCTGGTTTGTGCCACCTGCCATATTCATGTCTGTGGAACATGCAGAACGTGTACTGAAATCATAGTGAAGGAGCATCTTCGGCTCGCCGTTTTCAATTGTATAAAGATCCGGGTTTTCATTATAGCCAAAACGCTTCATGTCAGAACCCATGAAATCAATTCTGCCATTTCTACGGCAAGCATATGTAACAGAGAATGCGCCCTGCGGAAGGATCTCTACTACTTCACCAGTTGCTTCTACATACTCATAGAGTGCGTTCTGCGGCATTTTTTTCTGTGTATATGTGTTGCATGTAAAGAATACCGTATTATTTTCTGCCCAGAATGCATCTACCTGACCATATTCCGGAGATAAAACCTTCATCTCACCAGTTGTAAGATCATAGCGATATAAACGGTCACGTACCTTATTGGTAATACCAACACCATTGCTCCAGAATGGCATCTCGTCAAACACTTCGAAATCTTTCTCTCTCTTCTGGTATGCTTCATGAACGGATGCATAGATCGCGCCATTCTGATACTGCATTTTTCCCACTTTATGCGGAACAGCATCCTTGAATACAGCTTCACCACCAGTCACATTCATAGTGTAGAAACATGTCCAAGTCTCGCCGTTTTTCACTTTCTTCTGATATTCCGCTTCGCGGTTACCAGTGAAAAGAATAGTCTCGTTATCGATCCAGATAAAGTTTCTCTCTTTATTGCCGGATGTGAGTTTGCTTACTGCTTTTGTCTCATCATTGTATAACCAAAGATTGGAATCGTAGCTGTTTCCTTCGATGCTCGGCTGAACAACTGCAAATACACCGAATTTTCCATCCGGAGACATCGCAAGGTTGGTCGGATAACGGAAGCTGGCGAAATCCGTAATTTTCATAGTTCTCTGTGTCATAATGTATCCTCCTAAAAAAGAGTCCTGCAGGCAATGCCCGCAGGACTCAAAAATCCGAACTTACTGCCTATTATGCTTTCAGATATTTCTCAAACCAATCATACATCTCTTTTAATCTGCGGAGTCTGTGTGTTGGCTTACCGGAACGGGAAAGTTCATGGTTCTCACCATGGAACAGGCACATTCTTGTCTCTACACCGAAGAATTTCAGAGCAGAGAACATCTGGATCGCATCGCCCATCCAGCAACGGTAGTCTTCATCAGACTGGATAAATAATGTCGGAGTCTTCGCCATATTTGCATATTTCAGCGGAGAATGTGTCCACATCTTATCCGGACTATTCCACGGATCTGCTTTGATCTGATCCATGTTGAAGTAATAACCGATATCAGTTGTCATACACTTAGATACCCAGTTGGAAATAGATCTCTGGGAAGCTGCAGCTGCGAAACGTGTTGTGTTGCCAATGATCCAGTTTGTCATATATCCACCGTAGGAACCACCCATTACACCAAGGCGTTTCTCATCGATCTGCGGATACATCTTCAGAACTTCGTCTGTTAATGCCATTACATGGTCAAAGTCTACGCTTCCATGTCTACCGGAAAGATCTGCAAACGCATTGCCACGTCCGTCACTTCCTAACGGGTTTGTGTAGAATACAAAGTAACCTTCATTTGCGAAGAACTGCATCTCATGGAAGTATACAGAACCGAAGATTACTCTCGGGCCACCGTGGATTGTTAAGAGACCCGGATATGTCTTAGTCGGATCATAGTTTGCCGGTTTCATAACATAACCGTCAAGCTCGCATCCCTTATATGTAAATGTAAACTCTTCAATCGGACATACATTTCTCTCTGCAAGAAGCTCATCGTTGAAGAATGTTAATTTCTTCTCTTCTTTGCCATCAAAGCTGTAAATCTCAGAAAGACCAAGATCACGCATTGCTGCATAGTAGAACTTATCGCCGCAGAGGCAGAAGTTGTTAATGGAACCCTGTCTGTCGATCAGAGTCTCAAAGTTACCATTTTCATCGAAACGTCTTAATACGGTATTCTTTCTTGTTGTGGAAAGAGTATAGATGTATTTATCGTCATGTGCTTTGTCACCACCGTCGGAGAACTTCACGTCAGAACCAACTGTGTTGTGAACGCTGTCATCATAATCAGCAAGGAATTTCACTTTACCATCTTCAATTGTATAGAGCTTGCAGTTTTCGTTGCAGCCATACAGTTTCATATCGGAACCAAAGAAGATCACTTTGCCATTTAAAATGCAAGCATACTCAATCTTCATATCCTTCTGCTCAACCAGAACTTCTGTTGTTCCGTCTGTTAAGGAGTAGGATTTCAGACCCTGATATAAGCCCTTCTTATCTGTATAGAGATTACCAACATAGAGAACTTTGTCACCTTCGATCCAGTAGTTCTCAATGTTCTCATAATCTTCACTTACGATCTCATTTGTTCCTGTTGTCATATCGTAGATGCAGAGACGTGCTCTCTTCTTATTTACGATACCCTGACCATTTGCCCAGAACGGAAGCTCATCGAATACCTCGTAATCTTTCTCGTCTTCCCAAGCTTTCTTAGCAGCCTTCTTCTCCTCATCGTTCATGTTTGCGAAATCCGGCTTATTGTAATCATATTTCACTACCATAACCAGCTTATCGCCTACTTTTTTGAACTTAGCAACGGAACGCGGAATTGCAAATGCAAACTGAGCCTCACCACCAGCGATATTGATTGTATAGAAGCATGTCCAGTCTTCACCGCTCTTTACCTTATCAGCATATGCTTTATCGCGGTTGGATGTGAACATAACAGTCTCGTTGTCAACCCAGATAAAGTTTCTTTCTTTTTTACCGTTTGTGAGCTTCTTATACTCACCTGTTTCTGTATCCATGATCCAGAGACAGGAATCATAGCAATTGTCTTTCTCGTTTACGTTCACTACCGGAATGATACCGTGTTTTCCATCCGGAGATGTCACGATCGCTGTCGGATAATGGTAGAACATAAAGTCATTAATACCAATGTGTTTCATAATGAAATACCCCCATTTTACTGATAGAACTTAAAAGGTTCTTCGTGTCGTTTTACGCACGACTGCGCTCACTACACCAATATTTATTATACAACTTACATAGTTACTTTACAAGAAAAAAGTATGAATTTATAAAAAAAATGAGTCCTCAGCATTACACTGAGGACTCATCGATCATTTCATCAAATTATTTGAAGAAAGATGTTCCGTACCGCTTTTGGCGATTAGTCACAAAGGTGACAAGCTACGAAGTGGTTCGGCTCGATCTCTTTGAGCTTCGGCTCTTCGCTTCTACATCTGTCTGTAGCATACGGACAACGTGCAGCGAAACGGCAGCCCGGCTTCGGATTGATCGGGGATGTGA
>JAZTZT010000129.1:0-46269 GCA_045637605.1 Pilosibacter sp.
ATATATTTTTTAGTCAGTTCGTCGATCATCTTCAGCTCTTTGTAATCTCTGGTATCCGGAGACAATCCTTTTTTACGGAGATAATAATACTGAAGTTTTGCAAACAGGTCAAAGATCACAGCTGTCATAGGAACTGCCAAGATCATACCTGCAAATCCAAACAGTCCGCCAAACAGCAAGATAGAAAATAATACCCAGAAACTGGAAAGTCCTGTAGAGTTTCCAAGAATCTTCGGTCCCAAAATATTACCATCAAACTGCTGTAAGACCAGAATGAGAATTATAAAATACAAGCACTGTACCGGACTGATCAAAAACACCAGGATTGCACTCGGGATTGCTCCGATAAATGGACCAAAGAATGGGATCACGTTTGTCACACCAATGATCACACTGATCAGAAGTTCAAACGGAAGTTTCAGCAGTACCATTGCCACATAACAAATAATTCCTATAATCACAGAATCAATGATCTTTCCGATAATAAAACCGGAAAAAACTCTGTGAATATAACGAAACTCTTCTACCACTCCATTAGCCACTTTTAACGGTAAAAAAGCGTAGAATATCTTTTTACACTGCGCAGACAATGTATCTTTAATATTCAGCAGGTAAATCATCACGATGATACCAATAAACATGTTTTTTACCAGATTTACCACACCCATCAAACTACCGGATAATCCACCGACAATTTTTCCAAGGTTTTCAAAATTATAACTTCCAAGATCCTCCAAATTCGGGATCAAACTGGTATTCGCCCAATTTTGAAGCGACTCAACACTTTGCTGATATACATTCAACACAGCCGCTTCGATCGGTGGATTACTCACAAAAATAGCCTGGATCCAATTGCTGATATTCTGTACATAATCAGACATATTGTTGACAATACTCACAATGCTGGAATACAGCTGTGGGATGATCAGATATAACAAACTCACGATCACAACACAAAGAACGATCACACTTACGACCGTACCATGCAGTCTCGCAAGACTTTTTGCCTTGTCTTCTTTTTCCGGAGATGTAGCAAGAAGGTCTACCGTTTTTCTGTAAAATGAATTGTAAACCGGAGATACTAAAAATGCTAATACCGCACCTATGATGATCGGAGACAAGATCTCCATGATCCTATCGAAAAACGAAGCAACTGCCTGTCTTTCTAAAAACAAAAAAACTAACAATATCGAAACCGCGATGACCGTTACAGCTGTCACTCCGGCAAACATATACTTCGAGAATTTACGATCTTTCATTTTGTCCGTGTTCTCCTTAAAAGTAAAGCAGCGATTTCTCGCTGCTCTTTATCTTTCGCAATCCCAAAATGCCGGTTCCTGCATAATTGACGCCTAGCCTTGCTAGGTGGGTAACCGCACTTGGACTTCTGCCTTCCACTCAAAAGGAGGCCTGACATCCACCCAAAAATATAGGAATCCCTTTTGTCAAAATGTAGGTTCAAAATAAACAGGAGTGTCGAGCATTCCAGGAATTGCAACACATCATTTTGTTATGAAATTATTATAACTCATGAGCGTAATTTTTTCAAGTTCCATTTCCTTACAGTTTCACAAGAAGTTCTCCTAAGGTCATAGTTGTCTCTGTGATCCACTCAGCCTTTGCCTGCTCCATCTCTTCTCTGTCGCCATATCCGTAAAGAATACCGACGGCTTCAAGACCTGACTTATGCGCGCCAATGATATCATGACTGCGATCTCCGACCATAACGATCTCTTCTGTATTCTGAAGTCCACAGCTTTCCATCACATACTGGATTACTTCATCTTTTTTCGAACGAGTCTCGTCGCTCTCTGCACCGCCAATAAATTCGAAGTAGAAATCCAGGCAAAAATGTTCCAGAACTTTTTTAGCCATCCACTCCGGCTTAGATGTGGCCACATACAATTTCTTTCCACTGGCGATCAAATTCTGCAGAACGAACTCGATGCCACCATATGGTGCATTATCACACCAGCCCTTTTCTGTATAATACTCACGAAATACAGTAATTGCTTCCAGTGACTGCTCTTTGGTAAATCCATAATATTTCTGAAAACTCTCCACAAGCGGCGGGCCGACAAATGGTTTTAATTCATTCAGATCCTCTACCTCGATCCCATAATGTTTTAATGCATGCTGTACAGACTTTACAATACCCGGCATGGAGTCTGTCAATGTTCCATCCAGATCAAAAAAGATATATTTTTTCATCTCTTACCCTCTTTCGTACTTCATTGTCCTGATAAAATTATATATGCTATTATATCTGTTTTCAATACAAAAATAAAACCCCGACATGCAAAACGTCGGGGAAATGATTTTATCATAATATGTTATTTGAAGAATTCATGCTCACCATGCTTAAACAAGAAGCTCAGTTTTGTATCAAACCATCGAACATTTTTCGGTGCAGATTTGCTTCTGTTCATGAAATACAGAGCTCCCTCGGAAGGATCTTCACCGTTTAATGCACGTTCAACTGCCTCTCTTGTCTCATCCGACACTTTGCAACGGTTGATGGAACCGTCAATGACCGGAGAGAACTGGGATTTCTGGTAAACAACACCATGGATGCTGTCCGGAAATTCATTACTTTCCACACGGTTTAAAATTACATTTGCAACCAGGATCTTACCAATGATGTCACAACCACCGGACTCTGCCTGTACGATTCGAAGCAATGTATTGTAATCACTTTCAGAAAGAACAATCGCTTCCTCTGCCTCTTCAATTTCCACGACAGCCTCTGTTGCTTCTTCATATCCCGGAAGTTCCTTTTTTTCATCCTCCGGCATATCTGCAAATGTTGTTGTATGTGTTTCCTCAGCTGTCTCCTCTGTAACATCATCAGTCAGAGCAGCTGTTTCACTCTTATGTTCGTTTACTGTAAATTCGTTTTCTACGTTTTCCTTGTCAGTTGCCAATTCTGTTGAATCAGCTTCCTCCAGCTCAGTTTCCGCCTCAGTTCTGTGTTCCTGAGTCTCGGCAAATGCCACCATTGCGTTATGTCCGCCTACGTGTAAGTCACCTGCTGCAAATGTCAGCATTGTCACAACCGAAATTCCGGCAGTCATTAAGACTGCGTTGCGATGCATTGCTTTTGACAATCCTGCATACAAATCTCTTACAAATTGGATAACTGTCTGAAGAAATGAGTTCCACAAATCTTTCATCGGATACCTCTTTTCTCCTCTATTGTCATCACTTTGCCAGAATGATGACCGTCTCTAGTTTCCATCCCTGTTCGGGTGGTGATTGTGATTATAGGAGACCTTCGATAAAAATGTCAATAAGGCTGATGCAAGTTTGGCGTAATTTACAAGGACTTTTTTAACATTTGTAATCTTTTTTTAACATTTTGCAATAAAAAATCTTCGATGTTTTCGTGATTTTTGTACAGAGTGGCAGTTGGTCGTTCTTCTATTTGTTACAACTTTGTTAATTTTTAACCCCCACTTTTCCCATGATTCCGATTGTATTTCTTCTTATGTAAACCATTTTCACATCAAATCTGTAGCTTTTGCCCCCACTAAGGTCATTAAATCCTCCGGAGAGAGGATTACCTGAGCGCCTCTTTGCCCAGCACTGACAGTAATCGTTTCATACTGTAATGCTGAAGAATCCAGATAGGTTGGAAACCGCTTTTTCATACCGATCGGGGAACACCCACCACGAACATAACCGGTCACAGCCAGCAAATCTTTCATGGGAAGCATCTCAACTTTTTTGTCTCCGGCTGCTTTTGCAGCCTTCTTTAAATCCACTTCTCCATCCACCGGGATACAGCAGACCAAATATCCGGTCTTATCACCTTTCAGTACAAGTGTTTTGAACATACTGCCGTGATCCACGCCGAGAAGGTCCGCAACGTGACTACCGGAAAGATCATTTTCATCTACAGGATACTCTTTCGCCTCATATGAAATTTTTGCTTTATCCAACAGACGCATCACATTCGTTTTTACAGTTTTCGCCATGATTTTGAACGCCTTTCTTCTATATATAGTATCGCTACTCTAATCCGAGCACTTTTCCTAGTTTTCGGAACTCTTCTTCATAAATACAATGTTTCATCGAATTCTCACAGATTGCCTGCAAGGCTTCTCTATAATCCATCCAGACTACAGATTCAATCTCTGATTCCTGAAGCCTCAGTGTGTCTATGTCTAATGGTTCCTTGTATAAATAGAGAATACTTCTCTGGTTATCACGAAACGGCTTTCCGTAAAACTCCCCTTCGTAGTTTTTGTACTGTACACCGAATTCTACTAATTCTTCCGGCTTTGCCTTTATGCCAAGTTCTTCCTCCAGTTCACGAATTGCAGAGTTTAATGGATCGTCTCCTGCCACAATATGACCTGCAGAGGAAATATCATAACATCCAGGATGAGAATCCTTTTCTAAGCTGCGTTTTTGCAGCAAAATATCATAGCCACTCTTTTCATTTGGTCTTGCGATCCAGATATGGGATGTTGCGTGGAGCGCACCTTCCCTGTGAACAATACCACGCTCCTTGATCAATCCGGTCGGTTTTCCTTCCTCATCAATCACATCAAACATTTCCATCGGTTTGCCATTCAGGGCAGCATATTCTAGTTTTCCTTCTTTACTGTAAACCAATTTTAAAGAGAAAAATGGTACGTTCTCATCCAGGAGACGGAAGAAAATCTTATCCCCTTCCCATAAATTTAATTTCCAGACTTTCTCAATATCCACCCATTCCAATACGCCTTCGTTACACGGAATTGCTTCCCCTTCAAATCCATCCGCGGTAAACAGCGACATATATTCCATCTCTATATCTGCAAACACAAATGTTACCAGACCACGGTATCGATATGATGTTAAAGTATAGCCAGTCTCTTCCTTCACTTCTCGAAGAACACATTCTTCCGGACTTTCCCCTTCTTCAAAATGTCCACCGACACCAATCCATTTGTCCTTATTGACATCATTTTTCTTGACCACACGATGCAGCATCAGATATTGGTTTTCTTTCTCTATATAACAAAGTGTACTAAGTCTTACCTTCATAACCACAACTTCTCCTGTATTATTTTCCATGATTATACCACACTAAAAACAAAATGGGATATCCCTTAGATGGAATATCCCATTTTGTTTTCTGTAATATAAACTATTGAATTGTAATATTCATCTCCTGCATTTTACGTAAAATCGCAGCATATGCCATCGCAGGATCTGTTATCTCCATAACAGCCATTTCAAAAGGACAGATACCGTCACCCTTGCGGTTAATAATATTCGGTACCATTTGTCCATACTGTACACGGATTCCATTGGCCTGTAAAACTGCTAATGCAGGCTCACTGATAACCTGAGAATAAAGCTCCTTCACTTTGAGCAATACATAGAGATATGCAGTTGCCTTTCCGACTACTTTGTCCGCAGCGGAAAAACCGGAAGGGATCGTTCCGTTTTCAAGGAACTGTACCAATGGCTTTACTCCACGGAGCGTAGATGTATAAACATCTGTTCCGTCCGAAATAACACAAGTATAACCATCAGACTCCAATAGTTCTTTTGCTTTTTCTAAAATCATTTTCTTTATTCGTCCCAGTTATGATAAACGTTCTGAACGTCATCATCCTCATCAAGAAGACCGAGAAGTCTGTTCATCTTCTTCACTGTCTCGTCATCGTGTACATCTACCCAGTTCTGCGGAATCATAGTAACCTCAGCCTGGAGCATCTGGATACCCTCTTTCTCGAGAGCCTCACGAACTTCACTGAAGGAATCCGGATCTGTGATCACTTCATAGCTATCCTCTTCCTCTGCGAAGTCTTCTGCACCTGCATCAAGAGCAAGCATCATTAATTCGTCAGCGTCCATCTCACACTCTTCTTTGTCGATGATGATCTGACCCTTTTTGTCAAACATAAAGGATACGCTTCCCTGTGCTCCAACGTTTCCGCCGCCTTTTGTGAAAGCACTTCTAACGTTTGCTGCTGTACGGTTTTTGTTGTCTGTCAGTGTCTCTACGATGATCGCGATACCATTCGGACCATAGCCTTCGTAAGTAAGCTGCTCGTAGTTTACGGAACCTAAGTCACCTGCTGCCTTTTTGATACCACGTTCGATCGTATCGTTCGGCATGTTGTTGGATTTTGCCTTTGCAATAACATCACGGAGCTTGCTGTTGTTAGCCGGATCTGCGCCGCCTTCTTTAACAGCTACTGCGATTTCTCTACCGATAACTGTAAAGATCTTACCCTTTGCAGCATCATTTTTTTCTTTTTTGTGTTTAATATTGGCGAATTTAGAATGTCCTGACATCTTTTTTGCTCCTTTGTTTCTTTCTATTTCTTGTGCCTGTCTTCCCGACCAAACACACGATCCTCATAATCTTAAATATTCTAGCATTATTTTTTTTAGTTGGCAAGAGCTTTTCTTGACACGCAACAAAGTAATGTTATAATAGAGTAAAGAACTATCAAAACACGGAGGCAACACCATGAAAAAAATTGAAATCAATACTTTTCTCGACTTTCAGTTTGTAAGCAATCCTACATTCTCCCCGAATGGCAAATATATTGCTTTTATCGTGTCCACAGCTGACAAAGCGGACAATAACTACAAAGGCAATATCTATGTTTACGACATGGAAGCAAAGAAAGTTGTAAAACTCACAAGCGGAGGCGATGCAAAGTCTTATGCATGGACACCGGAAAATACTCTTGTTTTCCCTGCTAACAGAAGTGCTGAGGCGAAAAAGAAAGCTGCTGCAGGTGAAGATATCACAGCATTCAACGAGATTTCCCCGAATGGCGGAGAAGCAGTTGAGCTCTTTACAGTTCCGGCAAAAGCATCCGGTATCAAGACTCTTCCGAACGGCAACTACTTAGTATCCATTAAGCAGGATAACCACAAAGATACAAGAAAGAAATCCTACGAAGTATTTGATGAGCTTCCGTTCTGGGGCAACGGCCTTGGTTATACAAATGCGATCAGAAACCGCCTTGCGATCTGTGACAAGGCAACAGGCGAATTAACATACATCGTGTGTGATTGGACAGACTGCATGGAAACATCCGTATACGGCGACCTGATTCTTTATAAGGCATTCCCGTGGAAACAGGGCCTCCGTGGTCTGTACGCAGGTATCTACCTCTACAATATGGCAACTGGCGAAACTAAGACAATCGTTGAGCCGGATTCCTTACGTACAGGTGTGATCCAGATGTTAAACGAAAACGAAGCACTTATCGCTGCAAATGAGACAAACGATATGGGCTGCGTAAAATACAACGAGTTCTATACAATCAACTTAAACGACGGCGTTCTCACACATGTTGCTGAGTATGACGCTTCCATCGGTTCAGGTTCTGTTGGTTCCGACGCAAAATATGGCGCCGGTCGCGGTTCTAAACTGGTTGGCGATGACTTCTACTTCCTTTCCACAGTAGATGACTATACATGGTTGAGAAAACTTGATAAAGACGGTAACATCTCTGAAAGCCTTACAACAGGCAGCAGCTGCAACAGCTTCGACTTCAACGGTGAGCATCTTGTAAGCTGTGAGATGCAGGGACAGAAGCTTGCAGAGCTTTACTTAGATGGTGAGCAGATCACAGATTTCAACGGCACTCTTCTTGCTGAGCTTTCCGTTGTAACTCCGGAGCCGCTTACATTTACAGCAACAGATGGTTATGAGATCCATGGCTGGGTTATGAAACCGGCTGATTACGAAGAAGGAAAGACCTATCCGGCGATCCTCCACATCCACGGCGGCCCGCGTACAGTCTTCTCTGATGTATTCCACCACGAGATGCAGATGTGGGCAAATGCAGGTTATTTCGTATTCTTCTCCAACCCGAGAGGTTCTGACGGACGTGGTACAGCATTTGGCGATATCAACGGAATCTACGGTACTGTTGACTACGCAAACCTGATGGAATTCACAGATAAGGTTTTAGAGTCCTATCCGATGATCGACCAGACACGTGTAGGTGTTACAGGCGGTTCTTACGGCGGCTTCATGACAAACTGGATCATTGGCCACACAGACCGATTCAAAGCTGCTGCTACACAGCGTTCCATCTGCAACTGGGTTGCATTTGAACACACATCCGATATCGGACATACATTCCCGTATGCAAACGTAGGCGGCGATACAATCCATGACTTCGATAAGCTCTGGGAGCAGTCTCCGTTAAAGTATGCTCCGAACTTCAAGACACCGACTCTCATCATCCACTCTGATGAAGACTACCGCTGCTACATGGCAGATGGTCTCTCCATGTTCAGTGCCTTAAAGAGACAGGGTGTTCCGACAAAGATGTGCTTATTCCACGGCGAAAACCATGAGTTATCCCGCGGCGGTAAACCAGAGAACCGTATCGATCGTATGACAGAGATCCTGAACTGGATGGATACATACCTGAAGTAAATGTGTATTTAATTGAGGAAATGTTTTTAAAAGAGCATTTCCTCTTTTTGTTCATTCCCATATGCAGTATTTAGGTTTAGAAAAATAAAAAAGTATCTGATAGAAAATCCCGTACATGTCTCAAATGATAGGCTGGACGACTGAGCTTCACAAGTTTTGCGCCCTTACAGAGATCGCAAACGTCCTTATCGCGATCGGCGTAAGGGCGAATAAAACGCTGTGAAGCAAAGGTAGTCAGCCGTATTTTGAGATAGTACGGGAATTTTCTGCAGATACTTCTATTATATTTTTACTAACCAAATACACACTTAGTTAAACCCAAAAAACTTCTGCGCAATCTTATATCCCATGATGGATACCTGACGACCACCCTTACCCGGAAGATTCATGCTCTGACCAAGGAAGCCCCAGCGGAGTCTTCTGTACAGCTTCGGATTATCTTTCTTTAAATCTGTCCAGATCTGTTTTTTCTTTTCCATATTCTCTTCTGTTCCGGATTTGATCGCCAAAATGGAACAGATTGTCATCATGATCTCCAGATAACTTGTCATATACTGGCGAAGCTTTTTGTTGTGAATCTTTGTTACATCATAATATCCGAGCATCAATTTTGTGACACGATACTGCTGATCAATACGACCAATCATGATCTGTTCATTCACAGACTGATCGGAACGTCCGATGAAGTAACGGTAGAAATTTACATCGAGATAATACATCTTCTCTACATGCGGGAGCGGATAATACACAAAAATATTATCTACATAGAATGTATGCTTCGGAAGCTCAAATTCACATGCCTTTAATAATTCGGTACGGTAGATAACAGAATGCATCAATATGTACTGACCTGGTGCAAAGTATTTCGCGTCACTCCATGTGAATACTTCATTTCTAGGGATAGCAGAACGGTAATTCATAACTTTTTTATGTTTTGCCCCCTGCTTCTCGTATACAAAGTTGGTGATCAGCATATCGAGAGTATCTTTGCCGTATACGAAATTTCTCAATGTTTCAAGAACTTTCATATATGCTTCTTGGTTTACCCAGTCATCGCTGTCCACTACTTTAAAGAATACACCTGTTGCATTTCTAAGTCCGGCATTTACTGCTTCTCCGTGACCACCATTTTCCTGGTGGATCGCTTTGCAGATGCCTGGATATTCCTTTTCATATCTGTCTGCAATTTCTGCTGTGTTGTCTTTTGTTGATCCATCGTTTACAATCAGGATTTCAACTTCATCTCCGCCCGGAAGCAGTGACTTAATACAGTTATCCATATATGCAGCTGAGTTGTAACACGGGATCGCAATCGATAAAAGTTTCAATTTATTTACCTCCTAAGGGTTCCTTACACTACAACAAACTAATCATAGCACATATATTCGAAAAAAGCAAAAAATTCCTTTAATTTCATTCCTAAATATGATATGATTGACAAAAGATGCTTGGGATGTCGAGTCCCACTAGCGAAACTGATGGTAATATAAGGAATGAGGTATAGTATATGGCAAAGAAAAGACTTGTATTGACACTTGGACATCGTGCTCTTGGCGCTACTCTTCCTGAGCAGAAGACTGCTGTAGCTGAAACAGCGAAATGTCTGGCTGATCTTATTCAGGATGGATTCCAGATTGTTATTACTCATGGTAATGCTCCTCAGGTTGATATGATTCACACTGCGATGCATGAATTCGCAAAAACAAACCCTGACTATACTCCGGCTCCAATGGCAGTCTGCGCTGCAATGAGTCAGGGATATATTGGTTATGATTTACAGAACGCGATTCGTTCTGAGCTGATCAAACGTGGAATTTATAAACCGGTATCTACAATCTTAACACAGGTTACCGTAAATCCTAACGATGATACTACATACACTCCGTTTAAGATTATCGGACGTACTATGACTGCCGAAGAAGCAAAGGCTGAGGATAACAAAGGAAATGAAACGGTTGAAACTGACAAAGGTTTCCGCCGCGTTGTAGCATCTCCGAGACCAATTGCCATCGTAGAGATCGATGCGATCCGCGCAATCCTTGATGCTGATCAGCCGGTTATTGCAGCAGGCGGTGGCGGTATTCCGGTTGTCAAAAAGGATGGCACTTTAATGGGCACAGCTGCTGTGATTGATAAGGATCTTACTGCTGCTGTTCTTGCAAAAGAAGTCAATGCAGATGTATTAATGTATCTTACAGACGTTGATAACATTGTACTGAACTACGGTTCTGACAGTGAGATTCCATTATATGAGCTTAAATCCTCCGAAGCAGAAGCCCTTGTACATAAAGGTCAGTTTGCAGCCGGAACAATGGATCCTAAGGTTCGCGGCGGCATTGATTTCATCCACACTGGTACAAACCGCAAAGTTATCATTACAACTCTTGAAAAAGCAAGAGCTGCACTGGACGGAAAAGCAGGTACTGTTATTTATTAAAGATATAAATACCTACATAAAGGAGCATGGAATATAAGACCATGCTCCTTTCATATATCATATATATCAAAGAACTCCGACATCACTGCCGGAGTTCTTTGTTTATGCATATTATTATAAGATGACTTTCGCCGGACACTTCGCTGCGCATTTTCCGCAGTTTGTACATTTCTCATAATCGATCTTAGCCAGGTTGTTGTCCATATGGATAGCATCAAATTCACACTGTTTTGTACAGAGTGTACATCCGATACAACCTGCATCACATTTCTTCTTAACATCAGGTCCCTTATCATGGGAGTTACACTGTACCAGATGCTCTGCTGTATACGGTACCAGTTCAATAAGACCACGCGGACAAATTGCCACACACTGACCACATGCCACACACTTTTCCTTATCAACCACTGCTACGCCGTCAACAATGTGAATTGCATCAAACTGACAAGCTTTCACACAGCTTCCGGAACCGAGACAACCATAAGAACAAGCCTTCGCACCAGCTGCAGGTACTACGGACATTTTCACACAGTCATCAATACCGTAGTAATTATACTGTGTATTTGCCTTATCACAAGTGCCTTTACACTTAACAAATGCAACATTCTTAACTCCACCACCGGCTTCTACACCCATGATCGCAGCGATCTTGGCACCAACTGCCGCACCGCCGACCGGACACTGGTCTACTTTTGCATTTCCTGCAACGATTGCTGCTGCAAGACCGTCACATCCCGGATAACCACAGCCACCGCAGTTATTGCCCGGAAGTTCTTCTCTTACAAGAGTCACTCTCTCGTCTACTTCAACTTTGAATTTTTCGCTGGCAACGCCAAGGAGTACGCCGATGACAATACCGACAACGCCGACAACTGCTGCCGCGATGATAATACCTGTAATATTCATCTTACGTCTCCTTTCTTAGATAAGACCGGAAAATCCAAAAAATGCAATTGACATCAAACCTGCTGTGATCAGGACGATCGGAGAACCTTTAAATACATGTGGAACATCGTTGTATTCAATCTTCTCACGAATTCCTGCCATAAGGACAATGGCAATTGTAAAACCTACGGAAATACCGATACCGTTAACAACGCTCTCGATAAAATTATAACTCTTCTGAACGTTTGTAAGAGCTACACCAAGAACCGCACAGTTTGTTGTGATCAGAGGAAGATATACGCCAAGAGCATCATAAAGACTTACCATATTCTTCTTTAAGAACATCTCAACGAACTGTACCAGAGCTGCGATCACAAGAATGAATACGATAGTCTGTAAGTATTCAATTCCAAGTTTTACCAGCACAAAATCATAAATTAAGCTTGTGCATGCAGTCGCGATTACAATAACGAAGATAACTGCAGCACCCATACCAGCAGCCGTCTCAGTTTTCTTGGATACACCAAGGAATGGGCAGAGACCGAGGAACTGGCTTAAAACTACGTTATTTACCAGGGCAGAGCCAATGGCAATGAGCAATAATTCTTTCATTATTCCATTCCCTCCTTAATTTGTTTTCTCTGCTTCAGCTGCTTTTGCTGCCTCAGCGGCCTTCTTTGCTGCAAGAGCTTTTTCTGCAGCTGCTTTCTTTGCTGCAGCAGCCTTTGCTGCCTCTTCCGCTTTCTTCTCTGCAAGGATCGCATGATTTGTCATTCCTGTACAGCCCTGACAACTCATACAATCACCGCCACATGCAAGAGCAGATTTCGGAGCATCTCCATTGGTTGCGCTCGGAAGTCTCAGTTTGTTCTGGATCGCACAAAGCAATGCAAGAGTAAAGAGAGCACCCGGAGCCAGGATCATGATTGAAATATGGTACTGCTCTGGGATGATCACATGACCAAAGAATGCGCCTGCACCAAAAAGCTCACGGAACATACCGATCAGAGTCAGTGCAAGTGTAAAACCGAGGCCCATACCAACACCATCGAAGAAGGATTCTACCGGACCATTCTTTGCCGCGTAAGACTCCGCACGGCCAAGGATAATACAGTTAACTACAATAAGCGGAATATAAATACCAAGAGAATCATACAGGGATGGCAAATATCCCTGGATCAAAAGCTGTACGATCGTTACCAGGCTGGCTACAACTACGATAAAGGCCGGAATACGTACACGATCCGGAATGATCTTACGCAGTAAAGAAATTACCAGATTGGAAAACATCAGAACGGCTGTTGTGGAAAGTCCCATACCGAGACCGTTGCTTGCGGATGTGGTCGTCGCAAGAGTCGGACACATACCAAGCATCAGGATGAAGGTTGGGTTTTCTTTGATAATACCGTTATAAATACGTTCTACACATTTATTCATAACCTTCCCTCCTCCTAATTCATACAATTATGCAGATAATAGAACGCTGTGTTTACTGCGTTTGTTACTGCACTGGATGTTACAGTCGCACCGCTGATCGCATCGATCTCATTCTCAGCAGATGCGCCTAATTTTGTTACTACAAGAGCATCAACATTCTTTCCGATATACTGATCCTTAAACTTTGGCTCTTTTGCTTTCAGTCCGAGACCCGGAGTATCGTTGATCTCACGGATACCGACGCCTGTAATCGCACCGTCTGCATCAAAACCGACGGAAATCTTTACAGCACCGCCATAACTGTCGTTGGATAAGGAGTTGATCACATAACCAACTACAGCGCCGCTGGCATCAGTTCCTTCCAGAACAGATTCGATCGCAACACCGCCAAATCCAGCCAGTTCACCGGAAGCTGCAAGTTCAGCGATCTTTTCTACAGAACCTTCCACCTCTGTAAAGGAACTTGCTACAGAAAGTACTTCCTGATAGGTTCTGTTATTTTTATCGATGGTTGCCTGCTCGATCGGACCTTTTGTAATATCATATACAAATCCGAGGCACAGACCGGAAACCAGAGTGATCGCAAAAAGGACCAGTGCGTCTTTCATAAATCCAGATTTACTTGCCATTTTTCTTACCTCCTTTTCCGAATGCTGTCGGAAGTGTGTACTTCTCGATCAGCGGAACCAGCATATTACAGAAGATGATCGCGTAAGAAACGCCTTCTGCACTGCCGCCAAAGAGACGGAACAGGCCTGTTAATAAACCAAGGCAAATACCAAATACAATCTGTCCTTTCGGTGTGATCGGGCTTGTTACATAGTCAGTTGCCATAAAGAACGCACCGAAAATAAGGCCGCCGCCGAATACCTGAGCGAGAACATAGTTGATATCCTGTCTGCCAAACACAAATGCGAAGATCGCAAATGTAAGAATATATGTACCCGGAATGCGAATGCTGATGACCTTCTTATATAAGAGGTATGCGGCACCGATCAGAAGTGCGATCGCAGAAACCTCACCGATCGTACCAGGAATCTTACCGATCATCAGATCCATCCAAGCCACTTCGCCACCGGCTTTCATCACTGCAAGCGGAGTTGCACTTGCAATGGCATCAGTCGCCGGATCAGTAAACTGTGTCATCTTTCCTGCAAAGGAAATTAAAAGGAAACATCTTGCAGCCAGAGCCGGGTTCATCCAGTTCTGTCCGAGACCACCGTAAAGCTGTTTTACAACGATGATCGCAAATGCGCCGCCAAGACACGGGATCCAGACCGGAATAGACGGAGGCATATTTAATCCAAGGATCATTCCTGTTACAAGGGCACTTCCGTCGCCGATGGTGATCGGCTTTTTCATGTATTTCTCAAATGCGTATTCACTGAGCATACAAGATGCTACGGTTGCAGCTACTACGATCAGTGCACGGATACCAAACTGCATCACGCCCCAGATCAAAGCCGGAACCATTGCGATCGCCACATCATACATAATGTTGCTTGTGGAGACCTTGGAGCGCACGTGAGGTGATGATGAAACATTAAATAATTTAGCCATTCTTTCCCTCCTCCTACGCTTTCTTTCTTCTCTCAGCCATAACCGCTTTTCTCATCTCTTTGAATGCCTGAGTGAGCGGTCTGTGAGCCGGACAAATGAAGGTACAGGAACCGCACTCGCAGCACTCCATACCATTTAACTTTTCAAACATACCGAGATCACGACGCTCTGCTGCTGCCATCAGCATCTGTGGAACTACATGTCCCGGACAAACATCTACGCAACGACCGCAACGGATACATGCAGTCTCTGCATTTGCTGCTACTTCATCTTTTGTAAAGCAGGTCAGCGCAGAGGAATTCTTCATTACCGGAATGTCCAGAGTAAATAAAGCCTGACCCATCATCGGACCACCGGAGATCATCTTCTCCGGCTCAGTCTTAAAGCCGCCTGCAGCTGCAATAACGTCCTGATAGTTTGTACCAAGAAGAACTGCAAAGTTCTGCGGATTTGCAACTGCATCACCTGTAACGGTAACAATCTTACGGATCAACGGAGTTGACAGACAAACTGCATTATAGATCGCAATTACAGTATCAACGTTGTCAACAATACATCCAGCATCTGCCGGGAGCATGGTAGAGTTGATCTCTCTTCCACCAGTTACCGCATAGATCAGGAAACGCTCACCACCCTGCGGATACTTTGTCTGTAACGGACATACAGTAATTCTTGGTTCATCTTTTACAAGTTCCTGAAGCTTCTTGATCGCCTCCGGTTTATTTTCTTCAATACCAATTACACCTTTGGCTTTGTCGAACAGCTGAAGCATAACCTTCAGACCGCCAACCAGTTTTTCCGGTTTCTCAACCATCATACGATAGTCAGAAGTCAGATACGGTTCACATTCTGCCGCATTGACAATTACATAATCGATCTCATCCTCGTTCTTTGGTGTCAGCTTTACGTTTGTCGGGAAACCTGCGCCGCCAAGACCTACGATTCCGGCCTCTTTCACGATGTCACGGATTTCCTGTTTGGAAAGTTTCGTATAATCTCTCTCCTCACCAAAGCCCTCGATTGTTTTGTACTCACCATCATTTTCAATGATGATGGACTGCAAAATGCTGCCATTTGCAACGAGACGCGGTTCTATACCCTTTACGGTACCGGAAACGGAAGAAAGTACATGTGCAGAGATAAATCCGCCTGCTTCCGCAATTTTCTGACCTACTAAAACCTGATCGCCTTTTGCAACAATTGGTTTCGCAGGAGCACCGATATGCTGGGAGAGAGGGAATGCCAACTCTTTACCAGGATACATAACCTGAATCGGCTTATCGGCAGAAAGCTCTTTACCCTCGTACGGGTGAATGCCGCCTTTAAATGTGCTCAGACCCATTTAACAAACCTTCTTTCTTTATATTTAGAATGCTATTTTCTATCTATTAGAGTATAGCACATTTATTACTTTAATACAATCGCTTGACAATGCATGAATTCACAAAAAATTCCCTTTAGGAAGCTTGTTTTTAAAAAAATACAAGGTTAGGTTTCTTTTTCACTTAACAAAATTAATCCGGAACATTATTTAATTAACAATGCTCCGGATTTTAATTTTTTCATTCAGTTGTTAAATATTGGTTCAAACTAATCCAATTCAATCAGACCGGTATAGAGTTCATAATAACGACCTTTTTGTCTCAAAAGATCTTCATGATCACCTCTCTCGATGATCTCACCCTGTTCCAGTACCATGATCGCATTGGCATTGCGGACCGTAGAAAGTCTGTGCGCGATTACAAACGTTGTTCGATCTGCCATAATACGGTCCATACCGCGCTCAATGTGTTTCTCAGTTCTGGTATCGACAGAGCTAGTCGCCTCATCCAGGATCAGGATCGGTGCCTTGGAAACTGCTGCTCTTGCAATATTTAAAAGCTGTCTCTGTCCCTGACTCAAGTTCGCACCGTCATTTTCAAGGACCGTATCATACCCCTTAGGAAGTCGCATAATGAACGAATGCGCAGAAGCTGTTTTGGCAGCCTCGATCACTTCTTCATCCGTTGCATCCAGACGTCCATATCGAATATTTTCTCTTACCGTTCCGGTAAATAAATGTGTATCCTGAAGAACCATCGCAATATTCTTACGCAATTCATCACGCTTAATGTTGCGAATATCCACACCGTCGATCGTGATCGCGCCCTCCTGAATATCATAGAAACGATTGATCAGATTGGTAATCGTTGTCTTACCTGCACCGGTAGAACCAACAAAGGCAATCTTCTGTCCCGGTTTTGCATAAAGACTGATATCTTTTAAGATCACTTTATCCGGATTGTAACCGAATGTCACATGCTCCAATGCCACGTGACCTTTCATTCCTTCCATGGAAACCGCCTCTGCATCGTCCGGAAGTTCCGGTTCTGCATCCATGACTGCAAACACACGCTCTGCTCCCGCCAAAGCAGAAAACACATTGGTAATCTGCATGGAAATCTCATTGATCGGTCTGGAAAATTGTCTGGAGAAATTTAGGAATACAGTGAGACCACCCACATCAAATCCCTTTGTCACACAGAGCAAACCACCAATACAGGCTGTCAATGCGTAGTTTACCTGGCTAAGACCATTCATGACCGGTCCCATCAAACCACCCAGGAACTGTGCCTTGATCTGCTTATTGCGAAGGTCTTTATTAAGAATGTCAAACTCTTCTTCTGCGATCTCTTCATGACAGAATACTTTTACAACCTTTTGACCTGTGATTGTTTCCTCAATATAGCCATTCATGGCACCAAGGGCCGCCTGCTGGGCACCAAAGTATTTTCTGCTGCGACTTGCAACAAAACCACCGGCTCTCATGATGATAGGGATCATCACTATTGTAACGATAGTCAGATATACATTTGTATACAGCATTAACGCAAATGTACCAATAATACTGAGAATTCCTGAAAACAGCTGTACAAGTGTGTTGCTGAGCATATTTCCGATCGTATCTACGTCATTGGTAAAGCGGCTCATCAGATCGCCGTTGGCATTGGTATCGTAAAATCTCACCGGAAGCTTCTGCATCTTTTCAAACAGATCGGTACGGATCTTTAATAATGCTCCTTGGGCAATCGTTACCATAATCCTCGATTGGAGATAGTTAGCCGCAACACCCACCAGATAAATACAGCCAAGCACTGCAAGACCACCTGCGAGACCGGTAATACTGCCCTTACTTCCGTCACTCGGCACAATATACGTATTGATCAACGGTCTTAACATATAAGAGCCCGCCAGCGTTGCAAGAGTATTTGCAAGCACACAAATGTAGGCAAGGATCATTTTATATTTATCTTGCTCAATATAAGCAAGAAGACGTACGATCGTTTCCTTACTGTGTTTCGGCCTTCCGCCGCCTCTTGGACCACCCGGTCCTGGTCCTGGACCCGGACCTCTGCCCGGCCCCATTCCTCTTCCCGGAGCGCTGGCCATACGATTACCATATCTCTGTTTTAAACTCTTCTCTCTCTCTGCGGTAGTCATTAAGCCATCACCTCCTCTGCCTCTTTGATCGCAGCTGCACTGCCCATCTGAGATCCGATCTGAGTTGTATAAATCTCTTCATACGCCTCACAAGTTTTCACAAGTTCCTCATGAGTACCCATACCAATTACTTTTCCATCATCTAATACGAGGATCTTGTCTGCATCCTGAATGGAAGATATTCTCTGTGCAATGATCAATTTTGTTGTATCTTTTAATTCATTCGCAAAGCAATCTCGGATCTTTGCTTCCGTTGCTGTATCTACTGCACTGGTAGAATCGTCAAGAATTAAGATCTTTGGCTTCTTCAGAAGCGCTCTCGCAATACAAAGTCTCTGTTTCTGACCGCCAGATACATTGGTACCGCCCTGATCCAGCATCGTACCATAACCCAGATTAAATGCAGAAACGAATCCATCCGCCTGAGCACTTTCCGCCGCCTTACGGATTTCCTCCATGGTTGCGTCCTCATCGCCCCACTTCAAGTTTTCTTCAACGGAACCGGAGAACAGCACATTTTTCTGAAGCACCATACCAACGCCATTACGAAGATTTTTGAGAGAGTATTCGCGGACATCTACACCATCTACAAGCACCTGTCCCTCAGAAACATCATAAAGTCTAGGTATCAGCTGCACCAGAGAAGTCTTACCACTTCCGGTTGAACCGATAATTCCAATGGTCTGACCCGGTTCTGCAGTAAAGGATATGTGTTCCAACACAGTTTCACTTCGATCGTTTTCCCCTTTATAAGCAAAACTTACATCTTTGAATTCAATACGTCCCTCTTCTACAACTTTTTCCTTGCAAGATGCATGATCATCACTCAGGTCAATCTCTGTATCTAAAACTTCATTGATACGTTTCAATGAAACACCTGCTCTGGATGCATTAAGGAAAATCATGGACAACATCATTAAAGAAGAAAGAATCTGTGTAATGTATGTGATAAATGCAGTCAGATCACCAACTTCCATGCTTCCGCCAATGATTAGATTTCCTCCATACCACACAACTCCGAGCGTTGTGACATTCATCGCCAACATCATAACCGGCATATTAATGATCACGATCCGGATTGCACTAAGGCTCGTTTCCTTTAACTCTGTGTTTACCTTAGCAAATTTCTTAATCTCATGACCCTCACGGACAAATGACTTCACAACACGCACGTTCGTCAAGGACTCTTGAATACCGGAGTTCAATGCATCCAGTTTTTTCTGCATCAATTCAAACTTCGGGAATGCCTTACGCATGATCGTAATGATCGCAAATGCGAGCACTGGGATTACAACCAAGATAACCAGGGCAAGTTTACTGTTGATGCTGAATGCCATGATCAGTGCACCAATAAACATACCCGGAGCACGCAGTGCCATTCTGAGGCACATCATCACAACACCCTGGATCTGTGTAATATCATTGGTAAGTCGTGTTACCAGGGAACCGGTACTGAAATCATCAATGTTCTCAAAAGAAAATCTTTGAATCTTCTTAAAAACATCTGTACGCAGATCAGCAGCAAAGGAAATAGATGCTTTGGATCCAAAATATGCACCCATGATTCCACCAAACATCATCAACGCTACTGTAACCAGCATTAACAATCCCATTTTTCCGATGTAGCCCACATCATGATTGGCCACGCCATTGTTGATGACCATAGACATCAGTTTCGGAAGCATAACCTCTCCGATAACCTCTGTGATCATCATCAACGGACCCAGGATAAATGCGCTGAGATATGGCATAATATACTTTTTATATCGCTTCATTCTCTTTATCCTCACTTTCTTTTTTGAAGCTTATTGGAAACGGTTCACCACATTCACAGCTGTACCGTTTTATATTGTTACCGGCTCTATCCAGGAAATCGAGAAATTGAAACTTCTCTTCCTCTGTAAACCCGGTAAAAAGTATCGTATCTGTATCCGAAAAAATATGAATACTTTGCCGAACCACTTCCAACCCTTTTTCCGTGATCTTGATTATGTTAGATCTGCTGTCTTTTTCATCCACAGCACGTTCCACATAACCGCCCTTCTCCAACTTTTTTAGTGAAACTGCGATCGCCGCAGTAGAAACATTCTGTATTTCTGCAAGTTCTCTCTGGGACAATTCCGGATTTCTGGCAATACACATCAAAAGATGATGTTGTCCGCGGTAAACTCCGGTCTCCTGCAGACGTTTTTCCAAAACAGAGCGATGGCTCTTCCCCATATTAATGAAAGATTCCATGATTCTGTGATTAAGTGTTTTTCCATGTTCTATGCATTCACGATTTCCAACTGTCACCGTATGTTCCTCCTTTCCATTATTAACCAGTTAATAATTAACTAGTTAACTGATGGAGTTATTATAATCCCTCTTACCAGATCGGGCAAGAGGGATTTGTGTGAATTTTTTATGATCTTTATCTAAATACGATCTTCTTTCGGTAATTTCTTACGGATAATAATAAAGCAAATCACATGTGCGATCGTCGTCACGATCCAGGACGCCGGATAAGACAGATACAACGTCATGAGTGTACGATTCCACTGGAAAATGGTGTAAATCCAGACAATACGAAATGCACATGCACCGGTCAAGGATACACACATAGGAAGAATTGAATATCCAAGGCCACGGATCGCACCTACCATTGTATCCATGATACCGCAAATAAAATAGGTCATGCCAAATACAGATAATCTTGTGAGACCATACTGCACGACTTCCGGATCCGAAGAATAAATGCCTACCAGAAATTCACCTGCACCGTAACAGGATAGACCGAGTATCAGACCGACCACTGTTACTACACCGACACAAGTTAAAGTAATACGATTAATTCGGCTGAATTTTCTTCCACCATAGTTTTGGCTCGTAAAACTTAAGTTTGTCTGGTACACAGCATTCATCGCCGTGTAAATAAATCCTTCGATATTCTGAGCTGTGGTATTACCGGCCATAGCGATGGAGCCAAAGGAGTTTACAGATGACTGGATCAGGACATTGGAAATCGAGAAAATAGCGCCCTGCATACCTGCCGGGAGACCGACACGTACAATTCTCTTTAATTTTCCTTTTTCAATGCGAAGCTTTTTCAATTCCAGTTTCAGACATCCATCACTCTGCATCAACGCTCTCACAACCAGACCTGCTGAAATCACCTGAGCAAGTACAGTTGCTAGTGCAACACCTGCAACGTCCATGTGAAGCTGTGTTACGAAAAATACATTGAGAAGTACGTTTACCACACCTGCGATCGTTAGATAATAAAGCGGACGTCTTGTGTCACCAACCGCACGAAGCACCGCGGATCCAAAGTTGTAAAGCATAATAACAGGCATACCTGCAAAATAAAACTTCATGTAGATCGTCGACTTATCAATTACATCCGCCGGCGTTCCCATTAGTTCCAAAAGCGGTCTGGAAAGCAAAAATCCAACAAATACCAAAAATACACCCGAAACCAAACTAATTGTAACTGCTGTATGTACCGTCTCATTCACATCATCTTCCTTTTTGGCACCATAATACTGCGCAACCAGTACATTAACACCAACAGAAAGACCAATAAAAACATTTACGAGCAAATTAATAAGCGCCGATGTGGAACCCACCGCCGCCAGTGACTGACTGCCCGCAAATCGGCCGACCACGATCACATCCGCAGCATTAAACAATAACTGCAGAATACCGGAAAGCATCAGCGGGAATGCATAAACCAAAACCTTACTCAATATCGGTCCATTGCACATGTCCATTTCATATGATTTTTTCATGTTGTTCACCTCTCGTACATTCTATAACATTTCACGTCGTTAAGGCGTTCTTTAATTATAACACTGAACAGATAAAAATCAATCTCTTGCATGATTTATGTTATATTCTTAACAAAATGGGTATTTTGTTAAGTCAACTTGGTAATAAAGAGCCCCAGGCTGGCAGGAATTTTCAAGCGGACACGCTTTCGCTCAGAGAATTGCGTAACGGTACTAAGGCGCTAATGCGCCAAGTACCGACGAAATTCTATGGCCCTTCTTGAAAACACCTGTCAGCCTGGGACTTTTTTATAGCCAAGTTGTCTTAACCTAATATCAATAATTGCACAATGCTAAGGTAACTGACATTTATTGATTAATATGTGTATTTTGATTTGTAAAAATAATAAAAACAGTATCTGATAGAAAATCCCGTACATGTCTCAAATGATAGGTTGAACGACTGCGCTTCACAAGTTTTGCGCCCTTACAGAGATTGCAAACGACTTTATCGCAATCGGCGTAAGGGTGAATAAAACGCTGTGAAGCGAAGGTAGTCAGCCGTATTTTGAGATAGTACGGGAATTTTCTACAGATACTTCTATTTTATTTTTACTAAACTAAATACACATTTTATCTCCTGTGTCCACTATTCGGATCCAAAGCATCTCTCAATGCATCACCCACAAAGTTGATCGCCATAACCAGAATCACGATCATTATGCCAGGCGGGAGCCAGAGCCACGGCTGCCTTGTCAATACTGTCAATGACTGCGCGCCATTTAACATATTGCCAAGACTCGCATCCGGTGGCTGGATACCGAGACCCAGGAAGCTGAGTGCGGCTTCATCAAGCATTGAAAGTGCTAAAACTGAAGTCGCATGCACCAAGATAGGAGCCATCGTATTCGGAAGGATTTCCGAAAACAAAATATGTCCGAGAGGCATTCCTGCCACCAGATTTCCTTTTACAAAGTTGGTTTCTCTCAGTGCCAATACATTGCCTCGCACCAGTCTTGCTACACCCGGCCAGTCTACAAACCCCAAGATCAGGATAATGCTCCAAAGTCCAGGTTCAAAGATCGTAGCCGCAACAAGAACCAACAAAATATACGGGAATGACATAACCATATCCGTAAAACGCATGATGATCATATCCAGGACTCCGCCAAAATAACCGGAAACCAGTCCCAGTACTACACCGATCACGGTTGAGATCAATGTCGCCATAATGCCTACAAGCAGAGAGATCCGCATACCGTACAAAAGTCTGCTCAGTACATCTCGACCAATCTGATCTGTACCAAGAAGGAACTTTGCACTTGGCGGCGCAGCAAACGGACCTGCCAGTTCTGCCGGATCGTATGGGGCAATGATCGGTGCAAAAAGTGCCGCTCCACCTAAAACCAAAAGCAAAACCATACTGATCATCGCCAGACGATGTTTACGGAATCTGCGAAAGACGGTCTGCCAATAGCTTTCATTTGAAATATCAATATTATTTTTCGTCGAGTTCATCTTTATCTACCTTTTACCATGCCTTTCCATCTATCGTTCCATTATTTTAACTGAATCGTCGGATCGACAAGGGCATATAAAATGTCTGTCACCAGGTTTGCTACCAGAACTACAATCGCAGAAAGAAGGCAGACTCCCATGATAACAGGATAATCACGGCTATTAATGGCGCTCATTGTCATAAGTCCCAGACCCGGCCATGAAAAAATCTGTTCAATGATCACCTGACCGCCAAACAGTAGCGGGATCTGCATACCGATTACGGTTACAATCGGGATCAATGCATTACGCAGTGCATGTTTATTGATCACAAGAAAATGACCGATACCTTTGGATCTGGCTGTACGCAGGTAATCCTGCTGCAAGATCTCGAGAACAGCACTTCGGATATAACGAATATTGGTTCCTGCGATTGAAAATGCCAAAACCAACACAGGCATAACCATGTGTTTTGCAATATCTGCCGCACCTCCGCTTGTTCCCAATGTGATCATACCACTGGACGGAAGCAATCCAAGTTTTACCGTAAAAATATACACAAGGATCATAGAAAGGAAAAATCCCGGTACGCTGCTTCCTAAAAAGGACGCTGTTACCACGAGATAATCTCCTTTAGAATACTGTTTTACTGCACTGTAAATACCAGCCGGGATTGCGATCAAGAGTCCAGTGATCATTGATGCTCCCATAAGAAGCAATGTCGGCCAAAGATGCTCAGTGATCATCTGGCTGACCGGCTGATAAGATTTCATGGAAAATCCCATGTTTCCTTGCAGCAACTGTTCCAGCCATACAAAGTACTGAACATAAATTGGCTGATCCAGTCCAAGTGCGATCTTTTTTGCTTCTACAGCCGCTTCAGAAATACGCGGTCCCTGCAGCATCTCCAGCGGACTTCCTGCCAGACACATAATTGCATAATCGATGATCGTAATACCGATCAAAACCGGAATAGCGATCAGAATTCGTTTGATAATGTATTTACTCATACGTTCCCCGCCTTTCCGTTCGTTATCATCTTATCTGCATAATGACAAGCCACTTGGTGACCTTTCATTCCGGCTATTTCAGCACTTGTGCAAACCTTTAATACAGGTTCTTCATTTCTGCATGTTTCTGTTGCAAACGGACATCTCGGATGGAATCTGCAGCCGGACGGCGGATTCACGCTGGAACCGATCTCACCCTGAAGGATCTGATGCTCTTTCTGTTCTATCTCAGGATCAGGAACCGGTGCCGCCTGGATCAAAGCATTGGTATACGGATGCACCGGATTTAACAGAACATCTTTCGCTTCGCCCAGTTCCACGATCTTGCCGAGATACATCACCGCAATTCGGTCACTGACATAATTGACTGCGCCCAGACCGTGTCCAACGAAGAGACAAGTCAAATTCAATTCTTTCTGAAGTGACTTCAGAAGATTCAAAATCTGTGCCTGAATGGAAACATCCAGCGCGCTGACCGGCTCATCACATACTAAAAACTTCGGATTCAACGATAACGCCTTAGCGATCACGATTCTCTGTCTCTGTCCACCAGAAAACTCATGTGGGTAACGACCCAACACATTTCTGGAAAGTCCCACCATATCCAGAAGCTTTTCAAGATCTTTATCAAGCGACGCCTTATCAGACTTTCCATGGAACAGCATTGGCTGTGCCAGAATCTCATAAATATGCTTTCTTGGATTTAAAGATGAATACGGGTCCTGAAATACAATCTGGATATCCGTACGTATCTTTTTCATCTCATTGGCTCCCATTGCAGTCAGATCCATACCATCATAGTAGATCTTGCCTTCTGTCGGTTTCTCCAGACCGATGATCTGACGGCCGATCGTGGACTTTCCACAACCGGATTCACCTACAAGTCCAAGCGTTTCACCTTCTCTTATCTCGAAACTGACTCCGTCCACAGCCTTAACCTGGCTGATGGTACGTCCAAGAATGCCACCCTTAATGGGATAATATTTCTTCATGTCCTCCACTTTTAAAAGAGGTCCATGGTCTTTCTCTATTGTCATGCTCTAATATTCTCCGCTCTCCAACACTTTACTCTGTGGTGGTCATTGATGACGATATCCATCTGCGGTTCGTCACACTCCGGTCTCCTATAAGGACATCGGTCTGCAAAGCGACAGCCTTTGAGCTTGTCATAGTTCTCCGGAACAATACCCGGAATCGACTCCAAGACTCTGTCCTTCTCATCATAAATACTCGGAACTGTCGCCAGAAGCGCCTTCGTGTATGGATGGCGCGGCTCAGCAAACAACTCTTTCACAGGAGCTTCTTCAATCAACTGACCTGCATACATGACAATCACGCGGTCCGCCATTCTGGCAACCAAACCGATGTCGTGTGTGATCAGGATCATGGACATTCCGCTCTCTTCACGAAGTTTTTTCAACAGCGACATGATCTGAGCCTGAATAGTCACATCAAGCGCGGTTGTCGGCTCATCTGCGATCAAAAGAGCCGGATCACAGCTAAGTGCCATAGCGATCATCACACGCTGGCGCATTCCGCCTGATAACGTATGCGGATACTTTTTCATCGTTCCTGCCGGATCAGGCATTCCGACCTTCTCAAGTACCTGGATCGCACGCTCTCTCGCTTCTTCTTTTGAAAGATTCATATGAGTACGAATACTTTCTGTAATCTGATTTCCTACTGTGAAAACCGGATTCAATGAAGTCAGCGGATCCTGGAAGATCATGGAAATACGATTTCCGCGCAGTTCATCCAATTCTTTTTCATTTAACTCTAAAAGATTCCTACCATCAAAGAGAGCAGAGCCGTCTTTGACAGCTCCGCCTCTTCCTAATAATCCCATAATAGACAGAGAAGTTACACTTTTTCCACATCCGGACTCACCGACGATGCAGACTGTTTCTCCCTCATCCACATGAAAACTAATATGATCGACACTGACCGTCTCCCCATAATCTGCAGAGAACGCTGTTGTCAGGTCTTTTACTTCTAACAAATGCGACATTGCATTTCCTCACTTATTTCCGGATATTACTGAGTCACATCCCAATTGTGAACTTCATTAAAGAAGCCGTATACGCTCGGTTCTGCTACTGTAAGACGCTTATTCTTTGCGCCAAGAGCACTGATCACATAAGCAGAGATCATCGGAACATCTTCCTGCGTCTTCTTATTAACCACAGAATAAAGCTTTGTCAGTTCCTCGCCATCCATCGTTGTCTGTGTCGCTGCTAATGCCTCACTTACACTCTCATTGTAGTAACCGGTCCAGCTGCCTTCTCCGCTCAATAACCAGTTCATGTCAGCATACGGATCAACCGGTGCATATGTGTACTGTACTGCTAAGATGTCATAATCTTTGGAGCCGGATACAGACATAAGTGTTGCAAAGTCAACGGTCTTCACTTCTGCCTTAATGCCAACTGCCTGCCACTGAGCCACCATGATCGTTGCAGCATTTACAAATGTAGAATCACCGGAGTTTACATAGAACTGAAGTACCTTGCTTCCGTCCCAACCAGCTTCTTCCAGAAGCGCTTTTGCTTTTTCCGGATCATACTTCACAGGTGTGATCGTCTCATCAAAGTACGGGCTTGCACTGGATAAGAAACCATCTACAACCTCGCCATGACCCTTCATGAGTTCATTCAAGATCTTCTCACGGTCGATCGCATAAAGCATTGCCTGACGCACTTTCACATCCGGAATGTTTGCTGTCTGAATAAACATAGACTGGTTTGTAACCGGGGAACCGTAGATAATGTCTACGTTTCCGAGAGCTTCAATGCTCTCATAATCCTGCATCGGGATATCAGTCATCGTATGCTGTGTAATATCAATCTCACCGGACTGAAGACCTGCATAGATCTGGCTGCCATCCACAATACGAATGTTTAACTTCTCAATTTTCGGAGCACCTTTCCAGTACTCTGTATTGGCAGTATAGGAGATATAATGATCCACATCATAATCTGTTACAATATACGGACCGCTGACAACGTCCGGTTTTGTAAACCACTCTGCTGTGGAAAGCTCTGCCTCACCGTACTGCTCGATCTTATGTTTCGGAAGTGTTAAAAGATAACGTGCGTAGGAGTTCTGGAATGTGTTTAAAGACATGGTATCCTTTGTTGTAAACTGGATTGTCTTTTCATCGATCACCTTTACACCATCAATGCTTGTCGCACCTTCTTCTACAAAACCGTCATCACCTACACCTTCAAATACATAGTACATCATCGCGGTGTTTGCAATAACCGGGCTTGCAAGGCGAAGTACTGTATATTCAACGTCCGCTGCGGTAACCGGAGTTCCGTCGGACCAAGTTGCTTTCTCGTCAATATGAACAATAAAGTTACGATTGTCTTCCGTTGTAATAGAATCTGCCAACATCGGCTGGAAATTCAGATCTTTGTCTAATTCCATAAGTGGAAGGAACATCAGTCCTGTTGCATATTTATTGATCTCACCACCGTTTAACAACAACGGATTGAGAGATTCCAGCGTATTAGTAACGCCCACGTTTACGATTTTTTCTGTTACTGTCTGTACCTGTGCTGCATTCTGTGCTGCTGTTGTTTCACTTGCCTTCTGACCACCGCCACAAGCAGTTAAGCTCAGAGCCATCGCAACAGATAGGACAACACTGATAATTTTCGGAAAGCCTTTTCTCATATTTACTACCTCCTGATTAATTAAAGCTTAACAATTATCTCTGGTTACCCAGTATAAATTATCGAATTAATTATACCGTTATGTTATTATTCTGTCAATATTTCTGGTTATTTTCTACAAAACTCAGCATATAATCTCCACATTTTCACCCAAATTATTGACAAATTACGCTAATCAAGTTATATTACAATCACTCTGGAGTCATTCCATCAAGACAGAATAAATACGAAAAGAGGTTCTGACATGAAAAATTTATTAAACTATCAATCCACAGAATTTGACTGCGGACCGGTTTCTCTGTTAAATGCTTTCCGATATTTATTTGAACGCGAGGAGCTTCCGCCGGATCTTGCAAAATTTATTATGCTCTATTGTAACGATGCTCATAACACCAAAGGAGAAATCGGCAAACACGGTACTTCCTGCGCTGCTATGCGCTTCATGGCAAGCTTTTTAAATGATTATAGTATGGGACGCAACTTCCCCGTTTATTGTAAATTTCTCGGTCGTCAGGATGTCGTATTTGAAAAAGATCACCGTATCTGCAATTTTATCAAAAATGGCGGTGTAGTCGTTCTCCGTCTCTATATTGATGTTGCACATTACGTTTTATTAACAGAAATTGAAGATGATCACGTTCTTATGTTTGATCCTTATTATGAGGAGTTGGATGATCCTGATTTTGACCAACTCTATTTCCAGGACGGAATCGAATTTATCCTCGATCAGCCCAAAAAAGCGAATAGACGCATTTCCTTTGCCCGTTTGAATGAACTTACAGAAGGATATTATCATATGGGACCGGTGATCGATCGTGAAGCAGTACTGATCGAGCGTACAAATCCGGAACCGATCAAGCAGAAATAAGAACTGGTCGCGGGCTCGTGCCCTATGAAAAAAGAAAAGAGAGAATTCTAGCTTATATGCAAGCATAACACTAGAATTCTCTCTTTTCTTTTTTCGCACTGCTCTCTGTCTACGCGCAAGCTACTAACCGGACTTGAACCGGAGACCTCATCCTTACCAAGGATGCGCTCTACCTACTGAGCTATAGTAGCATAACTAGAAACTTTTGATATATTATCACGCATACGTTTTTTTGTCAACAGGAACTTTTTTCATTCCTTTTCATATCATATAGCAAAAAGAACGCTGAGGTTTCTCATGCCTGATACCAATACAACTCCAAACTTCACCCCGGAAGAGTCGAATGTTTCCTCTGGAAGATGGCAGGATCCAGGGCAGATTCCCTCTACTCCTGTCGCACCTCCCGGTGGTACACCGGCATATCCTGGCGATGACATTGCAAACATCCCCACTACACCAATCGCTCCGGAAGGCGGACGTCCGGCTTATCCGGGAAATATGCAGTGGCCGGATCTGCGTCCTGATTTTCGACCGGATTTTCCAATGTTCCCATTCCCGACGCCTAACATCCCGTCCATTACTTATTTGGGCCAGGTCCGTTTCCTGAACGCAACGACCAATGGAATGAATCTGGATGTCCTCATCGATGGTCAAAATGTATTCTCCGGTTCCACTTTCGCAACGATTTCAAACTACTCTCAGATTTCTGATGGTTTCCACACGGTGACAGTCCGCCGTACCAATGGGCCAATCCTCTATCAACAGACACTTGCATTTATTTCCGGTGAACGTATTACCATGGTTATTCTGGATACGAACGGCGGTGTTACATTGACCAAAGTCTCGGATATGGGTTGTACCAATGTACCATCTGGTTCCGGATGCATCCGCGTCGCCAATATGTCTTACAATGGTTCTAATTACGATGTTCGACTGTTCAATAATCAGATTGTATTTGCTGGTGTCGGTTATAAAGAAGTAACTTCTCTCAAGCAGGCGACTGCAGGCAATTATACTTTCTTTGTTACAAATTCTCAAATAAATGTTTCAACCTTTAATGAACTTCCACAGCTTGTATTTGCGGTCATTACCGGAACTTCCTGTCCGGGCTGTGCGGTCAATAATCCTCTGCTCACTTATAGCATCAATGTACGACCCGGCAGAGTTTATACTAGCTATATTATTGGCAATCCTTGGTCAAATATGTATCAGGTATTAACCCTGGAAGATTAACTGGTCAATATTATATAATAAGGCGGATACCCCATCGGATATCCGCCCTAATCTCTTTCTCATATCTATTTTGCACCAAGTCTCTGTCTTACGATTTCATAAGCCAGTACACCTGCTGCTACAGAAGCATTGAGAGAATCAATATCGCCCTTCATCGGAATGGAAGCGATCATATCACACTTCTCTTTCACAAGACGGCTCACTCCATCTCCCTCATTGCCAATGACAAGACCGATAGAACCCTTCAGATTCAAACGGTACATCACTTCACCACCCATATCTGCGCAGACAAACCACATACCTTTCTCTTTCAATTCTTCGATCGTGTTTGCCATATTGGTAACCTTCGCAACTGGTGTATAGTTCAATGCACCTGCGGAAGTTCTGGCTACAGTCGCAGTCAAACCAACGGCTCTTCTCTTCGGAATGATCACACCATGGGCACCTGCAAGATTTGCGGTTCTGATGATTGCACCAAGGTTGTGTGGATCTTCAATACCGTCTAACAGAAATACAAACGGTGGTTCACCCTTCTCTTCTGCAATCTTAAGGATATCTTCCACCTCTGCATACTCATATGCAGCTGCAAAAGCAATTACGCCCTGATGATGACCGGTATCGGAAAGCTGATCCAAACGCTCTTTTGCAACGAAATTCACGATCGTATCATGCTTCTTCGCTTCACGAACGATAGATTTTACCGGACCGTCCTGACAACCATCCAGTACAAACAGTTTGTCAATGGTCTTACCGGAACGAAACGCCTCCATAACAGCATTGCGTCCTTCTATTGTTAATTCTTCGTATCTCATTTTACTTCTCCATTTCCCCGAGCTTTTCAAGTCCGTGGCTCACCAGTTCCACCAGTCTCTGATGGTTCTCTGAAAGATATAAATAACCTACAAGTGCCTCAAATCCGGTCGCCATACGATAATCTTTCATAGAAGCATTTTTCGCCATTGTATAAGATTTCGCATTTCTGCCCCTCTTGTACACTGCCATCTCTTCTTCTGTGAATTCTTCCATAAGAGCCATGACCATCTTCGCCTGCGTCTCTGCTTTAACCAGTGCTGCAGAATGTTTATGAAGTTTATTGACTTGCACACTGCCGCCATTTACGACTTTCGTGCGGATCATGATCTCATAAACAGCATCTCCGACGTAAGCCAATACCAACGGTGAGTACATCCCAGCATCAACTTCTTCAAGCTGAAATGCCTCTTTAAAAAAGCTTAAGCTTTCTCCCATTTTACGCCCTCTCTTGTATCCTTAATGATGATACCATGCTCTAACAGTTCATTGCGGATCGCATCAGCAAGAGCAAAATCTTTTGCTTTCTTTGCAGCTTTTCTCTCTTCGATCTTTGCAAGTACATAAGCCTCAAGCTCTGCATCTACACCGCTCTCTTCTTCCTGTACCTCTTCCTTCAAGAGATCAAGGCTGAGAACATAATCATAGCTGTCGATGATCGCACGTTTTGTCGCACCGTTCAGCTCAGCCTTTAATACATCATAGAGCAGAGTAATACCCATGGATGTATTTACATCGTTGCCAACTGCCTCAACAAATTTCTCTTTATATTCTGCAATGGCTGCCTCATCCACAACACCGTCTTTTTCCAGGTTTGCGATACGTTTTTTCAGTTTTTTATAAGTACCCTCTGCCTGATCAAGAGCCTCATAAGAGAATACAAGCGGACTTCTATAGTGAGACTGTAAGCAGAACAATCTGTATGCCAGCGGATTGTATCCCTTGGACTCCAGCAAGGAAACTGTCAGGAACTCTCCTTTGGATTTACTCATCTTACCAGACTGGTCATTTAAATGATGTACATGGAACCAGTAGTTACACCACTTGTGACCCAGATATGCTTCACTCTGTGCGATCTCATTTGTGTGATGCGGGAACATGTTGTCGATACCGCCACAATGGATATCCATATACTCGCCAAGGTGCTTCATACTGATGCAGGAGCACTCGATGTGCCATCCCGGATAACCCACGCCCCACGGGCTGTCCCATTTTAATGCCTGATCTTCGAATTTAGATTTTGTGAACCAGAGAACGAAGTCGTTTTTATTCTTCTTATTTGTATCTTCTGTAACATCATCACGAACACCAACCATCAGGTCATCTTCACTGTGATTACCAAATACATAATAATCATCTAACTTTGATGTATCAAAGTAGATGTTTTCGCCTGCCTGATAAGCATATCCCTTCTCAAGAAGCTTCTCGATCATCTCAATAAAGCTGTCGATACAGTTTGTAGCCGGCTCAACAACATCCGGTGTTTTAATGTTCAGTTTTGCACAATCAGAGAAAAATGCATCTGTATAGAACTGAGCGATCTCCATGATCGTCTTATTCTCTCTCTTTGCACCTTTCAGCATCTTATCTTCGCCTGTATCTGCGTCGGAAGAAAGGTGACCAACGTCTGTGATGTTCATTACACGTTTCACATCATAACCGGAATAACGAAGAACCTTTTCTAAAACATCTTCCATGATATAGCTTCTGAGGTTACCGATGTGTGCAAAATGATAGACAGTCGGACCACATGTATACATATTTACTTTGCCCGGAACAAATGGGACAAAATCTTCCTTCTTTCTTGTAAGCGTATTAAAAATTTTCATACTCTGCTCCTTATATTCATGTAATAGATTCTTTTTCAAAACAAACTTACCCACATCTTACCACTTCTCTGATACAGATGCAAGCCACTTTCATCTACTCGTGTCTACAGCCCGGGCAGCCGCCACAGCCGCCATCACGCCCCATTCTATCGTCATAATTAAAATCTGCAACCGTTGAAAGCAGGCAGATCGCCTGTGCAGAAATACCTTCTCCTGTTCCGGTAAATCCCATTCCTTCTTCGGTAGTTGCCTTCACACAGACTTGATGTTTCTCAACCCCAAGCGCTGCTGCAATATTTTCCATCATCTGCGGACGGTAATTCAACAACTTCGGTCTCTGAGCAATAATTGTTGAATCGATATTCTCGATCATAAATCCATTCTCAGCGAGAAGTCCACCCACACACTTTAAAAGTTCAATACTGGAAATGCCTTTATATTTTTCATCTGTATCCGGAAAATGTTCACCAATATCTCCAAGCGCAGCTGCACCAAGAAGCGCGTCCATGATCGCATGTACGATCACATCTGCATCTGAATGGCCTAACAGCCCCTTCTCATAAGGAATTTCTACTCCTCCGAGAATCAGCTTTCTGCCTTCCACCAGTCGATGCACATCATATCCCTGACCGATTCTCATAATTTCGCCCTCATCTCTCCTGAATCTTACCGATCCATATATCATACAGCTGTATCCTTAGGATCCGATCACACGGATCCTCTTAGGAATACAACGAATCTCCATATCTTGCTGGCACATACAGCTCTCGCCGTCAACATGAACTGCCAACGGTCTACTCAGATGTACAGAAGCTTCATTGCACTCGTACACACGAACTCCTCGCTCTTTCTTACGAACACCCATGACTACATCTTTTAAGATTGGTACCATATTGCTCTTTTTCGAGCTGTTCGCCACATAAACTTTCATCTTGCCACTGTCCGAATCTAAATGCTCTGAAACCTTCTTCTTTTTCTTCTGATCTTCTCCACATACATGGAATGTCACAAAGTACAGATGATTAAATTCCACACGTTTCGTCTGATCAAAGATAATGTATCCCTTTACAGGTTTTGCCAGAGCCAGCTGTTTCATACCAATACAGAACTGTAGCATCCGATTCATACGAAACCTGCTCATCTGTGTTCTCGCAGACGAGCATAACAAATTATGACAAATTGCTGCATCCAGACCAATACCGCAGCGTCCTCCAAATCTTCGATTGAAGATCTCGTCTCCTCCGCTTGTCAGAACACCATAATTCATCATACGATAATACTTCGGGTGAAGCACCCGCTTTATCTGTCCGTTTACTTTTACATATGATTGAAATCCTTTTGATAGCGCGTTGCGGAATCCTGCCGGAACATAACCAAGTGTTATCATTCCTTTAAAAGAAACACCATTCAGAACCTCATTGTAAGTTCCTTCTCCACCAACGACAACCAAAATCTTCGCCTCATCTTTATCAGCAGTCAAAGTTTTGGCGATATCAGCCGCATCTCCCTGACGTTCTGTAAAGAAAACGCGATATTCCTCACTGTCATTTTCAAGCTGTCGCTCCAGACGCTTCCAAATACGGTATCCTTTTCCGGCTCCTGCGCTGGGATTCACAATAAACTGATACATAGTGCCTCCCGACATACTTACAGTAGTATACTCTACGTTATTATACCATATATTGTAGAAAAAAGAAAAAAAATATTTATAAAAAAAGTGTTGACATTTTATAAATGATAAGTTATACTACCAAAGTCGCAAGTGATTAACACGAAACGACAAGAGTTACGGGGTCTTAGCTCAGCTGGGAGAGCATCTGCCTTACAAGCAGAGGGTCACAGGTTCGAGCCCTGTAGGCCCCACTCTATATGGCGGAATAGCTCAGTTGGCTAGAGCATACGGTTCATACCCGTAGTGTCGAGAGTTCGAATCTCCCTTCCGCTACTGCCTTTCTTATGAAAGGCTCCTTTTATATGGCGGAATAGCTCAGTTGGCTAGAGCATACGGTTCATACCCGTAGTGTCGAGAGTTCGAATCTCCCTTCCGCTACTTAAGCTCTTGAGTGATCAAGAGCTTTTTTGTTGTCTAAATATATTTAGCTTAGTCAAAATAAATATAGCAATTGTGCACTCCTCTAAATATCTGGCACTTTCAGTATGTGAGAAACCTATAGATACAGCATATGGGAATGAACAAAAAGAGGAAATGCTCTTTTTAAAAAACATTTCCTCAATTAAATACACACTTACTTCAGCTGTTCCAGCACAGACTCACCGATCATATGCTCTTCTGCCTCAAGACCGAAGTTCTCTAAAATTGTTGCACCGATCGTACCAAAGCTGTTTACTGCCGGAAGAAGTCCGCTTCCCTCAAATGCTTTGGAGTAAGCAAGGAACGGAACTTTCTCTCTTGTGTGATCAGTACCTGTATATGTCGGATCATTTCCATGGTCTGCTGTAATGATCAGAAGATCATCGTTTTTAAGCTCAGACATTAACACGCCAAGCTTCTCATCAAATTTCTCTAACTCTTCACCATATCCAACCGGATTTCTTCTGTGACCCCAGAGAGCATCAAAGTCTACCAGGTTTACGAAGCAAACACCGCGGAATTCAGTTCCGGCAATTTCAATCGTCTGTTCCATTCCATGAACAGACGATTTGGATTTGTGAGCTGCTGTAATACCCTCACCCACAAAGATATCATTGATCTTACCAACGGAGATTACATCATAACCGTTATCTTTTAAGATGTTAAGGGCTGTATTTCCTGTTGGTTTGATCGCGTAATCGTGACGATTGCTTGTACGAACGAATTCGCCTTTCTTCTTTCCAAGATACGGTCTTGCGATAACACGACCTACACACCACTCTTCCTTCATTGTGATCTCTCTTGCGATCTCACAGCAGCGGTATAACTCTTCAAGACCGAATGTTTCTTCGTTACCGCAGATCTGAAGAACGGAGTCTGCGGATGTATACACGATCATATTTCCTGTTGCGATCTCTTCTTCTGCAAGTTCATCCAGAATTTCTGTACCGCTGGCACTCTTATTGCCAATAACTTTACGTCCGCAACGTTTTTCAAGCTCTGCGATCAGCTCCGGCGGGAATCCTGTATCTGTGAATGTCTGGAATGGCTTTGTAGTGTGAATGCCCATCATCTCCCAGTGGCCGGTCATCGTATCTTTACCGTTGCTGGTCTCGTACATTTCCATATAGTACCCCTGCGGCTTCTCGATCGGAGCAAGGCCGTCAAGATCACAAAGATTCGCAATACCAAGTCTCTGCATATTCGGAATGTAGAAATCTTCCATCTTCTCAGCGATATGGCCTAAAGTATTAACGCCTACATCTCCAAATTTTTCAGAATCCGGCATTTCACCAATTCCGAGAGAATCGATTACAAGAACAAACACACGATTAAATTTCTGCATCTAAATCCATTCCTCCTTTTTTAATCTGATCTGCCAGTCGGCTGGTTCCCAGACGATCTGCACCGAGTCCGATAAACTTCACTGCATCATAAAAATCTGCGATTCCTCCGGCAGCTTTGATCATCTTTTCTTCTGCCATATTGGCATTCATCAGTGCAATATCGTCAAAGGTCGCTCCGGATGTTGAAAATCCGGTAGAGGTCTTGATATATTCTGCATTGGATTCATTCACTACCTGACACATGCGAATCTTTTCTTCTTCTGTCAGCAGGCAGGTTTCAATAATAACTTTTAATAGTTTTCCATTGCAAGCTTCTTTGATCGCATTGATTTCCTCAAGGATCAGATCGTAACGACCATCTTTCACCCAGCCGATATTGATTACCATATCGATCTCTTCTGCGCCTTCTTTCACTGCTTCCTGAGTTTCAAATACCTTCACCGCGGTTGTATTGTATCCATTCGGAAAACCAATGACCGTGCAAACCGGAACTTTGCCATCCAAATACTCTGCACATGCTTTCACATAAGACGGCGGAATACAGATAGATGCAGTTCCAAATGTTGCTGCATCATCACAGATCTGCTTGATCTGTTCCCATGTAGCCTGCTGTTTTAATAAAGTATGATCTACCTTTGATAGGACTTCTCTATATGTCATAAAATACCTCTTTATTTATTTTTTTCTTTATCCTGTCGGATCAAAATACGTAACGCTTCAATACCTACTTTGATCGCTCCTTCGGTGTCATGAACAACCGGGTTGTCCAAACCTGCTTTCGCACGTTCCTGATTTCCCACTGCGAGGAAACAGGATCCACAACGTACGCCAAGGAAACTAGAAACAATAAACAATGCTGCAGATTCCATCTCAGATGCTTTACATCCAAGTTTTAGCCACGCCTGCCATTTATTTTCCAATTCATAGCTTACCGGCATCAATTCCGGATTGTGCTGTCCATAGAAGGAATCTTTACACTGAACCACGCCCGTATGATACGGATATCCAAGATTTCCCGCAGCCTGTCTGAGCGCATTGACAATATCAATATCTGCTACTGCAGGAAACTCGATCGGAGCATATTCCTTTGAAGTTCCTTCCATACGGATCGCACCAGTTGCAACAATGATATCTCCACCCTTTACATTGATATCCATACCGCCGCAAGTTCCGACACGAACAAATGTCTCAGCGCCGCATTTTACAAGTTCTTCCAATGCGATCGATGCGGACGGGCCACCTATACCGGTGGATGTAACACTAACCTTTTCACCATCTAAATATCCGGTATATGTCACATACTCACGGTTATCTGCGATCAACTGCGGATCGTCAAAGTATTTTGCGATCTTGGCGCATCGTTTCGGATCACCAGGTAAGATCACATATTTTCCCACATCACCCGGTTTTATATTTAAGTGATACTGTAAACCAACCTCTTCTACGTATGGCATAAAATACCTCCTTCATATTAATACGAAACTATTACTATACTATGATACCATAAATACTATACAAAGTCAAAAAACATTATTCTACTGTCTTTAAACTTTCGACCATATCTACTTTTTTCAGTTTATAATGGGCAACAACGTTTACAATGGCTGAGAACAGAACCGTAAGGACTGCAGCATACACATAGGCATACATCGGCGCTGTACGTCCGAACATAACCTGATTGACCTCTACAGTCAGAATCAACCAACTGTGGAGGAACCTTCCCATAACCAATCCCATCATAATACCGAATATGGTCAGGAAAATATTTTCTCTATATACGTATGCAGACGTCTCTCCATCATAAAATCCCAATACCTTCAGAGTCGCCAGTTCTCTTGTTCGCTCCGTGATATTGATATTTGTCAAGTTATACAATACGACAAATGCAAGCACAGCTGCCGCTACAATGACAATGACCACTGCGTAATCGATGCTGACCATGCTTTCTGTAAATGTTTCGCGAAGGGATGCAATACGTGAAAATGTTGCAACACCTTCCATCTCCATCATCGTTGTTGAGATTTTCTGAGAAATCTCATCCTCCGTAGAAGCATCGATACCCTCATCGGAATATGCAAGAAATACTACATTATCATCAGCTTCTGTATCGAACACCGTTTCATAATACTTCTTTGTCATATAGATATAATGCTGTGTATAATTCTCTGTAATATCGACGATCGGAACATCCACACGACGATCTCCGTCAAGCGTGATCTCATCTCCGATTTTCAAATCTAACAGTTCTGAAAGTTTTTCCGTGATAACAACACCCTCATCTGACCATATTACTTCTGCAGAATTGAGACGATGTCTCAGATCAACAAAGGAATCTAACTCTTCTTTGTCATTTACCGCTACGATCGTCACACCATTCTCCACTGCTGTTTCACTGGAACTGTCTACCATTTCGTTATGACATGTCAGCCAACGATCAATTTCTAAGGTTTCATCCAGATACTGATACATATCCTGACGCACATCCTCGTTAATCTCTTCTTCCAAACCCACTGCCACATCGTACAGTAAAATCTCATCAAACTGTTTATCCAGGATCTCGAAAATAGAGTTGTGAAGACCAAAACCGGTTACGATCAATGCTGTACACCCGCCAATACCGATTACAGTCATCCAGAATCGACGTTTATAGCGAAGCAGGTTTCGCATAGTTACCTTCCACGTGAAGTTCAGACTTCTCCACAACGGTCCGATATATTCCAGAAATACACGTTTTCCGGCTCGCGGTGCCTTTGGCCGCATAAGCGCTGCAGGGGCTGCCGCCAAAGTGGAACCACATGCCCACAAGGCTGCACCCGTCGTGCAAAGGACTGCTGCAAAAACTGCCGTGATACTTACAAACGGTTGGAACATAAATTCCAACGGCGGCATCACATACATGATATTGAATGCATTGGCAATGACAAGCGGGATCAATTTTCCAACCTGCAATCCGATGATTCCACCAATGAAACTAGCCGCAAACGCATAACCAATATACTTTACACTGATAGCCACATAACTGAAACCAAGGGCCTTCATAGAACCTATCTGGGTACGCTGTTCTTCCACCATTCTTGTCATGGTGGTCAGACACGCAAGTGCTGCAACAAGGAAGAAAATAATTGGGAACACATCTGCAAGATTACTGATCCTCTGTGAGTCCTGTCCATAACTTGCGATTCCAACGTTGGTCTTACGACTGAGAACATACCATTCACACTCGTCGATATCATCCAATTCCGACTGCGCATCTGCCAGTTTTACTTCTGCATCTGCGATTTCCTCTGCCGCCTCCTGTTTACCATCTTCATATTCTATGAGACCATCTGCATATTCCTGCTCTCCGTCATTTAACTCTACAAGAGCGTCTGCAAGCTCTATCTCAGCATCAGCAACTTCTTCTATTAAAGTAACACGTGCATCTGCAAGTTCTTCCAATCCATCGTAATATTCTGTCCATCCATGATCCAGATCTTCACGACCGATTTTCAGCTCTTCTTCTGCCTCTAACAGCGTAGTCAATGCTTCATCCAGTTCCTTCTTACCTTCCGCAAGCTCTTCCTCTGCATCTGTCAGTTCTGCCTTCGCATCTGCCAGCTTATTTTTAGCCAGAACCAGTTCCTCGGATCCGTCTTCCAGTTCTTCTTTACCGCTATAGTACTCCTTCCATCCCTGATCCAACTGTGTCCGTCCGGCCTGCAGCCCTAAGTAACTTTCGACTACCATATTGGAATCCATTGGAATAAATGGCAAATATGCCAATGACTGTTCTATAACCATGGATGCGATCGAATCTCCGGCTGCTGCACCGGCGATCAATCCATCCGGAGATTGATATCCACAGTTGGAAGCACTGGCAATCATCCAGATTGCACTTGCCACCTGATCAAACTGTGCTTTTCCCTGCGAAAATTCTGCTTCACTTGCATCTAGTGTCGTCTTCGCCGCTGCCAGTTCCTTCTTACCCTTTTTAATCTCTTTCTGTCCATCCTGGTATTCTTTCAGACCATCTTCGTATTCTGCCTTACCATCCAGATATTTCTGGTATCCTTCATAGTACTCAGCAACACCTTCCTCATAGTCTTTCCAACCATCATCCAGGTCTTTTCGTCCATCCGCAAGTTTAACTTCTGCATCATTTAACTCGATCAGCGCATCTGCAAGTTCTTTTTCACCGTCTGCAATTTCCTGATTTGCTTCAGCCACAGAGTCTTCCAGTTCTTGAATACCGTCATAATACTCTTTCCAACCGTCATCCAATTCTTGACGTCCATCCAGAAGTTCCTGCCATGCATCTGCAAGTTCTTCCTCAACATCAACTTTAACATCATTAAGTTCCGCCCATGCATCATCAATCTCCGCCTGTGCATCAGCCACCAGATTTTCCCTTCGAAGAACCGCTCGCTCATCTGCAAATGATTCCATGCTGTCAATCAGAGCATCGATTCGATCATCATATTCATCACTGTAAGTGTTGAGTTCCATCAAACCGTCTGCTGTAAAAAATGCAACGGAATAATAGTCTAACGTAAAGCTCTCCTTGGGTATATACACAAAGCCATCTACAGAACCAGTTCCAAGAGAGGAAGTTCCACGATCCGGCCCCATGTATAACGGACTCTTCACAGTTCCGACGATCGTATAGTCAAAAGTCTCCAGCGCGTCCTCATTATCCTGATCTACTACAAACGGTAAACTGTCTCCAATCTGGACACCCAACTGTATCAGAAGATTTTCTTCTGTCACGCATTCATTCGTCGCTTCCGGCCATCTTCCATCCAAAAGTTCCAGCATATTCATGCGCTCCGGAATGGAACGCACGATCACAACGCCGTCCAACGCTTTTGCATCCAGCGTATAGCCGCCCTCTACATCTTGAATTCCTTCTACAGTCTTTAATGCATCAATATCCTCATCGACCAGACCCAATGTAGACATTACATAACCGTCCATGACATTTTGACCATCATAATACTTATCGGCTGTATGCTGCATATCCGGGGCTGTGATCTTAATTCCAGAAAGAAACGCAACCGCTAACGCTGATAAAATCAAAATCGAGAAAAAGCGGCTGCGAGTATTCCACACCTCGCGAAACGCATCGGTAAGCAAACGATTCTTTCTTCCTTTTCCTACCATTCGATCTCCTCCACCGGTGTCGGATGTTCATTTAGTTCCATCGATGCTACTTTTCCATTTTTAATGCGGATCACACGGTCTGCCATCGGAGTCAATGCCGTATTGTGCGTGATTACAACGACAGTCATTCCTTCCTGACGACAAGTATCCTGCAATAACTTTAAAATCTGTTTTCCGGTCACATAATCAAGAGCACCCGTTGGTTCATCGCAAAGAAGCAATTTCGGATTCTTTGCCAAAGCACGAGCAATCGCCACACGCTGCTGCTCACCACCAGAAAGCTGTGCGGGGAAGTTTCCTAATCTGTGCCCAAGTCCTACGTGTTCCAGAACCTCTTTCGCATCCAGAGGATTCTTACAGATCTGAGCTGCCAGTTCTACATTTTCAAGTGCTGTCAGATTCTGTACCAGGTTATAAAACTGGAAAACAAAGCCGATATCATGACGACGATACGTAGTCAACTGCCTGGAATTATAGTTGCTGACAAGAGCTCCATCCACTTGGATAATACCTCCGGAACAAGCATCCATACCGCCCAACATATTCAAAACCGTTGTCTTTCCGGCACCGGACGGTCCAACAATAATCGCAAATTCGCCCTTCTCAATATGAAAGTTGACACCATCCACAGCATGAATGGTCACTTCCCCCATCTGATATATCTTTTGTACATCTTCAAATGAAATATATGACATAATCTGTCACCTCACCTTGACGCAAATTTTCACGATTACATTTTATCACAAGGAGATGCGCTCTGCAATTGAAAAGGCTGCCATAGCATCGCTACAGCAGCCTTTATCATATTTTATTTCTTATAACCTGTTGCAAAATCCACGATCGTTGTAAACTCTCCGTCATTTGCCCATGCTTCCAGATTACCACCCGCGATACGAACAATTCTCTCGAATGTCTCCTGGAGGAAGAAGTTTCCTGCAACGTGCGGAGTAATCACCACATTGCCGCAATCCCAAAGCGGATCATCAGCCGGAAGCGGTTCCGGTTCTGTTACATCGAGACCACAGCCGCCAAGATGACCTTCCTGCATGACAGTTAATAATGCTTTCGGGTCGATCGCATTGCCACGGCCAACATTGATCAGATAGGAGCCTTTCTTCATCAGACGAAGTCTTCTCTCGTCCATCAGATGATGAGTCGCTTCGCCGCCCGGAAGCACCATCGCAACGATATCTGCTCTCGGAAGGAGATTATCGATTTCATCCAGAGTATACTGCTCATCCAGATACTCCGGTTTGTTTTTATTTGTTCTTCTGATGCCAATAGTATAAGCGCCAAGTGCTTTTACTTTCTTCGCGTAATCTCCGCCGATATCGCCCATACCCATAATAAGTACAGTTGAACCCTCTACGGAAATAATGCTTCCCATCGGATTTCCTTTCCACTGCCAGAGATGCTCTGCTTGATTTCTATGATACTGGTTCAGACGACGGATCAGGTCAAATGTCAGTGCGAGCATATGCTCAGACACAGCCAGACCATAAGCACCTGTCGCATTTGTCAGTACACAACCTTCCGGAAGAATGCCCGGTTTTGTATACTGATCTGCACCTGCGGAGTTGAGCTGGTACCATTCCAGATTTTCAGCGCCCTGAACCAAGGCTGGCGGCAGATTACCGATGATCACGTTTGCACGGTTCACATCTTCTTTTGTCACTTCTTTGCCCGGAATATAACGGAACACGCAAGAATATTTACCAGAAGAAGCCTTCTCCTCCAAATATTTTTTGTGCGCCTCGTTAACCGGAATTGTAACAAGGATTTCTTTATTTAATGCTTTTAAATTGTCCATGTATATCCCTCTCCGATTGCTCTTGTTGCTTCTTTTAACCACTCGTTTTCTTCCTCTGTCATGTACGGAGAAAGTTTTTCATAACACTCCTTGTGGTACGCATTTAACATACGAACGTCAGACGGCTCCATCACAGAAATATCCACGCCATCCAGATCGATCGGAGTGAAGGTTAATGTCTCGAAATTCATGAACTGACCATACATATTTTTCTCTGCCTTGTGACAGATCAGAAGGTTTTCCGTACGGATTCCGTGGCTTCCTTCAATGTAGAGACCCGGTTCGTCAGACTGGAACATACCTTCATCCAAAATACAGCTGTCCATACGCTCCGGAACAATTTTCCAACGGATTCCGTTCGGACGCTCATGTACGCTGGAAAGGAAACCAACACCGTGACCAGTACCATGATTGAAGTCAAGTCCCTGCTGCCACAATGCACCTCTTGCCTGGTAATCCAGATTCATACCACGACAACCGTGGAGGAATTTTGCATTTGCAAGACGTAGGGTGCCCATGAGGACCCATGTAAAGTGTTTCTTCATTTCCTCTGTAGCCGGACCAACTACGATAGTTCTTGTAACATCTGTTGTACCGTCATAATACTGTCCGCCGGAGTCAACCAGATAGAAACCATTTGCTTCTACCATAGATTCGTTTTCTTTTGTCGCATGATAATGACACATAGCCGCATTCGGACCATATGCAGAAATTGTACTGAAGCTCGGTCCCAGGTAACCTTCCTGAGCCTTTCGGAACTCTTCTAACTTCTCTGCAGCTTCTGTTTCAGAAAGTTCGATCTTGCCAACATTCTGCTTGATCCAATAGATGAATTTTGTAAGGGCAACGCCATCTTTAATATGACATTTTCTTAAATTCTCCACCTCAACCGGATTCTTTACCGCTTTCATCAGAGATGTCGGATTCATCGCCTCGATCACAATATTGCTTGCGTCAATGCTGGAAGAGAGTGCATAGTTCACCTTATCCGGCTCTAACAAAATCTTCTGCTCTTTTACTGCTGCAACTGCATCGTAGATGTCTTCGTATTTTTCAACCTGAATGTTGTTCTCAGCAAAATAAGCCATAACCTCGTCACTGCAGCGGCTGCTGTTGATAAACAGGCGCAGAGAATCTTTTGCAACCAGAACATGGGCAGTCGGAAGTACGTTTCCGTCTGTTGTTTCTTTTCTGATATTTAAGAGCCATGCAATATCATCCAGAGTAGAGATCACGTGAAGGTCTGCACCTTTTTCTTCCATCTCTGCTCTTAGTCTTGCAACTTTAGACTGTGTAGATTCACCGGAGAACTCCTCTTTCAGAACCCATACAACCGGAGCTTCCAGTTCCGGTCTTGTATCCCAAACTTCTCCTACCAGATCGTGTTTGATCGCCATGGAACCATTTTTCTTAGCAATGATCTTCTCGAACCCACGACCAATACCGGTATTTACCACGCGGCCATCCATACCTAACACGCCGCCCTCCGGTAACTTTTCAGCAAGGAATGCATCGATAGTCGGAACACCTTCCTCACCCATCTTCATCAGTTCAACGTCCTGACCTTCCAGTTCTTTCTTCGCCTGAACAAAGTAACGACCGTCAGTCCATACACCTGCAAAATCCTTTGTTACAACTAATGTGCCTGCAGAGCCGGTAAAACCGGATACATATGCACGGCAGCGGAAGAAATCTTCCACATACTCGGAATCATGGAAGTCGGAGGACGGTACATAATATGCGTCCATGTTGTGAGCTTCCATCAGTGCTCTGAGTTTTTCTAAACGTACGTTTGCCATTTTTGTTACCCCCTAAACAGCATTTATAAGAGCGGAATTCCCGCTTTTTCTGCGAGTTCACGCACTTCATCCGGCCAGATGGATGCCTGAATCTCACCAATATGTGCTTTTCTTAAATAAAACATACAGATACGTGACTGTCCGATACCTCCACCGATCGTATACGGAAGTTCTCCTGCGAGAAGTGCTTTCTGGAATGCCAGTTCTTTTCGGTCTTCACAGCCGGCGATCTTTAACTGTCTCTCAAGTGCTTCCTCATCGACACGGATACCCATGGAACTGAGTTCCAGCGCAATGTCCAGAACCGGATAATAAACGATAATATCACCGTTTAACTCCCAGTCATCGTAGTCCGGTGCACGACCATCGTGTGGCTTACCGGAATTTAATTCCTTACCAATCTGCTCGATAAAGATCGCTCCATGCGCTTTCGCTGCCGCGTACTCTCTCTCTTTTGCATTCAGCTCCGGATAAAGATCCTCTAATTCCTGTGCAGTAATAAACTTGATATGTTCCGGAAGATAGTGGCCAATATAATCATACTCGTAAGCCAGATAATCTTCTGTGATCTTTAATGCTTTATATACTGCTGTTACGACCGCTTCCAGGGTCTCACGTGTTCTCTCTTCCTTCGTGATCACCTTCTCCCAGTCCCACTGGTCCACATAGATCGAATGAATATTGTCTGTGTCTTCATCGCGACGGATCGCGTTCATATCTGTATATAATCCTTCGCCCGGTTGGAAACCATACTGCTTCAGTGCAAAACGTTTCCATTTTGCAAGAGAATGAACGATTTCCGCCTGACGATGTCCTTCTTTCATATCGAAGCTGACCGGTCTCTCTACACCATTTAAGTTATCGTTCAAGCCGGATTCCGGTGTAACGAACAATGGTGCCGATACTCGTGTCAGATTTAGCTGCTTTGTAAGTTCTTTCTGAAAAAAATCTTTTACTGTCTTGATGGCTACCTGTGTCTCTTTTAAATCAATCTGCGGTTTGTAGCCCTCAGGTATATACAAACTCATAGATATGATGTTCCTTTCTTATTTTCAATCGGCAGACGTACAGAATCACTCTGCTGCTTTACTATTTTATACGTTACCGATGAGTCACATTTAAGTATATCATCATTTCAACAAAAATGGAACTAAAAACTATACGGACATACTGCCAATTTGCCCGGTTTTGTGTATAATGG